>JAJZLX010000049.1:0-23151 GCA_021850555.1 Pseudomonadota bacterium | reverse complement strand
TCAGGCCGTGCAGCAGCTCTGGGACGAGCGGATCGGCTCGGCGCGGGTACAGGCGCGGAACTGGCGCGTGATGGCCTTTGGCGCACTCGCACTCGCCGCACTCATGGCCGGCGGGCTCCTCTGGTACTCGGCCCGCTCGAGCATCACGCCCTATGTCGTCGAGGTCGATCGGACCGGACAGGTGCTCGGTGTGGCGCCCGCGGTCGAGGCCTATCACCCGCACAGCGCCGAGATCGCCTACTTCCTCTCCCAGTTCATCCAGGATGTGCGTGCCGTGCCGCTCGATCCCGTCGTGTTGCGTCACGACTGGCTGCATGCGTACGACTTCGTGACGCCCCGGGGCGCACAGATGCTGAACGCCTACGCCCGCGCCCACGATCCCTTCGCCGAGGTCGGGCGGCGCACCGTGACCGTCCAGGTGCACAGCATCGTGCGGATCTCCGCACGCTCCTACCAGGTGCAGTGGACGCAGCAGACGTTCGAGAACGGCGAGCCGGCCTCGAGCACCCGCTGGACGGGGATCCTCACGATCGTGATCCACACCCCCCACGATGTCGTCAGTCTGCGCAAGAACCCGCTCGGCCTCTACATCGACGCACTCGACTGGAGTCGGGACGTCCGCACCGTGCCCTCCGCTGGAGATCCCAAGTGATGACCCACCATCGCCTGTCCGCACCCCTCGTCCTGACACTCCTCGTTGCCGTCAGCCTCCTCGCCGGTTGCGCGAGCGAGCGCCCGGTGCCCTCGATTTCATTGCAGCATTTCGTGGCGGCACGCCGGCTCGAAAATCCCCCACTTCCCGTGAAGATCATCGAAGTGCCGCAGGCACTCCCGCTCCCCGGCCAGATCAAGCTCGCACCGGATCTCCTGCCGCCGCCGGCGCAGGCGCCACAGGGCCCGAGACGCGCCGTCCGTGCAGCGAATGCCGCCGCGCTCATCCGCCCGTCACGCGCGACCTACCTCAACGCGATGCAGGTCTGGCCGTACACCCCGGGGGCGCTCTATCAGGTGTACACGAGTCCTGAGCGCGTCACCGATATCGAGCTCGAGAGGGGCGAGCAGCTGGTCTCGGTCTCCGCGGGCGATACGGTGCGCTGGGTCATCGGCAACACCACGAGCGGGGAGGGGCGGAACCGGCGCGAGCACATCCTGGTGAAGCCGATCGAGGCGGGCCTGCACACGAATCTCCTCATCAACACCTCGCGACGGACCTATCACTTGGAACTCGTCTCGACGCCGCGGACGTGGATGGCCGCGGTGTCGTGGCGGTATCCGCTTGAGCAACTGATCGCGTTGCGCGCGCGAAACCGGGCGGCCGAGGAGGCCGCGCCGCTTGCCGAGCGGGTGAATCTCGCGCGACTGAACTTCCGCTATCGGATCTTGGGTAATCATCCGTCCTGGCGCCCAGTGCGGGTCTTCGATGACGGTCGCAGGGTGTATATCGAGTTTTCGTCCGGGATCGCAGAGGGAGAGATGCCGCCGCTCTTTATCCTCGGGCCGAAGGGCGGGAGCGAGCTCGTCAACTACCAGGTCCGCCCGCCGTATTACATCGTCGATCGTCTCTTCGCGCAGGCGGAGTTACGGTTGGGGAGTGCGCCGCAGCAGATCGTGAAGATCACGCGCACGGATCTGCGTGCGGATACCGATCAGGGGGGCGGCGCGTGACCGAGGGCCCGGACGGCGATCCGGCAGCGGGCGGTGCGCCGGTGGCGCCGAAGGTAAGCGCGGCGGCGCTCGAGCTGCGCGCGCGGCCGCGCCCGGTGACGCGGCTCAACCGCAAGACGCTCGCGGTGATCCTCGCGCTCTTTGCGATCGCGGTGCTGGTGGCGGCGATGATCGGGCTCAGGCGCCCGAGGGTGCGAGGTCCGATCCTTCAGACCCGGGCGGCGGTGCCGACCCACGTGGCACACGCGCCGGGGCTTGCGCGCATGCCGCAGAGCTACGTGGGCCTGCACACATTCCCGCGCCTCGGGGCACCGGCGGGGGAATTGGGACCCGCGGTGGTGAAGGAAGAGCGGGCGGCGGGGATCCCGGAGCTGCCCGAGCGCCCGTCGTTCCTCCCGAGTCCCGAGGAAGACGAGATCCGAGCGGAGCGCCTGCAAACCCGGCGGGAGGCCGAGCAGGCGGCCAAGGCGCAGCTCTTCGTACATCTCGATCAGGTGCAGGCAGCGGTAAGTGCTGCGTCGTCGAGCGCAGCCGCCCGGTCACAGAGTCTGAGGGCAGCCGAGTCAATCGCCGCGCAGGCGGCGGCGGGCTTACACCGGGAGGCGGGCGTTGTCGCCAAGGCCGGCGGGACTGAGCGGGGTCAAGCGCAGAAGGCGTCATTCCTCCGGGAGCGCGGGACGCACCGGATCTATGCCTCCGGCCATCTCGTGACCCCGCGCTCGCCCTACGAGCTGCTCGCGGGCACGGTGATTCCGGCGGCGCTGCTGACGGGAATCGACTCGGACCTGCCCGGCAACATCATCGCCACGGTTACGCAGAACGTCTATGACACGGTGACGGGGCGCACCCTGCTCGTCCCTCAGGGCGCGCGACTGCTCGGCGTCTATGACAGTCAGATCGGTTACGGGCAGCGTCGGGTGCTCCTCGTCTGGACGCGGCTCATCCTCCCGAATGGAGCCTCCATCGTGCTCGGCCGGCTGCCGGGGACCGATCCTGAAGGGTACGACGGGCTCACCGACCGGGTCGACTGGCACTGGAAGCGGCTTCTCGCCGGGGCGGCGGTGTCGACGTTGCTCGGCGCCACGGCCGAGCTCGCCGTGCCGAGCCAGTACGGCGGCTCGCAGTCCGTGGTGTACGCCTCGCTACAGGGCCTGCAGGGCACCATGAACCAGGTCGGTCAGGAGATCACGCGGCGCAATCTCGACATCCAGCCGACGATCACCATCCGTCCCGGCTTTCCGGTGCGGGTGATTGTGAACAAGGATCTCATCCTCGCGCCTTATCCGAGGGCGCGCGTCCGCGCGCCCCTGACCGGAGATCGCCGATGAATGCCAAACTTCGCCTCGGGCCGCTGCCCAGCACCGATACGCTCAAACTCACCATTACTCTTCCGATCGGACTCAAGACCCAGCTCGACCGCTATGCGGCGCTGCACAGCGAGACCTGGGGGGAGACGGTGCTCGCGGCTGACCTCATCCCGCACATGCTCACGCAGTTCATCCTGCGCGACAAAGCGTTCAAGGCGGTGATGCGCCGGGAGCGCTCACGCGGGGCGCACCCGCAGGCACTCGATCAGCCCTGAGAGCGCAGGCGAGAGTGCGCCGTCGCCGCGCAGGAGGTGCACTTCCGTCGGCGCGAGCCCACGGTTGAGCGCCCGCAGAGCGACGCTCGGATGGGCGAGATCGGCCGCTTGCGATGCACTGAGAAGCCCGATGCCGCATCCGGCTTCAACCCAGGTCATGAGCGCCGTCGCACTCGAGGGACGCTCGGCGATGAAGAGCGACCGAACGGTTGGGGTCTGGGGATCGACCATCAGTTGATCGGGATTTCCTAAGGGATCCGGCAGCAGGATCGCGAGCGGCTCGCGGGTGAGATCGGCGGGATCGAGGGCCCGTGGCGATGAAAGGGCGTGGCCTTTCGGGACCGCGGCGACCCAGGCATCCCGCCAGAGTCGCTCCACCACGAGGCCGGGTTCGGCGACCGGTATCGCCGTGATGCCGGCATCGAGCAGGCCCGCCTCGAGCTCGGCGAGGAGCGAGCGGCCGCTGCGACTCACGATCCGCAGGTCCACCTCGGGGTGGGTGCCGCGCCACGCGGCGAATGCCGCGGCGACACGAGAGCAGGCCACGCGCTCGCAGATGCCGATCCGCAGCCGCTCCTTGGCGCTGCGCTTGAACTCCCCGATCGCGAGCCGCGCGTGCTCCTCGGCGGCGAGTACGCGCCGCGCATGCTCGAGGAGCCGCTCGCCGGCGGCGGTGAGCTCGGTATGGCGACTGGTGCGATAGAAGAGTCTCAGTCCCACCTGGTGCTCGAGCGAGCGAATCTCTCTCGACAGGTTCGACTGCCCGACGTTGAGTCGCCCGGCGGCGCGCGCAAAGTGCAACTCTTCGGCGAGCACAATGAAGTATCGGTACTGCCGCAGCTCGAGCGGTCGGATCCACGCGGTGACCGCGCGGGTGTCGTTGGATCGTTCAGGCGCTCCCATGCCGTGACCTCAGTGAAGCACGCCTCGCCCGACGCATCGAGCGACGTCGTGTTGCATGGGTTGAAGCATTACCGCAGGAGCGTGCAGAACGCCAGTCGCATTTCTGGGGAGTTTGGCGAGAAATGCACCCACTCCGCGACACGAATGCCCATGCTCGGCGGGGCATTCGAGTTTCGCGGAAAAAACGGCGAAACTCGGGCTTCCCTTTTTGTTCGCGCTGCGCTACAGCGGACGTCACGGCCGGCGTCGGACACGGAAGGCAAGAAGAACGTGGAACCGCGCGAGCCGCCATGGACGAATCTTGGGCCTGCTCCGCAGCGTACGTTTATGCGCTGCACCTCGACCCGTCTGCTCGGGCGTGGGAGTACTTGCGCCGCAATCCGCGCTACGTGCGCGATTGGCTGCGGTGCCGGCGTCGTGGGTCGCACGGCATCGCAGCCCAGTGGGGTCTGGCGACGTTGGTGGATCCGCGCCTCGATGCGCGGCAGGTCGTGCCGGTGTGGACACTCGAGACACGCTGTCTCATCACGCTGGTGACCGATGAAAGTCCTGATGCGGTGCGCGCTCCGACGACGGCGGAGGTGTTCTCGCTGTGGAATCGTTCAGACCGGCGGGGAGTCTTCCAGAAGGGCGGCGGTCTGCGGCTGATTCTGCACCGCGCCGCGCGGACGCTGCGGTTGCGTCTCGGGTCTCAATTACGCGAGGGCGATCGGTTTGCATATCAGATTCCAGCCGCCGGAGCTGATCGCGCCGCAGCGGTGTTGAACGATGCTCATGCCCTTTGGCAGGGCGTTCGGGACGATGGGGCGGTCTACCCCGATCGCCCGGGACGAGCGGATGTCCTTCACGCGCGGGCGCTGCAGGTGCTCGATGGAATTGCAGCCGGGGCCACGCAGCGGGAACTCGCGATCGCACTCTTTGGACCGACTGCCGTCGCGCGTGGGTGGCAGCCGGATGGCGCGCTGCGCGCTCAGGTACGGTACCTGGTGCGCCGGGCGATCGCGCTGCGGGATCGGGAATACCGCGCGCTGGTCGGGGACGATGCGTACAGTGCGCGGGCGGCGCCGAAGCTTGAGGCAGAGATGACTACCCATGGTGTGTGACATCGTATAGGATGTCACTCGGTATGGACGTGCCCCGGATCGTAATCGATACCTCGGTGATCGTGGCCGGGCTGCGCAGCCGGCTCGGTGCGAGTAATCGCCTCCTCGAGTTCGTTGCCGAGGAGCGCCTGGTGCCGCTCGTGACGACGGCGCTCTTCCTCGAGTACGAGGAGGTTCTGAAGCGGCCCGAGCAACGCCTGGCGACCGGCATGGATGAGAAGGCAATCGCCGGCTTCATGGCGGCCTTTGCGAGTGCCGCGGAGCCGGTGGAGGTTCATTTTCTCTGGCGGCCCCAGCTCGCCGATCCCGACGATGAGATCGTGCTTGAGGCGGCGGTGAATGGGCGATCGGAGGCGATCGTCACGCACAATGTGCGGGATTTCGAGCCCGTGTCCAAGGCATTCGGGATCGAGGCGGTGACGCCCGCGACGTTCCTTAAGAGGATCAAGATATGAGCAAGAGCACCTATCCCCTGAAGCTCCCCGCATCTGTGAAGAAGGCGGCGGCCGAACTCGCAGCGAGCGATGGGGTTTCGCTGAATCAGTTCATTGCTGCTGCGGTGGCCGAGAAAGTGGGCTGCCTGCGCACCGCGAAGGAAATTCTGCGCGAGCGCGCGGGTACGGCGAAGCCGAAGGACATGCTCAAGTACCTCCGCCGGGCGCCGAAGGTTGCGCCAGTCACTGAGGATCAGCTGTAACGACGGCCACGCGAACGAGTACGTCGGAGCGGGATGGGCGATTTGAGCAATTGAGTCGGAAATCCCCGCCGCCATTTCGCCGGTCCATTCGAGCGCAAACAGGTCATTCTTGCTGATTCTGGGGGGAGCAGAAAAAAAACGCCTCATCGCGTCTGGCGGTACCGTACATACGCGCGGCCGCGGCATGAACGAGGAGATCCCGAAAAACACGAGAGTGGACCAAACTATGATCGCAACGAGACGTCCAATCGCGCCACCAGTGCTTGACGCCCTGATCGCCGCCAGGGATCACGCACTGGCCGTGTCCTCACTTTTGCGCTACGACTTGACTGATGCGGTTCAGCGTTATCTCTTGTCGTACTTTTGCACCGCCATCGAGCTCGCGGGAGCCAGCATAGCCCTCGCTCGGCAGGCGGAGAGCATCGGAATCCCGATACTTGCGCGCTCGATGCTGGAAGCACAGGTTGATTTCAGATGTCTGTTGGCTGATCCCGCCTACGTCGACTGGATCGAGGCGGCTCACGATCGCGAGTGGGCCAAGGTCATTGATGAGGCGATCACGGCAGGGGGCGCGTACTTGGGAAAATTGGGATCAGAGCCCACCGTGCGGCTTGAGCGCGATCGAATTGCTAAGCGCGAAGCGGATCGAACCGGCAAAGGAATTAGAAAGCTCAAAGCCATGGAGCGATTCCGTCGGGCCAGCATGCAGGAACTCTACTACTCTGTTTACAACTTTCTTTGCGCGGAATCGCACAACGACGCCCGGGCTCTGATCAGTAGACACATAAAGGAGGATTCAAAGGGCGTCATTCGATTGACCGTATACGCAGACGATCTGGCATTTGACGAAACCAGTCTGATGCAAGTACATGACTCTATGTCTGCGATGACCGAAGGTGTCTGTGGCAAGTTTTCAATTGCAGAGCCTGATCGAACAGTCGTAGATCGGACCTTCGCTGCGGCCAAGCGCTACATGGTGAGCATCGACCGAAGCGCTGAGCGTGCCAAGATATAGGTCTGTCGATGGGAAGGGGATCGTTCGCAGACCCCATATGCTCAGGTATACGGTGCGGCGACAGGCGATTTCGTGCCGTTCAGCCTCGCCGCTGAGGGTTCCGAGCTGGGACGCCGCGACTTCCGATGTCGAGGAAAGGACCGCGTGTAACGGCAGCACCCGAATCAGAGAAGGCGCATCAATGAATCGCCGGGCGGCGGGGAGCCCCGGCGCCTTCGCGCGCGGTCTGCGTGCTCTTCCCGCCCGCGTGGCGACCTCGAATCCAGCCTCTGAGGATGAGGAAGCGCCTTCGACTGGAGATCACTAGATATTTCAGAGATTTCAGATACTTGTGAATGATAATCAGATTCGGTAGGGTCGCGGGGTGGGTCGGTGCGCGCATGAGAAGCGAGCCGAGGAGGGGGGATGCGTCTCGTCGCGAAAATGCGGCTTTCCGGCTTATAAATCACCGGACAGGCTTAAACAGAAGGGATGGCTTTGATCTTCGCGAACTCCCATTGTACTCAGCCTACTCGCGCAGGCACGCCTGACGCCCAGTTTGACCTCTGCGGATGAGTCGCGCCGTGTCCGACCCACAATCTTCAAATCCAGCTTCCCAGAACCTGCCGGAGACGGGCGCCCTCGTTCGTGTTCGCTCGCGTCGCTGGCTGGTGGAGGAGGTCATTCCATCGCCCTCGCCCGGGGAATCGCCGCTCGTGCGGCTCGCCTGCGCGGATGACGACGCCCAGGGTCAGGTTCTCGAGGTGTATTGGGACTACGAGCCGGATCGCCTGATCGTCGAGGAGGAGGGCTGGGCCGACCTTGCGGCCCGCGGTTTTGATTCACCGCGTAGCTTCGCCGCATTTTTCCACACGCTGCGCTGGAATTGTGTCACCGCGACCGATCCGAATCTCTTTCAATCCCCCTTCCGCGCCGGCATCAAGATCGATGCGTATCAGATGGAGCCGCTGCGCAAGGCGCTGCGACTGCCGCGGGTGAACCTGTTCATTGCCGATGACACCGGGCTCGGCAAGACCATCGAGGCGGGGCTGATCGCGCGCGAGCTGCTGCTGCGCAGAAAGGCCAAGGTGATCGTGGTCGCGACCCCGCCCTCGGTGCTCGAGCAGTGGAAGGCGGAGCTCGAGGAGCGCTTTGGGTGGGTATTCGAGATCCTCGACCGGGCCTATCTCGCCCGGGTCCGGCGCGAGCGAGGCTTCGGCATCAACCCCTGGCGCACCCACAGCCGCTTTCTCATCTCGCACAATCTGCTGATCGATTCGACGTACGCGGATCCGCTGCGGGAGTGGTTGGGACAGATGCTGCCGGGGAGCCTGCTCATTCTCGATGAGGCGCACCACGCGGCACCCGCAAGCGGGGGACGGTACGGGATCGAGACGCAATTCACCCGCGCAATTCGCGACCTGGCGCCGTGCTTCGAGCATCGGCTGTTTCTCTCGGCGACACCCCACAACGGTCACTCGAACAGCTTCTCGACGCTCCTCGAGCTGCTCGATCCCTACCGGTTCACCCGAGGCGTGAAGCTGCGACCGAAGGCCCTCGAGGAGGTGATGGTGCGGCGCCTGAAGGAGGACATCCGCGCCGTTCAGGGGGGATTTCCGAAGCGGGAGGTGCTGCGCATCCCGATCGAGGGCCTGCCGGAGGACGCACCCGAACTCGTCCTGTCACGCCTCCTCGACGAGTATCGCGCGGTGCGCGAGGAGCGCTTCGCGCAAAGTTCGCGCCGTGCGCAGACCGCAGCGGGGCTACTCGTCGTCGGGCTGCAGCAGCGACTTCTCTCGTCGATCGAGGCGTTTGCACGGAGTCTCAAGATCCACCGGGCGACCGCACAGCGGCAGTGGGAGAGGGGGCATGCCCCCACCGCAGGGGCCGCGATCACCGACGCCTGGACCCTCTTCACGCGCGCGCCCGATGCCGACGATGAGCGTAGCGAACTCTCCGGCGATGCGGCAGAGCGGGAGGAAGCGACCGAAGTCGAACGTGCCACCGTCGCCGCAGAGCAAGATGCGACACGGGATGAGACCTCGGTGAGGTTCTGGAACCGCGAGCAGGCGCTGCTCGAGCGCATGCAGACACTTGCGGAGGAATACCGCAGTGTGCCCGATGCCAAGGTCCGCTATCTCATCGATTGGATCCGCGCGCACCTGTGTCCCGGACTGCCACCGTTCGGCGAGCGCGCCACGAGCACACCCGAGTGGCTCAATCGCCGCGTGCTCATTTTTACCGAGAACCGCGAGGGCACCAAGCGCTACCTGAAAGAGATGCTGGAGTACGCCATCACGGGGACGACGCGGGCTGATGAGCGCATCGAGGTGATCGATGGGCTCACGAGCAGTGCGCGGCGCAAGGAGATCCAGCGCCGCTTCAACACCGACCCGGCGAAGGATCCGCTGCGTATTCTGCTCGCCACCGATGCCGCGCGGGAGGGCTTGAATTTCCAGGCGCACTGCGCGGATCTCTTTCACTTCGACCTGCCCTGGAACCCGGGCCGGATCGAGCAGCGCAACGGCCGCATCGATCGGAAGCTCCAGCCCGCGCCCGTCGTCCGCTGTCATTATTTCGTGCTGCCACAGCGCGCCGAGGATCGCGTGCTCGATGTTCTGGTGCGCAAGACCGAGACCATCAAGCGCGAGCTCGGCAGTCTCTCGCAGGTGATCGACGACGACATCGAGCGGCGGCTCGGCCAAGGCATCCGGCATCGGGATGCCGAGCGGCTCGCCCGGGAGATCGAGGTGGCCGATCTCGATGCCGAGCGCAAGCGGCTGACCGAAGAGGAGCTCGAGTCGGCGCGCGAGCGACGCAATGCGCTCGAAGCGCAGATCGAGCGCTGCCGGGAGTTGCTCGATCGATCTCGGCAGGCCACGCACTTTCATGTGCCCCCGTTTCGCGAGGCCCTTTCGTGTGCGCTCGAGATCCTGGGCGCAGCGCCGCTCACGGAGATCACCGATGAGCACGGCCAGAGGGCCTATGCGTTCCCGCCGCTCGATCGGCGGGCCCACATGGACGCGAGCTGGACCGCGACCCTCGATAGTCTGCGCATGCCGCGCAAGTCCGATCAGTCGCTCGCCGAATGGCGCCGCGAGGCGCCGATCCGGCCGGTGATTTTCGAAGACGCCGGCGTGCTCACCGAGGACACCGTGCACCTGCATCTCGAGCAGCGGGTCGCGCAGCGGCTGCTCGCGCGCTTTCGTGCTCAAGGGTTTGTCTACCACGATCTCTCGCGCGCATGTCTCGCGCAGAGCCGGGATGCCATCCCGCGGATCATTCTGCTCGGGCGACTCGCGCTCTATGGCCGGGGGGCCGAGCGGCTGCACGAGGAGATCGTGCCGGTCACCGCCCGCTGGGTCGAGCCCTCGCAGCGCAAGGGGCCGCTCGAGCCCTATGCGCGCGAGGCGGAGGCGAGAACGCTGGAGCTCCTGGAGGAGAGCCTGGCGGGGCGCGAGCGGCGGGAGCCGGCCGAGCCGGTCCGAGCGCGGTTGCTCGCCACGGCGGCGCGGGACATCGGGGACCTGCTGCCGCGCCTCGAGCCGCGTGCGCGGGAATGGGCGGCGGCGGCCGAAGAAAAGCTCCGCGAGCGTGGGGAGCGCGAGGCGCGCGATCTGCGCGAGACGCTCGAGCGTCAACGGGCGCGCGTACAGGAACACCTGGAGCAGGCGACGCGCAAGCCGTTCGAGCAACTCACTCTCGGCTTCAGTGATGAGGAAAAGCGGCAACTCGACGCCGACGTGCGCGCCTGGCAGCGCCGTCTCGAGCAGTTCGAGCGGGATCTTGCGGCCGAGCCCGAGCGGATCCGGCAGTTCTACGCGGTGAAAGCGACGCGCATCGAGCCGGTGGGTCTGGTGTATCTCTGGCCGCAGAGCAACTGAGCCCATGGCGAGAATCGATCCGCACGTTCTGGCGCATCTCGAATGGCTGGGCTTTGTCCGGCCGACGGGACTCGTCGTCTCCGCGCCGGCGTTGGTACGCGCGGGGGCGATCCTCGAGCAACGCGATACGGAAGGTCAGCAGCGACTGCGCGCGTGTCTTGCGGGTGATGCGAACGCCGTGCGCGAGACTGCTGCAGTCTACGGGGCGAAGAGCGCGGAGATTGAGCCGAGAATCCGAGATTTTCGAGAGTTCGCTGCGCAGGTGCTCGAGTGGCGGTTTACACCGACGGGATATGCCGGCACGCCCGAGGCGCCCATCCCGCCGGAATTGGAGGTGACGATCCCGGAGGCGAGCGTGACGCTGCGGCCCGACTATGCCGTCCGGGAACTCGAGCCGCAAAACGGTGCACCGCCCTGGCAGCTCCTCGTGCAGGTTATTTCGGCCGGACAGGACTTCGACCGCGAGACGGGCGGGCGGCTCGAGCTCTCGCCGCACTCGCGCATGGAGCGGCTGCTGCGCCAGACGGGAGTGCCGGCGGGGCTTCTCGTCAACGGCGAAGCCTTGCGGCTCATCTCCGCCCCCCGGCGGGAGTCCTCTGGCTGGCTCGATTTTCGCGTCGCCGACATGGTGCAGACGGCCGGCCGGCCGATCTCGACGGCGCTGCGCCTCCTGCTCGCGGAATCCCGGTTGCTCTCGCTCCCCCGCGCGCAGCGCCTCGCGGCGCTCCTTGCCGACAGCCGCAAGTTCCAGAACGAAGTCTCCGAGCAGCTCGCCGAGCAGGTGCTGCATGCGCTCTATGAATTGCTGCGGGGTTTTCAGGCGGCCGACGATGCGACCAAGGGAGGACTGCTTGGGCAGGTGCTCGCCGGGGATCCGGATGAGGTCTATCGGGCGCTCCTCACGGTGATCCTGCGCCTGGTGTTCCTGCTCTATGCCGAGGAGCGGGACCTCCTGCCCCAGAATGAGACCTTCCTGCGCTATTACTCCCTCGCAGGCCTGCACGAGCGGCTGCGGGAGGATGCCGCGCTCTATCCCGACACGATGGATCAGCGCTACGGCGCCTGGGCGCAGCTCATCGCGCTCTTTCGGATGGTGCATGACGGGGCGCAGGCCGAGGATCTCCGGCTGCCGCCCCGGCACGGGGTGCTCTTCGACCCGGATCGCTATCCGTTCCTCGAGGGACGCCGTGCGGGTGCAGCGCGCGATCACGCACGCATCGAGCCGCCGCTCGTACCGGACGGCACGATCTTCCGCGCGCTCGAGAAGCTGCGCGTACTCGAAGGGGAGCGGATTTCCTACCGCGCGCTCGATGTCGAGCAGATCGGCTCGGTGTACGAGACGATGATGGGATTTCGGCTCGAGACCGCGACGGGCCGCTCGGTGGCGATCAAATCGGCGAAGAAGCAGGGTGCCCCGACGGCACTTGATCTCGACGCTCTCCTCGCGGCCGAGGGCAGCGCGCGGGCGAAGATTATTCAAGAGCGGACCGAGCGCAAGCTGACCGATCGCATGAAGAGCGCTGTCTGCGATGCGACCACCCTCGATGCGCTTCACGCCGCGTTGCATCCCGTCATTGACCGTGACGCGACGCCGGATCTCGTGCCGCCGGGCGCCGTGGTGCTGCAGCCGAGCGAGGCGCGCCGGCGCTCGGGCTCGCACTACACGCCGCGCGAGCTGACGGCGCCCATCGTGCACACGACGCTCGATCCTATCCTCGAGCGGCTGCGTGGTGCAGATGGCACGCCGCCGCGGCCCGAGGCGATTCTCGAGCTCAAGGTCTGCGATCCGGCGATGGGCTCGGGAGCCTTTCTCGTCGAGGCCTGTCGGTATCTCGGCGATGCGTTGCTCGCGGCCTGGCGCGCGCATGGCGAGATGCCGCCGATCCCGCCCGATGAGAACGAGGTCATCTACGCCCAGCGCATCATCGCGCAGCGCTGTCTCTACGGGGTCGATCGGAATCCCGTGGCGGTGGACCTGGCGAAGATGTCGCTGTGGCTCGCGACCCTTGCCAAAGACCATCCGCTCACGTTCATCGATCATGCCTTGCGGCATGGGGATTCGCTCGTCGGACTCTCACGTCAGCAAGTCGAAAGCTTCGGTGGCGACACAAGACAAACGTACGACATTTCTCTGCAAAAGTTACGAGCGCACGTCGCTCGGGTCGTGATGCTCCGGCAGCAGATCCGGGATGCCGATGAGACGGTACCGGATGAGCGACGGCGAGCGCTCTGGGAGGAGGTACAGAGTGAGCTCGAGCAGGTCCGGCTTTTTGGGGACTTGGCGGTCGCGGCGTTCTTCGATGCCGAAAAACCCCGAGAGCGCGAGCGCAAACGCCTCGAGTACGTCGGTGCGATCGAGCGCCAGGAAACGGAGAACCTCAAGAAAATGCTCGCGGAGCGGCGCCATGCGGATCCGCCGCTCGCGCCGTTTCATTGGGAGATCGAGTTTCCGGAGGTGTTCGATCGCGAGCGGCCGGGGTTCGATGCGTTCGTCGGGAATCCGCCGTTTGCGGGAAAGAACTCCGTTGTGGCGTCTAATCCGGTTGGCTATGTCGACTGGCTTAAACAACTACATGAGGAGAGCCACGGTAATTCCGACCTCGTCGCTCATTTCTTTCGGCGTGCCTTCAATTTGTTACGGACCGAGGGCGCCTTGGGACTTATTGCCACAAAAACGATTCGTGAAGGTGAAACTCGCGCCACAGGTCTGCGATGGATCTGTGGCCATTGCGGCGAGGCCTATTTTGTGCGCAGACGGTTGACGTGGCCTGGCCAAGCAGCCGTCATTGTGAGCATCGTGCACATATTTAAAGGGCATTATCCGTCCACGAAGTGGCTCGATGATCGCAAAGTTGATCATATCACTGCATTTCTCTTTCATCGTGGCGGCGATGAAAATCCGTCGCGTCTGACTATGAATGTTGGTAAGACCTTCCAAGGCAGCGCCATCTTGGGCATGGGTTTTACATTCGACGACACCGACACGAAAGGTGTCGCTACCCCGAAATCTGAGATGCAGAGGTTGATTGATAAAAACCCACAAAATAGCGAAGTCATTTTTCCATTTATAGGTTATGCGGAGGTCGCGAATAGTCCGACCCACGCCAATCATCGTTACGTCATCAATTTTGCGGACCTGGGCGAAGATGAGTGTAGGCGGCGATGGCCAGATCTTATGACTATAGTTGATCGTAAGGTGCGTCCAGAGCGAATGACCCAAAACCGGACGATACGCCGCGAACGCTGGTGGCAGTTCGGCGAAAGGCAACCTGGCCTTTATTCCGCAATAGCGCAGTTGGAGCGCGTTCTTGTTGCCGGTTCTCAGGGGGCGGCTCATTTCGCGTTTGCCTTTTTGCCTAGCGGGCTTGTCTATTCTAGCAATCTTTCGATTATTGCATCGAACACCTACGCAGCTTTCGCGGTTCTCCAATCGCGAGTACACGAGGTATGGGCTCGGTTTTTCATGTCAACTCTTGGGGATAGTCTCGCGTATACCCCTACTTCGTGCTTTGAGCCATTTCCTTTCGTGGACCAGTGGGAGATTCATCCGATCTGTCAGAGTGTCGGTAAAAGTTATTACGAGTTTCGGGCCGCGCTCATGGTAAAAAATAATCAAGGTATTACTGAAATTTACAATCGGTTCCACGATCCTCATGAGAGCAGTCCCGCCATCCATAAGCTGCGGGAGCTTCACGCCGCGATGGATCGCGCGGTACTCGATGCCTATGGCTGGACCGACATCCCGACACGATGCGAATTTCTCCTCGACTACGAGATCGACGAAGAGGAGTGGGGCGACAAGAAAAAGCCCTATCGGTATCGCTGGCCGGACGAGGTGCAGGAGGAGGTGCTTGCGCGTCTCCTCGAGTTGAATGCCGAGCGTGCGCGGGCGCAAGTGCTCGCCGGTGAGACCGGCGCCAAGCGCGGTAAACGGGGAACGAAGAAAAGGGTGGCTGCGCCCGATATCAAGGACCTTTTCTCATGACAAGTTCTCTTGAGGTTCGTGACCGACTGATCGAAGCCCTGAGACTCGATCTGGTGGGGCCGCGGGATGCGCACGCACTTGCGGCAGAGCGCTTGCCGGGATGGGTGCGGCCGTCGAACTGGTATCTGACGGGATTTCTGATTCCCACGGGCACAGCGCCGGAGAAGGGCGCCGATGCGGATGAGAACGAGGACTTCGATCTGGTGCCGGATTCGGCGGGGCTGCCGGAGGAGTCGAACGAGGAGCGCAAAGCAGCGAAGAAGGGCTATTTCCCTTCGTCGATGGGGTTGAGCTTTCTCGTTCCGAAAGAGGCCCGCGAGCTTGCGGTCACGGTGCGCTGGGGCGACTACATACCGCAGGAGATTCCGGGCGAGGACGGCAAGACGGTGCCCGTCTGGCAGCGCATCGCGCGCGCGGCGCATGTTGCGGTGGTGCTCATGAGCGCCGCGGATCCGCGCCCACTCAAGGTGGCGGATTCGGGGGGACTCGAGCTACAGGTGCTCGAGCGACCGGTGACCTCCGACGAGCTCGCCTCTCGGTTGCCCGCCGGCAGCCGCTCAGTGTCGATCTTTCTCGTCAACCGCCGCACACCGGATGAGAGCCATCCCGATTGCGCCTATGCCTTTCAAGCGGAAATCGAGGTGCGCAGCGACCCGCCATTTGTGCCGCGGCCGGATCTGCGCGGAGCGCTCGCCGCGGAGTGGGACGAGCGGGTCGCGGACCTGCACTACGCGGATACCCCGGAATTCGCGACCGGCCACGGGGTGTCGGTCGAGTGGGACATATCGGAGGGCGCCTGCCGGGTGCTGCGCACGGCCTGGCTGCCAGTGGCGGCGGTGGAGAAGACCGAGACCGTCAATGTGCCCGATGTTGAGCTCTCGCTCGATGCCCTGGGTGCGATCACCGACGGCGCGGCGTTGACGGCCGCACTCGCACCGCTCGTGCATCACTACCGCACATGGATCGAGCACGAGCGCGAGCGCACGAAATCGCTGCCCGAGCGCCATCGCGAAACCGCTACCGAGTTGCTTCGACTGGCCGGGGTCGCCGCGAGCCGGATGGATCGGGGGATCGCGGCGCTGGCGGCCGATGCCGATGCGCTCGATGCGTTTCGGGTGGCCAACCGCGCAGTCGCACGCGCGTTGCGCCGAAGGCTCAAGCTCGAGGCGCAGCCCCGGTGGCGGGTCTTCCAGCTCGCCTTTCTCCTCCTCAACCTCGCCGGGCTCATCGACCCGACGGATCCTCACCGGGAGACGGTGGACCTTCTCTTCTTCCCCACCGGCGGCGGCAAGACCGAGGCGTATCTCGGCCTTGCCGCCTTCGCCATGGTGCTGCGCCGATTGCGCCATCCAGAGGATCAGGGCCGGGCGGGCGCCGGGGTGAGCGTGATCATGCGCTACACGCTGCGGCTGCTCACTCTCGACCAGCTGGGACGTGCAGCCGGACTCATCTGCGCGCTCGAGCTCGAGCGCGAGGCGAACGCTGCTCGCTTTGGCGCCTGGCCGTTCGAGATCGGGCTCTGGGTCGGCAAGGCGGCCACACCGAACGTGCTCGGCCGCAAGGGCGACAGCCGCTCCGACAGCGCACGGGCCAAGGTGCGCCAGTTTGCCGCCGATCCCAAGGGTAAGCCCGTGCCGATTCCGCTCGAGAACTGTCCCTGGTGCGGGACGCGCTTTGGGGTGAATTCGTTTTCTCTGCTGCCGAACAGCGATCAGCCCCGCGACCTGCGCATCGTGTGCGCGAATTTCGAGTGCGACTTTACGCGGGATCGGGCCCTCCCGATCGTCGCGGTGGATGAGCCACTCTACCGGCGGCTGCCGGCGTTCCTGATTGCAACGGTCGACAAGTTCGCTTCCCTCCCCTGGGTCGGGGAGTCCGGCGTGATCCTCGGCGGGGCCCAGCGATATGATGCCCATGGTTTCTATGGCGCGGCTGATCCCAGCCAGGGCAAGCCTCTGTCGGCCCCGCTGCCGCCCCCGGACCTCGTGATCCAGGACGAGCTGCACCTGATCTCAGGGCCGCTCGGCACCATGGCCGGCCTCTATGAGACCGCGATCGAAGCGCTCGCCCTGCGCGCGCTCGAAGGCCGCGCCATTCGGCCCAAGATCGTCGCCTCGACCGCGACGGTGCGCCGCGCGCAGGATCAGATCCAAGCGCTCTTTGCCCGATCGATCACGCAGATCTTCCCGCCGCCGGGCCCCGATCGGCGCGACTCGTTTTTCGCGCGCATTCGGCCGGCGACGGAGGTGCCCCCGCGCCTTTATCTCGGAATCGCGGCCCAGGGTCGCAATCCGAAGGTCGTGATGCGCCGGGCGGTGCTCGCGCTCATGGGAGCCGCGGAGCGCTCCTACCGGGATGCCGGCGGGCACAAGAACCTGACGAATCCCGCCGATCCTTACATGACGGTGCTCGGCTACTTCAATGCGCTGCGCGAGCTAGGGAGCGCCCGCCGGATCCTCGAGGAGGAGGTCCAGAACACCCTCAAGGCCTATGGGGCGCGCAAGCGCATCGGGGAGGCCACCGGGCTGTTCCAGGACCGCAAGACGTTCTCCGAGGTCCTCGAGCTCACCTCGCGGGTCTCCACCGACAAGGTCGCCGAAGCCCGGCGCCGTCTCGAGGTGCCCTATCACGACATCGACCAGCGCGTCGATTGCGCGATCGCGACCAACATGATCTCGGTCGGCCTCGACATCCCGCGGCTCGGTCTCATGGTGGTGCTCGGGCAGCCGAAGACGCATGCCGAGTATATTCAGGCGACGAGCCGCGTCGGTCGGGATGACCGGCGCCCTGGGCTCGTCGTCACGCTGCTCAACATCCACAAGCCGCGCGACCGCTCGCATTACGAGCGCTTCCGCCACTATCACGAGACGTTCTACCGATCCGTCGAGGCGGGCAGCGTGACACCGTTCTCCGCGCGGGCGCTCGATCGCGGCTTTGCCGGCGCCCTGGTCTCCTTTGCCCGTCACGCCGAGCCGATCCTGACGCCCCCACGAGGCGCCGAGCAAGTCGATACGGTGCGCGCAGACCTCGAGCGCCGGCTCCTCGAGACCTTTCTGGCCCGGGTGCGGGCGCAACCGCTCTCGGATGAGGCCGAGCGCGAGGAGCGCCTGCGCAGCGTGCAGAACCGCATCGTTGATCTGCTCGATGCCTGGCAGACCATCTGGGAGGACTACCGTGCGACCGGCACGGCGCTTCAGTACCAGAAGTACGAACTCCCCAATCCCAAGCCTCTGTTACGGGAGATGCTGGATACGACCTTCGAGTCTCCGATCCACCGGAAATTCCGGGTCAACCGCTCGTTGCGCGATGTCGAACCCGAGGTCAATCTCTACCTCAAGGACCTCGCGGGGATGGATGTGGAGGAAGCCGAATGAGTCGCAAGGCGCACGGCCAGCTGCGGCGCGGCCAGGTGATCACGACGTATGGACCGGGCGCGCTCATCGACCTGCCCAAGCACTCGGCGATCGTGGGCGGCCTGGATACCTGGCCCAAGCCGCACGATCTTGAGGAGATTCTCGAGCCGCGACTCTCGCAAAAGCTTGCGCTCATGACCGGTGTGCGGACACCTAAGCTCTATGCTCCGCCGGCCGAGTCCAGCGATCCGAGTCAGCCGGCTCGGGGGATCGGCGCGTGGCGCTTTCCGGAATGGTTCATTGTGCAGGACGAGGGCGGTGGACAGGACCGGCAGCGCTCCCGCCGGCTCGTGCACCGCAAGTCACTCGATGAGAAGGGCCGTTTTGACGGTCGCGCCGTCGTTGCGACGCGCTTCGTGCGAGCCTGTCCGCGGGGACACGTGGACGATATCGACTGGCGCTACTTCGTGCACGGAGCCCAGGGAACGGCCCACCCCTGTCTCCGTCAGCTCTGGCTCGATGAGCGCGGCACCAGCGGCGACCTGGCGGACCTCGTGGTGCGGTGCGAGTGCGGCCGGCAGAGGAGCCTCTACGAGGCGACCCAGATCGAGATCAATCCGCTCGGGACCTGCCGCGGAGCGCGTCCCTGGCTCGGACGAAATACGAACGAGGACTGCAATCAACCGAGCCGGTTGCTCGTGCGCACAGCATCCAATGCCTATTTCCCGCAGGTCGTGAGCGCACTCTCGCTGCCTGATCGCGGCAGCGCCATCGATGCCGTGATCACCGAGCTCTGGGATGACCTGCAGATCGTCGAGAGCGCTGCGGAACTCAAGTTGCTCAAGAAAAAGCCCAAGATCGCCGCAGTACTCGCGGCCTTCACGGATGAGGAGGTCCTCGAGGCCATTCAGCCCAAGAAGCACGGCGCGGCGGAGGACCGTCCGGTCAAGCTCGTCGAGCTCGAGGCGCTCCTCGCGGCTCCCGACGGCTTCGGTGACGATGTGCCCATCGACCCGAATTTCCATGCGCGCCGGCTACCCGAGCGGATCTGGCGCCGTAGAGCCTGCTCGGACGGAATCGAGGCGGTCACTCAATTGCACCGCTTGCGCGAAGTCCTGGCGCTCGTCGGGTTCACCCGCCTCGAGGCGGTGATGCCCGACATTAACGGCGAATACGAAACCGACGTCGAGCGGGCACAGATTGCGATCGAGCCGGCGTGGTTCCCGGCGGCCGAGAACCGCGGTGAGGGGGTCTTCGTGCAGTTCAAGGCGGATGCCGTTGCCGCTTGGCTAGGGCAGTCCGACGTACGCAAACGCCTGGAAGGACTCGCACAGGGACACGAGCGATGGGCCGCTGAGCGGAAAAGCACGCGGTTGTTCCCAGGTGGCCCCTACATCCTGCTGCACACGCTTTCCCACCTGCTGATCCAGTCCCTCTCGCTGCGGTGTGGGTATCCGGCGAGTTCGCTCCGCGAACGGATTTATGTCGATCCGAAAGATCACCGGTACGGGATTCTCCTCTACACGGCGAGTTCCGATGCCGAGGGGACGTTGGGTGGACTCGTGCAGCAGGGGCGCTACTTCGAGGATCATCTCGCGCAGGCGCTTCGCATGGCCGCGCTCTGTTCCAATGATCCGGTCTGCGCCCAGCATGCCCCTGGCAGCAGCATGGAGGGACGCTGGCTGCACGGTGCCGCCTGCCACGGCTGTGCGCTCGTCGCCGAGACCTCCTGCGAGATGCGCAATGACTATCTCGATCGAGCGCTGGTCGTTCCGGTGCTCGGGATGCCCGATGCCGCATTCTTTCGAGGAATCGAGTGATCGACGCGCTGCTCGAACTGCCGCCGCATGTTCGTGAGCGCTTGGCCGGTGCACTCGAGAGCGGGTTGCTGCCGACGTCGCCGTCCGTCACGGCGCTGCAGTCGGTGCTGGGGAGCGCTGAATCGGCCGAGCGTGCCGGAAAGGCGCTTGCCGGACTTACGGCTTTTGCGCTCTCGGGTCCTGCGACCGGCGCGTGGATACGGAGCCTCGGGGCGGTAGAGTCGCGCGCACCGCGGGTGGACCTCGTCTGGTCGGGGCCCGAGGTTCCGGGCGTCGCTGCGCGCTCGACCCGGCGCGTGTACGAGGAATTGATTGGATTTGCGCGGCATTCGCTCTGGATCAGCACCTACGCGTTCTTCGACGGACCCCGGGCTTTCGAGACTTTGGCGCGGCGGATGGACGCCGTGCCGGGGTTGCGGGTCACGCTGCTTCTCAATCTACAGCGCAAGGCCGGGGATACGTCCAATATGGATCAGCTGGTCCGGCGCTTTGCGGATCGATTCTGGTCGGTCGAGTGGCCGGGCACGTCACATCCGAGGGTCTATTTCGATCCCCGGTCTCTCGATCTCGAGGGGCCTGGCGGCGTTCTGCATGCCAAGACGGTGATCGCCGATGAAGAAGCGGTATTCGTCACCTCCGCAAACCTCACCGAAGCGGCGCTCGATCGCAACATCGAACTCGGACTTCTGGCCCGGCACCGCCCGCTCGCGGCGAGCATCACGGCTCACTTTCGCGGTCTGATTGAGCGGGAAATGCTGATGCTTATGCCGGAGGCGTAGAAAAGTTTGACGCGGAGATCTTGTTGTCCACCCGCGCGTCGATCAGCACGATGTCGGGCCGATCGCTGAGTTTGAGATCGACCAGAATCTGCTGCACTTTGTGCAGCTCGGTCTCTGTGAAGTACACGATGCACTTGATGGTCTTCTTGGTGGCATTGGCCTTCGCGTAAATCTCGACCTGGTGCTTGAGGTTCTGTTTGAGCTTGCCGTTGCTCGCGAGCTTAAACTCGACCAGCGACTTGTCGGCCGCGCCCAATGAGATCTTAAAGTCCACCGGCCCGCGGCCGTTGTTGGGCTCGCGATTCACGTCGTAGGCCGTGGCATACCAGCACAACCGGTACATAATCTGGACATCGGCCTCGCGCCGCAGCGGCTGACCGTCGATATAGAAGATGCGCCAACCGTCCTGGTCCTCGATCACCTGGCGCAGATAGTGCACTCGGCGCAGGCTTTCGTCGAAACTGTCCGGCTCCTCCCTGTAAAACGCCGTGCCGAGCAGCTTGTCGTCCACAAACCGGCGCACGTTCTCGCCGAACTGAACCTCGGTTTCGCGGACCTTCAGGCTGCTGACCTTGTGAGCCTCCTCGCCCGTGTCTTCCTTGTCCTTGATGTAGTAATCGAGCATGGCCGGATACCGCTCGGCGGTGCGCGCGGCGGCCTCCCGCCGCTCCTTTTCGGTCGGCTCCTCCGACAGGCGCCGCAGGAAGTAATCGTTGATCTGGCCCCGGAGCTGGGAGTCCGGTACAGCCGCGCAGATTTCGGTGAACCGGTCGAGCAGGTCGGGGCGGTTGATCCAGGCCTCGTCCTTGGTGAGGATTTCTTTCGGGGTCAGCAGCACGAAATCGCCGAGGAAGACGGGTAACTCGTAATCTGCCCGCTGCCAGCGCCGGCGGTCATAGTCGAACCGCACCTTCTCGACCGTGAAGGTCTTTCGAAACTCTGCCCGGACATGCTGCCGCGCGAAAGTCTGCGTGTAGTCGAGCAGGAAACCCTTGATGAGATTGGTGGTGAAGTCGCTCAAGTGATCGCGGCCGACGCCGCCTCCGACCAGGCAGAGTTTCTCGAGGTGGCTCCCGCGCGTGATCGTCTCAGCGCCGAAATTGGTGAAGACGTGGTGCAAATTGCGGTGCAGTGATTTGGCGAAGTCCCTGCCGAGCCCGCTACCGTTGTTGCCGCTGCGGCTGAAGCCGAGCCAGTTCTGCTTGACCTCCTTGAACAGGAACCAATGATCCAGGAGGCCCTTGCTGATGGGCCCCTCGGTCGCGACGTCACGCAGGAACTTCACGTAGCGGATTATGCCGTCGTGGAGATCACGGTATTGCTGTTCGTCGCTGTCGAACAGCAGGAACGGGTCAACGAACAGCGGCAAGTCATTGATCAGGGAAACGTTGAACGCGCCGTAGGCTTCGAGCGTCGCGGGCGCGACCGCGAAGAAGTCGGTGAAGTAAATGCGCCTCGCGGTCATGGCCTTCGATACCGCCGGGCGGCGCGCGCTCATTTCTTGAGCAGCTGGTCTAGGGTGTCGACCCCTTCCTGCTTCAATACGGTGCCGAGTTTGGCGTCGGCGCGGTAGCCCCCGGCAAAGTCCTCGCCGTATGTCTTGCGCAGCGTGCCGACGAGCGTATCGCTGCGCTTCTTATGAATCTCGCCGTCGCAATCACGCATGCGATTATCGAGCCCGGTCGGAAAATGCTTCTTCGGCACGGTCATGCTCCTGGGGTTAGCGGATCGGACGTAAGCCCTCCGGCATCTCCGTCCTTGCGGGCGAGAGCGTGCCGGCGTAGGGCCGGCGGGGATCCGCTCAGGCGGCGCGGCGGGTAGCCGGGAGCGAGCTGCGAGCGTTCCAGGGCAGCAGCGCTTCGAGGGCGTCGACAGTCTCGGCGGCGGGGAGGTTTTCGAACAGGAAGTTCAGGTACGCGCCGGGCTCGATCCCATTGGCACGAGCGGTGGCCACGAGGGAGAAGAGATTGGCGCTGGCGCGGGCGCCAAGCGGATTGTTCGCGAAGAGCCAGACGCGCCGCCCCTGGCTGAAGGGGCGGATGAGGTTCTCGACGTAATTGTTGTGAGCGGGCACGTCCGCGTGCTCGAGGTGGCGCACCAGCTTCGGCCACTGCTTTACGGTGTAGGTGAGCGCCTTGCCCAGGGCGCTCTGCGGAGGCACGCCAGGCAGGAGGTCATCGACCCAGCGCTTGAACGCTGCGAGGACGGGGGCGGATTTTTCCCGCCGGAGCTTGAGGATCTCATCGGGATCCAGGGTACTGCCGACACGTTCGCGCTGCTCGCGCAGCTCCTTGATGTCTCGCTCGGTCTTGAACACCTTGCCGAGATAATCCTCCATTGCCACTTTGGCGAGCGCGCGCCCGGAGGGGAGCTCGGTGACCTTCAG
>JAJZLX010000127.1 GCA_021850555.1 Pseudomonadota bacterium | reverse complement strand
ATGAAATCGCCCTGGATCCGCACGAGCTTGAACTGGTAGTCATTCATCTCGGCGATGACTTTCGGGGCCCACCGCTCGCTGAACAACTCGAATTTCCGCGACAGATTGATGACCGGATTGCTCATGGAGACGGCCTGCGCAGCTGCCCTGTCGATCGCGCCACTGCGGATAACGTAGCAGAGACCTTCCGACTGGAACAGTCACAGTATCTTTGTATTCTGACCATAACAGTTGAGACGGCGCATCGCGGCCGGGACGGCGGCCGCTCCCAGCCGCCCTCGCCAGCGAATCCCCCGCAATACCTGCGGCACGAGGTCATTACGGCCGCCATTGCGGACGGTACGGACAGGCAACCCCCGGCCGGGCGGCTATGCTCGGCTCCGTCCATCGCTGACGCAGCGGAAGGAGCAGCCTTTGTCGGCGGGAGCCAATGCGGTGATCGTCCGGGAAGCCCTCCAGGGGCTGCTCGACGCGCTCGTGGCCGAGGGCTACCGGACGCTCGGACCGACACTGCGAGAGGAAGCGATCGTCTACGACGATGTGACGCACGTGTCGGAGCTGCCCGCGGGGTGGACCGACAGCCAAGAGGCCGGGCACTACCGCCTGCAGCGCCGCGAGGACGATGCGTGGTTCGGCTTCAATGTCGGCCCGCATTCCTGGAAGCGTTTTCTGCACCCTCCGCTCGAGCCGCTCTGGAGCGCCCGCAGAAACGGCGACGGTTTCGAGATCACCGTACCCGCGCCCGGGCCGAAGCTTGCCTTCATCGGCGTGCGAGCTTGCGAGCTGCGCGCCATCGCCATCCAGGACCGCGTGTTCCTAGGGGGACGGTACTCGGATGATACCTACCGCACGCGGCGGCCGAGCACATTCATCATCGCGGTCAACTGCGGACAGGCCGGTGGCACCTGTTTCTGCGTATCCATGGGCGGCGGGCCGAAGGCCGACGCCGGATTCGACCTGTCGCTCACCGAGCTGCTGGGCGCCGATCGCGCCACGTTTCTGGTCGAGGTCGCAAGCGAGGCCGGCGCGCGGATGCTGCGGAGGATTGCCAGCCGCCCGCCGACCGAAGCGGAACTCGCCGCTGCGCAGGCCGTGCTCGATCGCACCGCCGGGCGGATGGGTCGCAGGCTCGACACCACTCACCTGCGCGAACTGCTGCGTGAGCAGGCCGAGCACCCGCGCTGGGACGAGATCGCCGAACGGTGCCTGTCCTGCGGCAACTGCACCATGGTATGCCCAACCTGCTTTTGCACCTCGGTGCAAGACCACAGCAGCCTCCAGGGGGCCGCTGCCGAGCGGGTGCGCGTGTGGGACTCCTGCTTCACGCTCGATTTCTCCTATGTGCACGGCGGCAGCGTGCGCCACAGCACCCGGGCGCGCTACCGGCACTGGCTGACCCACAAGCTCTCGTATTGGATCGACCAGTTCGGCACCAGCGGCTGCGTCGGCTGCGGGCGCTGCATCACCTGGTGCCCGGTAGGGATCGACATCACGCAGGAAGCCGCGGCGCTGCGCACCCCCGCGCAGGCGAAGCAGTAAGGAGATGCCGCATGAAAAGCCTTGACTCGATCCTGCGCGAGCTTCCCTTCTTTGCCGGACTCGACGAGGCGCATGCCCGGTTGCTCGCCGGGTGCGCCCGCAATTGCCGTTTCGAGGCGGGCCGGTATCTGTTCCACGAGGGCGATCCGGCCGACGAGTTCTTCCTCATCCGCGAAGGCCAGGTGGCGCTCGATGTCGTTGCGCCCGGTCAGGATCCAATCGTCTTCTGCACCCTGGGGGAGGGCGAGGTCGTGGGCGCCTCTTGGCTGGTGCCGCCTTACCGTTGGATGTTCGATGCGCGCGCAACATCGCCGACCCACGCGCTCGGTATCGATGCCGCATGCCTGCGGCGCAAGTGCGAGGAGGATCACGATTTCGGCTACATGATGATGAAGCGCTTCCTGCCGGTCTTCGTGAAGCGGTTGCACGCGACGCGGCTGCAGATGTTCGACGTCTACCGGAAGCGTTGAGATGGCCGTGTCGAGTCAGAATGCACTGGTGCCGGCGCTGTACCGGGTCGGTGCGGTGTTCCGGGAGTTGCCCGACACGGTGACGCTGCGCCTCGTTCCGGAATCGGGCCGCCGGCCGCCCAGCACCCCCGGACAGTTCAACATGCTCTACGCCTTCGGGGTCGGCGAGATCGCGATCAGCATCAGTGGCGAAGAGGACGATGAGGGTTTCCTGCACACCGTCCGCGAGGTCGGCGCCGTGAGCAGGGCCCTCGCCCGGCTCGCAGTCGGAGCGAGCGTGGGTGTGCGCGGTCCGTTCGGGACCGGCTGGCCCACGGCCCAGGGCGCCGATGTGATCTTCGTCGCGGGCGGACTCGGCCTGGCGCCGCTGCGCCCGGCGATCCGGCGTGTGTTGGCCGCGCGGCGGCATTACGGACGAGTGGCGATTCTCTTGGGCACGCGTCATCCGGCCGAGATCCTCTATCGCCAGGAGCTCGAGCAGTGGCGGCAGCGACTCGATGTGGACGTTTCGGTGACCGTGGATCACGCGGACGCGATCTGGCATGGCAACGTCGGTGTGGTTCCGGCACTGATTCCACGCACAGTGTTCGATCCAAAGAGCTCGGTGGCGCTCGTGTGCGGACCGGAGGTGATGATGCGCTTCACGGTGAGCGCGCTGCGCGAGGCCGGAGTGCCCGATGAGCGCATGTACCTCTCGATGGAGCGCAACATGAAGTGCGCGGCGGGCCTGTGCGGCCACTGTCAGTTCGGCCCCGAATTCATCTGCATGACCGGTCCTGTGATGCGCTTCGACCGCATCGCCTCGTTGTTCTCGACTCGGGAGATCTGAGATGGATCGGCGCCCACGGCTCGCGGTATGGAAATTCGCCTCCTGTGACGGCTGCCAGCTCTCCCTCCTTGACTGCGAGGACGAGCTGCTCGCCGTCGCGGACGCACTCGAGATCGCCAGCTTTCCCGAGGCTTCGAGCGCCGTCGCGGCCGGCCCCTATGACTTGTCGCTGGTGGAAGGCTCGATCACCACGGCGCACGATGCCGAGCGCATTCTCGAAGTGCGCCGCCAGTCGAAGCATCTGGTGACCATCGGCGCCTGCGCCACCGCGGGCGGCATCCAGGCGCTGCGCAACTTCGCCCCGATCGAGGAGCTCGTGGCCGCGGTCTATCCCTCGGCCCGATACATCGAGACACTCGCGACCTCCACGCCGATCGCCGCGCACGTGGCCGTGGATTTCGAATTGCGCGGCTGCCCGATCAACAAGGGGCAACTGCTGGAGGTGATCAGCGCCTTTCTCGCCGGACGCAAGCCCGCCATCGCCGCGCACAGCGTCTGCATCGAGTGCAAGCGAGGCGGCACGGCCTGCGTGATGGTCCAGGGCACGCCCTGTCTCGGCCCCATCACGCACGCCGGCTGCGGAGCGCTCTGTCCCGCGTACCGCCGCGGCTGCTACGGCTGCTACGGGCCGATGGAGACCCCGAACCTCCCGGCGCTGGCGCGGCGGTGGCAGACCCTGGGCGCGACAGCGAAGCGTTTTGAGCTTGCCCTGCGCAGCTTCAACGCCGCGGCACCAGGTTTCCAGAGGGAATAACCATGCCGACCCGCACCCTCCATGTCGATTACCTCGCCCGCGTCGAGGGCGAGGGGGCTCTGCAGCTGCGGATCGAGGACGGCCGGCTCGTCTCGACGCAGCTGCGCATCTTCGAGCCCCCGAGGCTCTTCGAGGCCCTGCTGCGCGGTCGCAGCTACGCCGAGGTGCCCGATATCGTCGCGCGCATCTGCGGCATCTGTCCGATCGCCTACCAGATGAGCGCCGTGCACGCGATCGAGCGCGCCTTCGGCCAAGGAGTCGAAGGGCAGCTGCGCTCGCTGCGGCGGCTCATCTACTGCGGCGAGTGGATCGAGAGCCACGCGCTGCACGTATCCATGTTGCATGCTCCGGACTTTCTCGGCTACCCGGATGCGATCCGCATGGCCGGCGAGCACGCCGAGACCGTGCGCAGTGCGCTCGCGCTGAAGAAGGCCGGTAATGAGCTGATCAGGACAGTGGGCGGACGCGAGATCCATCCGGTCAACGTCAAGCCGGGCGGATTCTACCGCGTGCCGACTCGGGCGCAGCTGACCGCGATCGCGGAAACTCTCGAGCGAGCGCGGGATCTCGCGGTGCGCCTGGTGCGCTGGGTGGCGGGCTTTCCGTTCCCGGATTTCGAGCGCGACTACGAGTTCGTGGCGCTGCGCCATGCGGAGGAATATCCGTTCAACGAGGGTCGGATCGTGTCCAGCGGCGGCCTCGACATCGATATAGCGGACTTCGATCGAGAGTTCGAGGAGCAGCAAGTACCGCACTCGACCGCACTGCACGCCGCCATCCGGGGCCGCGGCGCCTACCTGGTCGGACCTCTGGCCCGCTACGCACTCAACTTTGATCGCCTGCCGGCCTCGGTCCAGGCGCTGGCACGCGAGGCGGGGCTCGGTCCCGTATGTCGCAACCCCTTCCGCAGCATCATCGTGCGGGCGCTCGAGATCGTCTATGCGTGCGAGGAGGCCTTGGGGTTGATCGCGGCCTACGAGCCGCCCGAGGTCGCCGCCGTACCGCTCACGCCGCGGCCGGGAATCGGCTTCGGGTGCACCGAGGCGCCACGCGGCATCTGCTGGCATCGTTACGAATTCGATACCGACGGCAACGTCCTCACCGCACGCATCGTGCCTCCGACGTCGCAGAACCAGTCCAGCATGGAAGCGGATCTGGGCGCCATCGCCTCCACTGCGCTCGACCAGCCCGATGATGTGCTCCGGGAGCGCTGCGAGCGCAGCATCCGCAACCACGATCCGTGCATCTCCTGCTCAACCCATTTTCTCAAGCTGTCGGTGCTGCGCCCGTGAGAGCGCCGGCTGCCCACCGCGTCGCGGTCACGGCGCTGGGCCATTCCTGCCGGGGAGATGACGCCGTCGGTATCCTGGTCGCCGAGGCATTACGGGGATTGCTGCCGCAGGACGTGCCGGTCCTCTTCGACAGCGGCGATGCGCTGTCGCTGCTCGATCTCTGGTCGGACTGCGATGTGCTCGTGTGCGTCGACGCCTGCGCATCCATGGGCAATCCCGGGCAGGTCCACCGTCTCGACCTATCCACCGACCCGCTGCCCCCACAAGGCGGCGGCACTTCGAGCCACGGGTTTGGCCTTGCCGAGGCGATCGCTCTCGCGCGCACGCTGCAGCTGACTCCCCGCAAAATCATCGTCTACGCCATCGAGGGGCGCTGCTTCGACCCCGGCGTCAAGCCGACCGCCGAGGTCGCCGCCGCCGTGGCGCCGCTCGCGCGGGGTATCGCCCGCGAAGTCGCCCGGCTGCGGCAAGCGATCTGACGGGCGCCCCTCATCCGCGCCCTCATCTTTCCCACGCGCTGCGGACACGACAATCTGCAACATACGGCGGGACGATTCCAACGTGACTTACGCGCCGTCCTTGGGAAGACGAGTCAGAGAATCATCCTGTTGAAATAAAACCTTAACGAACCTCGAGTAGTCTGCTCAGCCATCGGCGCAGCCGTTGCAACGCATCCACTCCAAAGATGCGCTCGAGGAGCACCGAGTTGAGCACCAAGACCGCCCTGTCCGGCGCCGCCGGAGCCGCTCTAGTACTGGAGGCCGGGCTTCTGCCCGGATGCCCCGCCCACCCCGGGCAGCTGAACTCCCCGAGTCTGCTGTCAAGGACACGGGCGCTGCTCAGGTCCCTGGCGGGCGGGCCCGGCTACTCCGGGCCGCCGTCGGATCACTTCGACGGCCGCTATTTCTTCAATCCCGAAGCGCCCTCAGGGCGCTTTTTTCTGGACTTGATGCGCTGCGCGGGACTCGCCCCAAGGCAGTCCTGGCCGCGGTGGGTCGAAAATCGCGCCCGCCCCGACCTGCCCGCCTCGCTCCCGCCGGGGCGGATCGCGCTCACGTTCATCAATCACATCACCTTCCTGATCCAGTTCCGCGGCCTGAACATCCTGACCGATCCGGTGTACTCGAAGCGCGTCAGTCCCTTGCGCGGCATCGGTCCGAAGCGGGTGCGAGCGCCGGGTCTGCCGTTCGGGGAGCTGCCGCCGATCGATCTGGTGCTCCTCTCGCACAACCATTACGACCATCTGGACATCGACACGCTGGCGCGCTTGGAGGCGCTACACCGCCCGTGCTTCGTGACGGGCCTCGGCAACCGGGAGTTCCTCAGGCAATTCGGCTTGAGGAACGTCCACGAGCTCGATTGGTGGCAGAGCCTTGAGCTGCCCCGCGCGACGGTCACGATGACCCCGGCGCAGCATTGGTCGGGCCGCGGAGTTCGCAACCGCAACCGCTCGCTATGGGGCGGCTTTCACCTCAAGGCCGGCGGCATGAGCGCGTTCTTCGCCGGCGACACCGGCTACTGGCGGCATTTTCGCGACATTCGCCGTGAGCTCGGGGTCGTCGAGCTGGCGCTGCTGCCCATCGGGGCGTACGCGCCCCGCCGGATCGAAGGGCCGCAGCACATGGACCCCGAAGAGGCGGTGCGCGCGCACCTCGATCTTCAGGCGGGAATCTCGGTCGGCACCCACTTCGGCTGCTTCCAGCTCGCGGATGAAGGCATCGATGATCCCTTGATCGAGTTGGCGCTGGCGCGCGCGCGCCACGGCGTCCGACCGGATGATTTCCAGACCCTCGAGACCGGGGAGACCCGGCATTTCGCCCGCTCCGCCGTCCCCGCGTACGCGCAATGTCTGAGCGCCTGAGCCGGCCGTGCGGATGGCTCGATGCGCCTCAATGCACACCATGCATCAGCTTCCTCACCCAGGGCGCAGCCAGCAGGAAGACCAGGCTGACCACGCCGCCGACCAGGAACAATCGGCCATACACGTGTGAATAGGCCACGATCCCCACAGGCGCGCCGGCCGCTGCGGCGGCACTCGTGGTCAGTGTCGCGATCCAGCCCGCCAGCTGATAGGCCAGGGCCATCCCGAAAAACCACCCGCCCATGGCGAGCGAGCCCTCCTCCGGCGCCGCCAGCAGCCCGACCAGCGCATACCCGATGGGCATGAGCGCGAGCTCGCCCAGGGTCGCGAGCAGGTAGTACCCGGCAAGCGCCTCCCAACCGATCTTCCCGCCAACGCTGCCATAGCGGATGGCGGCGAGCATCACTCCGTAACCGAGCGTGATCAGCAGCAGACCGATGCCGAATTTGCGCGGCGTCGAGGGATCCTTGCCGCGCCGCCCCAGCCACGGCCACAGCATCGCGAGCAGCGGAGCGAGGAGCAGGATGTACAGGGGATTGGCCGACTGAAACAGCGTGTAATTGAATGGCGCATTCACATGATCGCGGGCGAAGAAATTGAGCGACGTCACGCTCTGAAGGCTGAACGCCCAGTAGAGCACCATCGCGACGAACAGCAAAAGCAGCGCCAGGTACTTCTGCGTCTGCACGCGATCGCCCCGGCGTATGCAGCTCACGATGAAGTAAAGCACCAGCACCCCCATCAACGCATACATGGCGGTGCTCAGCAACTGCGGCGCCGACAGCAGCAGCGCCATCGGATAGGTCAGGACCGCGATCGCGCCGATGACCCAGACGGTGGCCTTCGCTCCGGACAAATGCCCGCCCCCGGGCACGACCGGGCGCAGCGTATGTTGGCGTGCCTGAAAGACCACTGCCGCCAGTGCCATGCCCGCGGCCGAGGCGATGAATCCCCAGCGGTACCCGAAACGCTGTCCGACGAGGTCGGCGCAGACGAACGGTGCCACGAAGCCGCCCAGATTGACGGCGAGATAGTACAGTGTGTAAGCGCCCTCGCGCCGCGGATCGGCCTCGACATAGTTGCGTCCGACCAGCACCGTGAGCGGGATGTTGAGCCCGATCGCGAGCGCGTACAGCGCCATGCCGCTCTCGAATGCCCGCAAGGCCGGCAGCGCCATCAGGATCAACCCCAGGATGGCGAGCCAGAAGGAAATCGCGACCGAGCGCAGCTCGCCCAGGATCTTGTCGGCCACATAGCCGCCGACGATGGGCGTGGCATAGACCAATGCCAGAAAGCCGCTGGTCAGGAGGTCGGCCTGCCGCTGCGCGGCCGCCGCACCGAGTGCGGCGAAGAAGTGCGCGATGTAAGGGGCGAGATAGGCCCGGAAACCGTACAAGGCGTAGTTGAAGCCCACCGTCACGGCGAGCAGCATCCACAGGGCTCGCGGGTGGCCCCAGACATCATTGATCCGCTGCGCCTTCGGCTCGGTCGAGATCTCGGTGCTCATGCGCGCAAACCCGCCCCCTCCGGTTGTTCACGTACCGGCCCGCGGGCGGACCGGTGCGGCATGGTAGCGCACCCCGCCGCCGCACGGTTGCGATCCGATCCCTGCGACGGAAAATCCCTAGTGTCTCGCCGGATTCGAGCCGCTAGGCTCTCCTACAGAGTGCGTTCCGGCCTTACCTCCCGCCGCAACGGAAGCCGGTCATGTCCGCCAAGCCCGAGATCATCAGCCGCCTCGGCGAGAAGGATCTCCTGTTGCCGCATCTCATCGAGGATGCGCTGCGGGCGAACGAGCGTCTGAAGATGCACTTCACCGTCCTTCAGGCGGCGCAGCGGCATGCCGATCATCCGCAGGAACCTCTGCAATCCCTCGTCCTCGAGCAGCAGGCGGGCCCTGTCGAGATCGCGCTCGCCGACAGCGTAAGCGGCAGTCGCCGCGACCCCGACGGCGGGCTCTACATTCCCGGCGCCCGCAGGATCCGCGAGCGCATTCTCGCCGACCTCGCGGCCATGCGCGCGCCTCTGGAGCAGGCGGATCTCGCGCAAGCCGCGGAGCTCAGCGCCCGCGAGCTGCGCCTGGTTGCCGATCTGCCGGCGCTCGAGGCGGACCGGGTTCCGGCGGGTCTCATCGACCGCCTCACCGCCGTGGCCCGTCCCGGCGCGGAAGCGGCCGACAGCCTGCACGCGCTCGTGATGGACCTGCACCGCGCCCTCAACTCGCTGCAGGGAACCCTGGCGCAGGAGGTCCTCGACGGGGCGCGTGTCTGGCGCATCGAGGAGGCCGATCGGGCGCTGGTGCGCGCGTTCATGTCGGGAGTCAACCGGACGGCCGCATTGAAATTCGACCATCCCGGGCTCGGCACGACCGCCACACGCGCCGCCGGCCGGCTGATCATTCAGAACGACATCGGGGAGACCGAGAGCCACATCCTGGTGCTGCACGTGGAAGGAAAGGAAGTCACCCTGACCTACACCGATGTGCACGCGCAGCGCCTCGCCTTCCTCGAGAGCATGCTCGAGCCATTCTCGCCGCGGTGGACCCGCTCGAGCGCTCAACCCGATGCGGGGCTGCCCGGCGGCTACCTTCTGGCCATCGGGCGGTTCGCGGCGACGGACCAGGCGACGCTCGAGCACTACCTCGCCTTCCTCGGCTCGCGCATCGTGTTCCTCATCGACTGGAACCGGGCGCGCAAGCGCCTGCAGAGCTTTCTCGAGAAGCCCGCCGTGTCGCGACTGCTGAAGTGGGCGGCGGACCGGGACATCGGGCATCGAGGCTTTCTGGCGGCCGGCGGGGAGCGGCTGCTCTACGAGGCGATCGAATTCGCACAGGAGAGACCCTTTCATTACGGGGAGCGTCTCGATGAGACGCTCGGAGCGGAGTCGGCCTTCGAATATCTCAAGTTCGTGCTCGAGCAGGCGAGCACGGGCCTCCTGCAGGGACGCTCGGAGCGATTCATCCGCGATGAGATCAAAGCGGAGCTGGCGCGGCGCTTCCGTACCGCCCACGTCAATCTGCTCACGATCGGGCTCGAGCACGTCGAAGGGGTGTTCGATCTGGCAACCGCGGTGCACCAAGCCCTGCTGCGCTGCGGCGAGCCGGACGGGCGGGCGTTTCTCGCACGCACCGCGGTGCGCGCGCGCCGCTGGGAGCAGGAATGCGATGCGCTCGTCGCCCGCATGCACGCCATGGCCCGGCGGACGGCGAAGTTCGAAGTCTACGCGGTGCTGATGCACGAGGCGGACGAGGCCGCCGACGGGCTGGAGGAGGCCGCATTTCTCGCCACGCACCTCGGCGCCCTCGCGGCCCCACGAGCCGTGCTGGAGTCGCTTCAGGGCCTCGCGCAGCTCCTGGTCGTGGCCGCGCAAGAGTCGATCAAGATGTTCGAGGCGGCGAGCTACGTGACGCGCGACGGCGCCCGGGAAGACCTGCGGGACTTCTTTGCAGCCGCCGACCGCGTCGCCGCGCTCGAGCACAGCACCGATGCCGCCGAGCGGGCCGTGACGGGCAGACTGTTGGAAGGTGTTGCCGATGCCAGGCTGCTCTTTCTGGTGTCCAACCTCTCCCGGGCGCTCGAGCACGCCGCCGATGCGCTGTCGGTCACGGCGCTGAAGCTTCGCGATCATCTGCTGAGCGAGATCTCAGGCCCATGACCTCCACGCCCGCACCCCAAGCGCGCAGGCCCCTCTACTTCCTGTCGCCGCGTGAAGTCGTGCCCGAGGAGGCCAGCCCGGCCACGGTGGGAGCGAAGGCGTACGGCCTGCTGCGCCTCGCGCAGCTCGGCCTGACGGTGCCGCCGGGGTTCGTGCTCGGAACCGAGGTGTGCCGGCGGTACTTCGCCGGCGGGCGAAAGATGCCACCTGAGGTGCGCGATCTGGTGCTCGCCGGCCTCGCGCGCCTCGAGGAAGCGACCGGCCGGCGCTTCGGCGACGATCGGCACCCGCTTCTCGTGTCGGTGCGCTCGGGTGCGCCCGTGTCGATGCCCGGCATGCTGGAAACGATCCTCAACATCGGCCTGTGCGAGCGTACGCTGCACGGCCTGTTGCGCGTAACCGGCAACCCGCATCTGACGCTGGATTCGTATCGGCGTCTGGCACGTGACTTCGCGGAGGCGGTTCATGGCGCGCCCCCGGGACGGTTCGACGCCCTCCTCGAGCGCGAGTGCGCACGCGAAGGGCTCTCGAGCGCCCGCGACCTCGATACGGCCGCCCTGAGGCGCATCGCCGAGGAGTCGCTCGAGATCGCCGCGGCCTGCACGGGCCGGCCCTTCCCGCAGGACCCGCACGAGCAGCTCGATCAGGCGATCGAAGCGGTGCTGCGCTCCTGGCAGAGCGAGAAGGCGCGCCAGTACCGCGCCATCAATCACATCGACGAGGAGCCGGGAACGGCCGTGATCATTCAAGCCATGGTGTTCGGCAATGCCGGCAGCCAATCGGGCGCGGGCGTCGGGTTCACGCGTGACCCGGCCACCGGTCAGCGCGGCCTGTACCTCGATTTTCTCTTCAACGCCCAGGGCGAGGATGTGGTCGCGGGACGGCATGCGGTGGGCCACGGTGCGTTGCTCGAGCAACGCCTGCCCGAGATCGGGGCGCAGTTGCGCCAGCTCGGCGAGAGGCTCGAGAAGGAATTTCGCGACGTGCAGGATTTCGAGTTCACGGTCGAGAGCGGCAAGCTCTTCCTGCTGCAGACACGCACGGCCCAGCGCACTCCCTGGGCCGCGCTCAGGATCGCGGTGGACCTCGTCCACGAGGGACTGATACGCCCGGCCGAGGCGCTCTCCCGCTTGAGCGCCACGCGCCTGGAAGGAATCGAGCGCACCCGCCTCGACACCGGCATCGAGTCCACGCCGATCGCATCGGCCGCAGCGGCCGGCATCGGCGTGGCCACCGGCTCGATCGCGTTCGATGCCAGGCAGGCCGCACATCGAGCAAGAGCAGGACAGCACGTCATCCTCGTGCGGCATGACATCCACGCCGCGGACATCGAGGGCATCGCGGCGGCGGACGGAATCCTGACCGCCTCGGGTGGCAAGACTTCCCACGCGGCCGTCGTCGCGAGGCAGCTCAACAAGGTCTGCCTGGTCAACTGCGCGACGCTCAGAATCGATCCCGATGGCAGCGGCTGCACGATCGGGGGCATACGGCTCGCGCAGGGCGAGGAGCTGACCCTCGATGGGAACTCCGGGAACGTCTACCGCGGACGGATCGCGGTGATTCGCGAGCGGCCGGAGGCCGAGCTCGCCGAAGCCGAGACATGGCGCCGCGCCATGACAAGTGCGGGCTGATTCAGCCCGGCTCAAGCGCCACTCTGCGCCTCCCGGCACAATTTCCGGTGCTCAGGCCATCCTCGCTCCGGGGACTTCCGGAGGCAATTGCCGGTAGATCTCAGCCAGCGTCACGCAGGGAACGCTCTCAGGCAGCACCTTCCGTATGACGCGATCGAACTGATCCCCCTCTTCGCCGCACAGCCGCCTGACGAGCCTTGCCGTCTCCACCCGATCGAGCGCCCGCGTTCTCACATTTGCGAAACATCGCCCCGGGCGAAGCAGCGCGTCATCGATGTCACCCACGTTGGGCAGATTGGTGGTAAAGAGAATCTTGCGTCCCTGAGCGCGTACGACGCCATCGGCTATCGCCAAAAAACGATGTACGTCGAGGTTGCCGTTGGCACGCGACGCAAGAATGTGGTCTGCATCTTCGACCACGAACGCATCGTGCCCTCCGGTAATGAATTGCATGAAGATCCGGTCGCTCTCGAGCGCTCGCCGGTCGGCGGTATAGAGCACTTTCGCACTCGCGCCCTTTCGCCGGGAGATTGCGCCAAGTATGGCCCGTACGAGACGCGTCTTGCCGGTTCCCGGAGGACCCTGCAGGATCAGGACCGTCTCGCGCGCAGCGAGATAGCTCTCGATGAACGGCGCCAAGGGTCCGCCGAGCGTCGGATACGCCTCGTCCAGCAGCTCCGGGTCGGCAAGCTCCTCGAAGGAGGCCCCCGTGAGGCCCCCGTACCCTCCCATGAAGCGCCAATCCATGGTGAACATCTCCTCACGCATGCGCCTCTCACCGATGATGTCGAGCAGCCGCTTCTCGATCCCGCACGCATGGTCGGGCGCGTCGGCCCACACCGTGAACGTACAGGAGATGTACTGCGAGTTACGCCTGCCCCGCAGGATGACGAACACCCCGGCTCCGTCCAGCAACAGCGACCCCGCATCGAATCGTTGCGCCGCGAGGCCCGACTGCAGAGCCAGATCATCGAACAACTCCTCAAGCGAGCCACGCGCAGCGCACCGCACGACGCGGTGGATGGGATAGCGTTGGGGCCCGCCCCTGAAAGCCCGAAGCGCCCGCAGGTTGAGCAGAGTTCCGACCAGATCGTCGAGATCTGCACGCACTGTCAAATGCAACGAACCCGCCTGCCCCAGGGTCGGCCCGTCCTCCTCGCCGGGGTCGTAGTCCGATTCTGAAGACTCCACGTCGATATCGATGCTCATGATGCCCTAGAACTCCTCGGGGATGATGCTACGTTGAATTATCAATCGATCGTCATTGAAGAAACACACAGACTACTTTTCATGCGGCGCTTGTCAACACGAATTTTATAATTAAATGTAATTAACAACGTAACTCACACCGTAACTCACAACGTCAATTCGCACGTATACAACGACGACCTTCCAGACATCGGCTCGCGCACGAACGAGCGTGCCGGGCCTACCCTGGCGGCTCCGGACTTCGCCAATCCGAGCACAACGGCGTCCCAAGCAAGGCGATCCGCCGGAAGGGCGATTCCCGCAAGCAATGTTCCGGGGCGCCGGTTGCCAGATGCTCGTGGTGCCGAGGGCGGCGCATGATCCAATTGCACCGCGCGAGGCGGCCACGGCGATCAAGGAACCGGCAGCTCATCCCGATCCGACGGCCCGCTCAGCACCCGGGACTGCGGCTGTCGGGGTCAAGCGCCATGACGAAGAACCTGTGTCCGACCGTCCCTGGCCATGAACTACCCGCCGCTAAGGGCTGTGCGCTGTAGCGGGGGTTTCCGGTTTCATTGATCCGCGCCCGGGCAGGGGATTACCCTGCCCGTGTCTTATATGGATCTCCACCGGCGTAGGGTCTTGCGAACTGAAGTCGATCGCAGGATCCGGTTCGGGCCGTTCCGGCCCTACCGATGTGCACTTGAAGCGCATCGTCTTTTTGGGCGGCTTCTCTCGCCACTCTCCCGCGCGCACCGCCTGGATGCCGCGCTGCTTGATCACCTGTGCGGCGTTCGCATCGGCGTTTCGGGCTTGTCCGCAGCGTTGGCAGACGAACACGGCCTGGGAGGGCCGGTTGTCAGGGTGAGCGTGCCCGCAGCGGGCGCACTCCTGCGAGGAACCGTGGGGGTGTACCTTGACGGTGAGCTTCCCGGCCCTGAGCGCCTTGTATCGCGTAAAGTCGTAGACCTTTCCCCAGGCCGAGCCCAGGATAGCGGTGTTGAGCCCGGCCTTCGCCGCGGCTCCATTCTTGACCCACCGCCCGTTCTCGTCCTGTTTCGGCTTCGGCCTCGCGGTCATGTTCTTGACCTTGAGACCCTCGAAGACGATCACCCGGGTCTGGGAATCTTCGACGAGCGCATGACTCGTCTTGTGGGCGAAGTCCTTGCGCACGTTACCGAGGTACTGGCCGATGCGCTGCAGCCGCCGGCGAGTCCTTTGCCTCCCTCGGGATTGCTTCTGCCGGCGCGCGAGCTGGCGCCGGTAGCGCCGCCGGGCGCGTTCGCGCTGTCGCATCCGGCGGCTCTGCTGCGGGCTGTACGTGAACGTCGCGCCGCTCGAAGCGCAGATCTGCTTGCCCTGTGGTGTATTGCGATCCACCCCGACGGTGCACGCGGCGAGCTCGGTCTCGGTGAGCTTCTCGAGCTGTGCTCCGATCTCATCACGGGACGGCTCGGGCGCCTCATCGTCTGTGCAGAAGGACACGAACCAGCCGCCCGCTTCGACCGAGAGCACGATGGCGTTGGGATCTTGCGCAAACGGTTGGTGGGCCCTGAAGCGCACCGTGCCCGCGGGTTTGCGCTCCGTGCCGAGCCGGATGAGATACCCCGGTCTCTCGCACCGCTTCTTCGGTTTCTTCCCGGGCTCGGGGGCCCTGCCCTCCTGCGTCTTCTCGATCGAGAAGATCTCCCGCGTGACCCAGACCGACTGGCGGCGGTGCTTGCACTTGAGGGTCGGGCGCCGAGCGAGGCCCTGGAAGAATCTCGAGTACGCCTGCGCAAAGCGCGCCGCGCCGTTGCGCAGAACCTGCGAGGGCACCTCTCGCAGCCATTCCGTACTCGGGGCATCCGCACTCGCCGGACCGATGAAGTGGGCATAAGCCTGATCTACCGGAGGCCGTACTGCGGCGAGCGCGACGAATCGCCTCTGGAAGGCTCTGAAGTACCGATCCTCCCGCACCTTCGCGTTATAGATGAAGCGCTGATGCCCGATCCAGCGCGCTAGGCATTCCAGTGCCGCGGAGTCAGGATAGGCGCGGTATTGACGGCCGTCCTTCATTCCTCAATCATACAGCTGAACGCTTAGGCCGCATAGATGCGAGACGCGATAAAATCCTCTTCTCACGCGGTATACAGTCTCAAGCTGCATATCGTACTGGTTACCAAATACCGCCGCAAAACCCTCACTCCTGCGTTGCTGAAATACCTCGGTAACGCGTTGCGGGAAATCCTCGCCGAGTGGCGCTGCGAGTTGCTCGAGTTCGGTGGCGAGGCCGATCACGTCCACCTGTTGGTGGCGATCCATCCGGCGTTGAACCTCTCGACGCTGATCAACAACCTCAAGACCGCCAGCGCCCGCAGAGCCCGGAACCGCTTCCGAGCGCATCTTGGGCGTTTCTATTGGAAACCGTGCTTTTGGCATCGTGCCTACTACGTCGGGTCGGTCGGGGGAGCGTCTTTGGAAACCGTAAAGGCCTACGTCGAAAGCCAGGGCACGACCGAACGGCACAGAAAAAGACCCGCTTGACCCCCTCCTGGCCGGACGGCCAAGGAGGGGGAATGCGCGGGAAGCATGTTCAAGCCGGGATCCGGCCGATGTGCCACGGCTTCCTTCTACCGTTTGGCTTTGGAGCCTCGTGTCGGCCGGCGGACGGTGCGCAACTTCCCGCTGCCTGCGCCGCCACAGAAGAACATGTCGCTGCCGTTCGACTCGAGCCCCGATATGGCGATACCGGCCGGCATATCGAGCTGCGCCAGAACCTCGCCGCTCTGCGGATCGATCTGACGCAGCTCGCTCATTTCAGATTCCAAAACGCCGTGCCACAGCTCGCCCTCGACCCAGGTGACGCCCGTCACGAAGCGATTCGAGTCGACGGTGTGAAGAATGGCACCGGTCCGTGGATCGACCTGATGGATCTTGCGATTGCGATACTGTCCCACCCAAAGGCTCCCTTCCGCCCACGCCATTCCGGAGGCACCGCCGTCGGGTGTCGGGATGGTGCTGATCACGCGACCAGTTGCCGGATCGACCTTCTGGATCCGATCCCCGGATATCTGGTACAGGTGCCTGCCATCGAAGGCGGTTCCCGCATGCGCCAGGACATCGAGCGAGCGCACCGTTGTCCCGCTCGCCGGGTTGATCGCCTTCAGCGTGTCGCCGGCGGCGATCCAGACATTCCTGCCGTCATAGCTGACCCCATTCACCTGGGTCACACCGGGAAACGGACCGTATTCCCGGAGAATGGTCGCTGCTTTCCGTTTCATATGCCGGTCCTCGCTTTCGTCGCTCGTGCTTTCATCTTAGCCACCGGGCAGCGGCGCCGGGAGTAACAAGGCTGTCGGGAAGCCCGGCACCGGCGGTGCCATCCAGCGGCGCGCGCGCCCGCGACCGATCGTCTGCACCTTACCGTCACGCGCGAGCTCCTCGAGTGCACGCTGCACAGTGCGCTGATTCGCACCGATCGCCAGCGCCAGCGCCGAGCTCGACCAGGCCTCACCGTCCGCCAGCAGGGCGAGCACGCTCGCATTCGCGTCTTCCGTCAGCGGGGCGAGCACAACGACATCGCGGGCACTGAGCGGCACGAGCGTGAAGCCGACCTTGGTGGCCTCGATGCCTGCGGTCGCGCGCAGCGCCCAACGCAAGCGGCCAATCTCCACGCGTAGCCGCGCGCGATGCGACTCGTCGGCGTGCTTGACGCGGAAAGCGCGCGCGAGCAGTGCAGCCCGCGACACGCCGTCGGGCCAGGCTGCGGCGAGCGTGCAGGCTAGGGCAAACAGGACCGGCCGCGTTCTGAGTGAAATCACGCAGCCGGATTCGCAGACGACGTGGCGGCAGGCATCGACGACCAATGCCTTGGATGACAATACACTTTCGATGTCGGCCAATCGCTGGGGCCGCTCCCGGCCGAGTGCGATCAGTCGCGCCACGGGCGTATCGAGGGCACGAGCTGCGGCATGCACTTCGGCCAGCACAGACGGAATGCGAGCCTGACGCGCGGCGGCTTCCGCCCGCGCCAATGCCGCGCGCGCCGCCGTGATCCGCAGACGCCTCATGGCAATGCCTGCAACAACGAGCTCGAGACCCGCTCGAGACGAGGGCGGTAGTGCAGCCGGTTCGAACCCCGCGAGGAATTGCTCAGCCTGGTCGAGTCGACCGATCAAGAGAAGATAGCGGGCCTTGAGATAACACGCATGTGCGGCATTGGCGTGGTCGGTATGCTTTGCAAGCACCTCATGCGCCGCATCGAGCGCTTTCACCAGCCAGTTGAGATCGCGTGAGACGAGCGCGATCTCGGCCTCGGCCACTGCGCACCGGGCACGGGCGACCGCCTCGCTCGGCCCAAACGCGCGTGCCGCGCGCCGCAAGAGCGTCCTGGCGCGGCTGAGCTCCCCGAGCTGCGCCATCGCGATGCCGCGAAGCGCCAGCGCCGGCGGATCGGCGCGCAATGCGACGCCGTTCAGCGCGCCGAGCGCATCGCCCGAGGCCAGCGCGCGCGCCGCGGCGCTGATCAGCGAGTCCATCGAAACCCCGACACACTTGTCACTCCCGGCCGTGTGCCGGCCGGCTCTACTCTAATCTCACCACCAACGCTCGACGGACGTCGAGCCATTGAAGGAGGATCATCATGACGACTCATTTGACGGTTTCACGCGACAAATGGCTCGAGGCGCGGCTCGATCTGCTGGCTGCCGAGAAGGACCTGACGCGCCGCAGCGATCAGGTCGCACAGCTGCGCCGGCAACTGCCCTGGGTGAGAATCGATAAGCCTTACGTCTTCGAAGGGCCCTGTGGCCGAATTGCGCTCCCCGAGCTGTTCGAGAGCCGCCACCAGCTCCTGGTGCAGCATTTCATGCTCGCTCCGGGCCGCGAGCAGGGCTGCCCGAGCTGCTCATTCATGGCGGACCACACCGACGGCATGACCGTACACCTTGCGCATCGCGATGTCACCTTTGCAGCCATCTCGCGCGCGCCGTTTGGGGAAATCGAGCGCTTCCGCAGGCGGATGGGCTGGCGGTTCAAGTGGGTGTCCTCGTACGGTACGGACTTCAACTACGATTTCGGCGTGAGCTTCGCGCCGCAAGACGTGGCCAGGGGCAAGATCAATTACAATTACGGCGATTGGCCGCTCGTCGGCGAGGAGTGGCCCGGCGTGAGCGTCTTCTACAAGGATGACGCCGGCAGCGTCTTCCACACCTATTCGACCTACGGACGTGGCGTGGAGGTAATGATGGGGGCGTACCGCATGCTCGACCTCACGCCCAAGGGACGCGGGGAGCGTGACGACACGATCTACAAGATGGAATGGGTGCGTCACCACGACCGCTATGAACCCGCGCCCGTCGCACAGGCTGCGCCGGCCGTCAATTCATGTTGCAACTCGCCTGCGCAAGGCGGCCGGTCATGAGCACGGGTCAAATCGACAGGGAGGCCCCGATTGGCGTCGGTGGCGGAAGCGGCGGTGCGGACGCTCCCGCGCTCGGCAGGTGGCTCGGCCTCGCAGCCGCGCCGACATTCGCAATCATGGCATTGTGGACCGCCCGCTCTGGTGGTCGGCCGGACGTGCTTTGCGCGGCGATGCGCGGCTCATCAGCCCTGGGCGGGATGACGCTCATGTATCTACTGATGAGCGTCTTCCATTCATCGCCTTGGTTGAGACTGATCGCCGGCCGGCGAAACGGCGCTCCCAGGCATGCCCGCCTGCGCTTGGAGAGCCAAGCCCGGTCGATGCGCCCATAGCAGCGGGACAGCCCCGGCATACGTCCGGGCCGGCGGCTGTTCTGCCCTTGGGGTAAAAACCGCTGGTCCGGACGAGGTTCGGATGGCGCTTCCCACGATAACGTGTGCCGCACCGCTTTGGTACTGTGTAGATTGCACTCTACACGTGTTGTCACATGCCTCTCAATATTCGAAATCGGCAAGCGGAAGAACTGGCCACGCTGCTTGCAAGACTGACCGGCGAAACCAAGACCGAGGCGGTCACACAGGCGCTCAAGGAGCGCCTGGAGCGGGTCCGCCGCACCCGATCCAAACCAGGGCTGGCGGACGATCTCGATGAAATCGCCTTGCACTGCGCGGCGCTGCCCGTCCGTGACCGGCGCAGCGCCGACCAGATCATGGGGTATGACGAGCACGGACTGCCACGCTGATGGTAATCGATACCTCGGCGTTCCTTGCCATTCTGCAAAACGAACCGGAACGCCGATCGTTCAACGAGGGAATCGAGGCGGCCGACCGGCGACTCATTTCCGCCGCGACCTGCGTCGAATGCTCGATGATCCTGGAATCTCGCTATGGCGCGGAGGGGGTCAGGGATCTCGACCACTTCGTCGCCCGAGCCCAGATCACCATCGTGCCGGTTGACGCTGAACAAGCCTGGATCGGGCGTGATGCCTTTCGCAAATACGGCAAGGGTCGCCATCGGGCCGGCTTGAATTTCGGTGATTGCTTCTCATACGCGCTATCTCGCGCTCTCGATCAACCGCTGCTCTTCAAGGGAACCGATTTCCCGTATACCGACGTCGAGTGCCATGTGACAACCCGCTCTTCGGTTCACGAGCCGGGCACCTGAAGCAGACCGGGATCCGCCACCTTCTTCCTGCCCCAATAAGCGGGCTTTGGACCAACCGCCATGCAGCAGCCAATGACGGCTCCGGGGCAATCGGCATGCTGCACCGGCAGCAGCACTTGAGCGCGTCTCATTCCTCGACGCTGCTGCGCAATGCCTTGGTCCTCCCACGCCTGCTCTTGTCCTCGAGGCGTCGTCGCCGTGCCCCTGCGGTCGGTTTGGTGGCGATGCGCTTCTTGTTCACGACGGCGACACTACGGATGAGCTCCCGCAGCCGCATCAACGCGGCGGCGCGATTTCGCTCCTGGGTGCGGTGCTGCTGCGCCTTGATGAGCACGACGCCGTCCTGTGTGATACGTCGGTCGGACAGATGTGACAGTCGTTCCTTGTAGAAAGTCGGCAGTGAGGAAGCGGTGATATCGAATCGCAGGTGGATCGCGCTGGAGACCTTGTTGACGTTCTGTCCGCCGGCGCCCTCGGCGCGCATGGCCGTCAGCTCGATCTCGCTCAACGGGACCGCGACCTGCGCGGAGATCTCCAGAACGTTGCTGTTGCGCTGCATGCGCGTCATCGTGCGATGTGGGCGGGAAACGAGTCAAGATTCAGCGCTGCGCGAGGCGCCCCCCCCCGATTACCGCGGCCGCCGGCCGCTCGCCGCGGGCGAGCCTCCGATACGCTCGACTTCTCGGTCGGGCGCGACACGCTTCCTCCGACGCTTCGCATTCGCCATGGAATCGACGAGCCTGCGGGTGGCGCGGGCGGTGCCTATGGCAGCGCCGAAGCAGGAGGTAGGAAGGGTCCGCCGGTTGCCCTTACTAGGCACTTACGGCGGATTTGAGAGTTTGGCGTTATCGCTCATGTCTTTGATTTTATTGGTGGAGCGGAAGACCACCACAGATGCCGCGAAATGCAGACTTTTCTCGCTAGCGTGCGTAGCCTGTGCGCGATTTTTGACTGGCCGAGATCACGCTTCCCCGGCCGGCAACTCGGTGGCGCCCATCCAATAGCACAGCAGTGGCGCCGGAATGCGCATGATCCGGGTCCCGGTGGCCTCGGCATCGGTTACCGATGGCGCCGAGCCTTGCCTCGGTCCGAAACCGTCCAGCGACTTGGTGACCACGTAGCCCCGCGGGATGCGCTTGGTCTGGCACAGCTCCATCAGCCCCTTGAGGTCGCGCGCACCGGTGTGCTGGGCACGGTACTTCACCTCGAAGGGGATGAGCTCACCCCCTACTTCGGCGACGAGATCCACTTCGTGGTCGCGCTTACCGCGCCAGTAGGAAAAGCGCACGTTCTGAGCGTAGTAGCGGGCAAACAGGTGCTTGAACACCGCGGTCTCAGTGGCCACGCCAAGCGCGGCGGCGTCCTCCAGGATGGTCTTGCCCTTGAGCATCACCGCAGGTGCGATGGCAGCATCTGCCAGATAAATCTTGAAGCGTGCGCGCAGCACATCCTTGCCGTAGCCGTAGGGCGGCAAGCGGTAGATGAGATGCGTGGCTTGCAGCAACTCGATGAAATGCTGTGCGGTTGGACGCTTGACCTCCAGGTTGGAGCACAGGTCCGCCATATCGAGCAGTCCGCCGTCGTGCATGCACAGGTACAGGAAAGTGTGCTCCAGATCCAGCACCCGACGCACGCCAAAGAGAGCCGTCATGTCACGCTTGAGCACCTTGTCGATGATGTCCTCGCGCAACAGACGCTGCGCCTGCGTGATGCTGTCCATCTGTGCGGTCTGCGGGAACCCGCCGCGCACCAGGTATTCGTGGAAGTGGCCGACGTAGGCGCTGGCCAACTCGGAGGTGCGGTAGAAGTCCGCAGGCCCCCAATCAAACAAATCCCGCAGGGAGCGCAGCGGGGGGAGCTTTGGAAGCACCAGGCGTTTGATCTGCAGGTATTCGTAGAACGACAGCGTGGTCAGACGGATAGTGTGCCAACGGCCGACGCCGGATTCCTGATCGGCCTCCACCAGCGGCATGGCCGAGCCGGTGAAGGCGATGCGCCGGTCCTTGCGGAAATCGACCTGATGCTTGACCCAGGTCCCCCAGTCGCGGATGAATTGAGCTTCGTCGAGCAACAGGTACTCGGGTCCATCGGCACGCGGCTCACGCTGACGCCAGGCATCGACCACGGCTTCGATACCCGCAAGCTTCAGGATCGGGTGATCGAAGGTGGCGTAGAGAATGTTTGCGGCGGGCACTTTGGCGCTCAGCAGCGCCTCCACCGCTTGAAGCAGGAGCGTGGTCTTGCCGATCTGCCGGGCGCCCGATAGAAGCACTGCGCGCGGGGCAGGCGGCGCACTCATCCAGGTCTTCAGCTCACGGAACGCCGCCCGCTGCCACTTAGGCAAGTCGGCAATGCCCTCACCCCGCCACCAGGGATTGAACTGGGCCAGGACGGCAACGAGTTCCTCCTTTGAGATCCGCATGGTCGAGATTCTACCTGGAATCCATATTTAATTAAAGTACACTTTTATTATATGATTACATTAGTTCGTTTTCGATCCCATTTATCGGTGATTTTCGGACGGCATACCCCATGAATCAGAGCATCTGCCTTGGAGCCAGCGAAATCGCCGCCCACTTTCGGCAAGCGGTCACTGAACGCCCACCGTGCTCCCTGAACTGGGCGCGGCGGTGGCGTCCTACGCATCAGCCGTAAAAAAGAACCCACAGGATAGTGTCGATTTCGGGCAGCTTCGTTTGTCACTTCCAGGCCAGGCCGGGTGGATTTCGAGCGCCGCAATCGCAGTCCGTCGCCCCCGCCCCCGCTCAGCTCAACGTTTTCTCGAACCAATCGTGGGCGTAGGGGTTGTCGTTATAGCGGGCGATATCCCGGTATCCTGACGTCCGATACAGGCGCAGCGCCTCGACGAGCGATCCGTTAGTATCGAGGCGCACGGTGCGCAGTTTGCGCCTGCGAGCCTCGCGCTCGAGCGCCTGGAGAAGTCTGCCGCCAACGCCGATTCCACGCACCTGTGGCGAGACCCACATGCGCTTGATCTCCCCCACCCCGGGACCGAGTGTGCGGATCGCGCCGCAACCGACCGCCTCGCCGAAGAGGCGCGAGTGCGGTGTCACTTCGATGTACCTACCGAAGAACGCCATAACCCTTGAGGCCTCGTGGCCGAACTCGAAACGGTACCTGCCCCCGACACGAACATCCGCCTCGCAGGAAAGCAGGGACACGCCTGTCGACTTCGGCGCCCACCACCGCTTGAGCAGCTCAGGCTTGGTCCACGCCTCGAACACGATGCGCGCTGGGCCGTTGAAAATTCGCGTGACGACCAGCTCACGCTCGGACTTTCGTTCCACGGTCGTGCGGTTCTTCATGGCGATGGTCTCACTCTCTCTTGTTGCGTCCTTCGGCCTTCTCCTTCCGCTTCAATTCCTCGCCCCCCTCCAGCTCGTCGAAGCGTGCGTCCCACATGCGGCGGTACCCCTCGATCCATGCCACCTCTTCCTCCAATCGGCACAGGCCGAGCCTGCAGGTCCGAACGCGACCGACCTCCTTCGTGGTAACGAGCCCTGCCTGCGTGCTCCAAGACGCCGACATGCTTCTTCATGCCCGTGAGGGTCATGCGGAACTTCTCGGCAAGGTCCGTGATTGAAGCGTCTGCACGCCCGAGCTGCTCCAGAATGCCGCGTCGGGTGGCATCCGAGAGCGCTGCAAACGAGACATCGAAGCCAGTCGGATTATACTGAACCATATGGTTCAGTATTTAACACATGATTTGACGGTAGCAAGGGGGGGCATAAAGCACCGCGATCCACCCCACCCCTGCCCGTCGTGCGCAATGGATGCCATCGCGGTCCGTAGCCTGTGCGTAATTTTTGGCCCGTAATGGCGTTCAGCAGGGACGGGGTGGGGCGCGACAGGCAGGCAGCCAAGTGCCTGATTTGTCCAGCTGTGTCCTACTGGCCGGACAGGCGGGGAAAAGGATGGTGGAGCGGAAGGGGATCGAACCCTCGACCTTCGCATTGCGAACGCGACGCTCTCCCAGCTGAGCTACCGCCCCACGCGAGGCCGGCGATTCTAGCTGTGATATCCTCGGAAGCCAAGGCCATC
>JAJZLX010000612.1 GCA_021850555.1 Pseudomonadota bacterium | reverse complement strand
GGTGATCCGACGCCATGCCGCGCGGGAATCAGGTCGATCCGATTTCCAGGGGTGGATCGAGGCCAAGCGGGAAATCGCCGAGATCGTCGAACGGGAACTGATGCATCGCAAGTCCAAATCCCGCAAACGCATTGCGCGCTACCAAGGCGACGGGTCGGCCCCTCATGCCGCGCCACCGCAAGCGACAGCGAATCCGGCCACGTCCTCTGCACGCTCGGAACCGGTCGCGCCGCCATCCGCTCTCCCCGTGCCCAATCCGGCTGTGCCGTCGACCAAGGACGTCTACCCCCTTACGGATGGTCCCGTCCGGAAGTACACCGCGATCATGCGCAAACCGTCGCGCGGAGAAGTCCGGATCGAGGAGTAATCCAATGGCCATGCCGAGAAACCTCATTGATCGCATCCTGGTCCCCCACGCCGCCTTTCAGGGCGCGCTGCGGCGCATCGGTCAGTGCTACCGGAACGCCGAAGCACGCGGCAATCCGGCCTGCCTCGCCATCGTTGGGCCGTCGCGAACCGGTAAGACCAGCGTCATGGAGCAGTTCGTATCGGGACATCCCGTGGTACGTACCGACGAGGGGCTCGAAGTGCCGATTCTGCGGGTGAAGACGCCCTCCAAGCCCACCGTCAAATCAATGGCGGAGATCATGCTCCGGGAGATGGGCGATCCGCGATTCGACAAAGGGACAGAAAACGCACGCACCGGGCGGCTCATGACGCTGATGCGCAACTGCGGAACCCGCATGGCCATGATCGATGAATTCCAACACTTTTACGACAAAGGCCAGAACAGGGTGATGCACCACGCCGCCGACTGGCTGAAGGTCCTCGTCGATGACACCGGGATCGGGCTCGTGGTGGCCGGCATTCCCGGTTGCCTCGCGACTGTCGAGCAGAACGAACAGCTTCGGGGGCGGTTCCGCACGCCTGTGACTTTGGAGCGGTTCGATTGGAGAAGTCCCGAGGATCGCGAAGAGTTTGCCGCCATCCTGAGTGCGTTCTACGATGCGCTCGCTAAGCACGTCGACCTCCCGGACTTCACGTCGGCGGACATGGCGTTCAGGCTGTACTGCGCGACGGGCGGGCTGATCGGGTATCTTGCGATGCTGCTCAGCCAGGTGGTCTGGGACGCCATTGATGACAAACGCAAGGTGATCACCCTCAAGCATCTGCGTGAGGCGTTCGCGCACTCCGTGCGCAGCAGCCACGACTATGGCGATGCTCCGGATCCATTCGGCCCCCGCTTCGCCACCGAGCCGTCGGAGGAACTGCTCGCCAACGTGTCCCGGATTGGCGCTGCCGCGCCGGCGACGACCGAGGGCCGTCCATCCCGCCGCAAGGTGTGGCACACGCGGGTTCAAGATGTGCTGTCCGCCGCGTGAGACAGCGCGATGCCCTTGCTGTGCCGCACGCCGCGACCGCATCAGACGGAAAGTCTTTTCGGCTTCGTCCTGCGCGTGAGTGAGGCAAACGGATACGACACTCCACGTCACATTTGGAAGGTCACCGACCTACCTCGCGGTTCCGACCTCGCTCCCCGATTCCCGACCGAGCCTCTTGCCGCCCTCCTGGGACTGAAGGGCGATGCATTACACCCGCTGGCGTACCGCGCCGACCTGGAGAGTCGCGGATCGTTCAAGATCCTGGGTCAATCCCTCGGAGATGATTTGCGCGGCGAGCCGCTACGGCTGAAGCATCCGGCTTTCTGCCCGCGATGTGTCTCCGAGGCAGGATACATCGACGCGTTTTGGGATCTCTCCGCCGCCGTGGCGTGTCCGATTCACGGCTCGGCAGTTCTGACCCTCTGTCCGGCGTGCCGGCGGAGGATCGGATGGGAACGGCCTGGTCTGCTCACCTGCAGCTGCGGCGGTTCGCTCCTCGATACGACGACTCCAGTGGCGAGTCCGCCGGTTCTTGGCCTGATGACGTTGCTCCAGTCCAGGCTCCACGGCACAGCCGGCGAAATCGAAAATCCGAGAGGTCTCCCACTCGGCCCCTTGGTCTCCATGCCGTTTTCGGCGCTGCTCCACCTCATCACCGTGCTGGGCGCCATCGCCGCCGATGGGGATGACGGAAGCGCCAATCCCCCGCTTTCATCCGCGGCGCAGGAATTGGCGGCCACGGTGGCGGTGCCGGCGACAGTGACCTCGGTGCAAGGGTGTCCTACCTCGCAGGTCGTGGCGGTCGCCCGGATACTGAGCGACTGGCCGCACGGGTATCACGCCTTTCTGCGGGCGCTCGGCGAACGGAATCTCGCTGCCGGCAAGAAGGCCGTCGGCATGCGCAAGCAGTTCGCCGGCTTCTACGACACCCTCTTCAAGAACCGGCCCGCGACGCGGGAGCATGTTGCGTTTCTGCGTGACGAGTTCATCGCTTTCGGGTTGCAGCACTGGGGCAAAGGCGTTGTCGATCAAAAAATGCTGCGCGACAAAAGCGTGCTGAAGACCGCGCGGTTCGTGTCGAGATCGGAGATCGCAAGGCGGCATCGACTGTGGGCACCGACGGTGCGCAAGATGGTTCAATCCGGCGCATTGGCCGGCATCACGGTCAACCTGAAGGGCGCCGAGCGGGCGGTCGTCGACGCGGGGAACACCCCTATTCCGGGTGCGATCACGAAGATCCTCGACGTCAGACAAGCTGCGAAGCGGCTCGGCCTCACGGTCCGAGTGCTGAAGCAACTCAGGGACCAGGGAATCTATGCGGCGGCCGAGCGTCGTGGATTCTCGACCTCATGGTTCGTGGACGAGATCGGGACGTTCCGAGCCCGGCTGCTCGCTCTCGCGCCGATCTCGTTGGGTCGCAACCGGCCGGGCACCGTCACGCTGAATGAGGTGGTACGCAGGAGCACGCTGCCAATTGAGACGCGCGTTGCGGTGGTAGCTGCGCTTCTGAACCACGCTCTGAAGCCCGTGTGTCGTTCCGGTCCGAGTCCCGCCAGCATCGTGCTGAGGAAGCAGGACGTCGACACATTCATCGACAGCAACCTGAGACCGCTCCTCGGTTCGAGCTGCTCCTTCAAGGAGTGCGCCCAAGGGACCGGTCTGTGCCTGTCCGCCATTGCGGAGGCGGTCAGAGCCGGTCATCTCGTGCAGACGGTCGTCAGGGGCAACAAACGCATCACCTCAGCATCGGTGGAACGGTTCCGGTCGGCGTACCTTCCGCTGGCAGAAGTGGCACGGGAGAAGCGGCGCTCGCCGCGCCTGCTGGCCAGGCTGACCCGCCAGAAACGCCTATCTGTCATGTTCATCGATCGGGCGAACCACGCGAGCCCACAGGGATTCATCCGCCGCTCGGACGTGCCGGCATTGATGGCCGCAGTTGCCGAGTATGTCGCTGACCAGACTGCACACCGTCCGCGGGTCAATAGCCTTGCAGAGCACGAAGATCGGCTACGCGCTTATTGCACGCGGAGGATCGAAAGCGGGCAGGGTCTGCCGCGCAGGAATGGGGTGCCCACGAAACGGGCGATCGCGTTGGCGTGCGGCTTCAATCGGAGTCTGTTTGACTTGCAACCGCGTATACACCGTCTGCTCGCGACATTCGATCGCCAAGAGCGCGCAATGCATCCGGGACAGTGCTTCGGAGCGGTCGAGATCGTTGCGGATTACCTGTCCAGACTCAAACGTTTGGGTCGACCACTGCCATTCTGGAATGGCCGGCCAAACGTTCTGCGGATCGCCGAGGAGTGTAAGCTTCCACGGCATGCGATTCAGGGGAATGCAAAGATCGCGAAGATGCTGAACGACTTCGCGCGTCATGCGTCTTTGATCCCACGAGACGCGAACAACACCTCTGTGCCTGCTTAGGCCGGACCGTGCTCCCGATCGGGAGTCACCGCTGAAGACCGTTCATAGAAGACGGCGAGGGAAGCCCTCGCCGCGAATTTACAATCGAGCCAGCTCGGTCCAGCCTTATGAGGTCCGAAGTCCGGCCTTATGGGGTCCAAGTCCAGCTTTTTGAGTCAACCCACAGCCATTCCATCT
>JAJZLX010000689.1 GCA_021850555.1 Pseudomonadota bacterium | reverse complement strand
GGGCGGGCGGCGCCTGAGCAGCCGCCAGTTCTCGCTGCGCAGCACCCGGCGCAGGAAGGCGATATTGCGCTCGATGGCCTCCATGTACGGATTGCGGCCGCCGTAGAGGATCTCCAGGTACCGATAAGCCGAGTGGAACTCCCCGTCCAGGCGCTTCCTGCGGGTTTCCTCGGCGAATTCCGGGGTCTGGCGCAGCAGATCGAGGCCCGAGGCGTATCGGACCTGCCGACCGCCCGAGGAGGAGATCGGCATCGCCACCCCGCCGAGAACGAACTCGGCGTACAGCCGGTCACGACATTTCTCCAGATAACAGCGGTCGGCCATCTGGGCGATCATGTCCGCCGTGCCGAGCAGGTGCCCGACGGCGATGTCGCGTGGATCGCTCAATCGTGACTCGATCTGGGCTCCCGGCACCTCGTAGCCTGTGAAGTGAATGATCTCCCGCGCCACCGCCACCCAGCGGCCAAGGCCGACCACGGGCAGGAACTCCTCGAGGAAGCGCGCTCCCCTTGACACGTGCACGAGGGTGAATTCGGCGCCGTTGCGGGATTCGGGCTCGTCGGTGCGGCGCAGGTAGCCCACATCGTGAAAGAGTCCGGTGATGAGGCCGGCCACCGCCCGCTCCCCGCCCAGGCGATCACGCGGCTCGGCCTGGCGCTCGTAGCCGACCAGCAACCGGGCCAGGGCAAGCGTGATGTCCAGCGTATGCTGACGGTCATGGTAGACCGTGTCGACACCGTGATAGCCGGGGATCTTGCCGGCGAACAGCAGCTCGAAGTGCTCGAAAGAGCGTTGCAACGGCGCCAGCGAGGTTTGGGGCCAGGTGGGCCGGAAAAGGGCCTCGACGGCCTCGCGCACCGCGGGGGGGGAGCTTACCTGGACGGTATCGGTGACGTCGTAATCACTACGCCGGGCATTGGTCATTCTGTTACGCGGAAGGCAGGGCGGCCGGTCCGCACTCCCAGAGTGATTTGACCCACTTTAAAGGGGGTGCCGGCCGAAATCCGAGAGCCGCTGCCCATTTTCATGCGCGGCGTTGCACGTACGGGGTCCGCCAAGGGCGAACCCCGCAAGTCCTGCGCAGCGCATCGAGGAGGAATGCGACTTAAGTCGCGGGGTCACCGGGAGTGGGAATGCCGTGTTGCGCGAGGAGCGCCTGAACCCGCGGCGGCCGGCCGCGAAAGTCCACGAACGCCTCCATCGCATCCCGGCTGCCGCCCCGGGACAAGATCGCATCGAGGTACCTTCTCGCCGTGGTCCGATCGAACACGCCGTGCTCCTCGAACGCCGAGAAGGCGTCCGCCGCCAGCACCTCGGCCCACTTGTAGCTGTAATAGCCCGCCGCGTAGCCGCCCGCGAACACATGCCCGAAGCTCATGGGGAAGCGGTTCCACTCCGGCACCGGTACCACCGCCACCTGGCGCCGCACCTCCTGCAGCAGCGGCAGGACTCGGCCGCCCCGCTCCGGGTCGTATTCGGCGTGCAGCCGGAAGTCGAACAGCGCGAACTCCAGCTGGCGCACCATCTGCAATCCGGCATGAAAGCTTCGCGTGGCGCGCAGCCGCCGCTGCACCTCGGCCGGCAGCGGCTCGCCGCTCTGGAAATGGCCCGAGATTCGACCGAGCACTTCCGGGTGCCAGGCGTAGTTCTCCATGAACTGGCTCGGCAGCTCCACTGCATCCCAGGGCACGCCGTTGATGCCGGCAAGGCTGGGGAAGTCCACCTTCGTGAGCAGGTGATGCAGGCCGTGGCCGAACTCATGGAACAAAGTCAGCACATCGTCGTGAGTCAGCAGCGCCGGGCGATCCTCACCCGGTGGCAGCACATTCAGCACCAGATAGGCCACCGGCCGGGCCTCGCCCGAGGCGAGGTGCTTGCGCCCGACGCACTCGTCCATCCACGCACCGCTGCGCTTGTGGGCGCGCGCGTAGGCATCGAGGTAGAAGCTGCCCACGGGCCGGCCGCTGGCGCTCTCGATCTCGAAAAAGCGCACGTCAGGGTGCCAGATCGGGGCGCCGGCGTGCTCCCGGATGCGCACGCCGAAGAGCCGCTCGGCCACCTCGAACAGCCCGGAAAGCACCCGCGGGAGCGGGAAGTAGGGACGCAGCTCCTCCTGCGAGATGGCGTGGCGCTGCTGCTGCAGCCGCTCGGCGTAGAACGGGACATCCCAGGCCGAGAGCTCGCGACCCGCGAAGGAGCGCAACTCGTCGAATTCCCGCACGGCCGTGGGGCGGGAGGCGCGCGCGAGCTCCTCGAGGAATGCCATCACCTCCTCACCGCTGCGCGCCATGCGCTTCACGAGCGCGTACTCGGTGAAGTTGCCGAAGCCGAGGATCCGGGCGGCCTCGTACCGCTTGCGCAGGATCTGCTCCATCACCGGCGCGTTGTCCCAGCGGCCCGCCTGAGGTCCCCGGTCCGAGGCGCGCGTGCTCCAGGCTTCGTAGAAGCCGCGGCGCAGCTCGGCGGATTCCGCATCCGTCACCACCGCGACATAGGTTGGCTGATCCAAGGTCAGTATCCAGCCCTCGAGCCGCTGCTCGTGGGCACGGCGGCGCGCCTGATCGATGAGCACCTCGTTCAGGCCGCGCAGCTGCCCGGCGTCGGTGAGGTGACAGCTCCAGGCATTGGTTGCGTCGAGCACGTTTTCCTCGAACTTCGCCTGCAGCTGCGTGAGCTCCAGCATCACGGCCTTGAAGCGCTGCTTTTCCCCGCCCGGAAGCCCCACGCCCGCGAGGGTGAAATCCTGCAGCGCGTTGCCGATCACCCGGTGCCGCACCGGATCGAGCGTTTTGCTTTCGCTCTGCTCGATGGCACGGTAGGCGCGGTACAGCGGCTCGTTCTGCGCCAGATCGGTCTGATAGGCCGAGAGCAGCGGCAGGCAGGCATTGTAGGCATTGCGCAGCGCCTGGGAGTTGAGCACGGCGTTGAGATGGCTCACCGGAGACCAGCGGCGCGATACCTCATGATGCAATTCCTCGAGCGGCTCGATCACCGTGGCAAAGGTCGGCGGATCGCGGGCCGCAATCTCATCAATGCGCGCGCGCGCATCGGTGAGCACCGCGCTGATGGCGGGCTCGACATGCTCGGGCCGGATTCGGGGGAAGGGCGGCAGCGGCTCGTCACAGAGCAGGGGGTTGTCCATGGCGGGCTATTCTGCCCGAGCGGCAGGTCCGGCGCATGTCCGGGCCGGGTCCGGGGGCCGCCTCGGTCGCGAGCCCCCTGACCGCTCAACGAGGGCGACGGACGCCGGCGCCCCTCATTACCTCATGGTGACCAGCTCCTCGGCGGAGGTGGGGTGAATGGCCACGGTGTCGTCGAACTCGGCCTTGGTCGCGCCCATGCGCACCGCCACGGCGAAGCCCTGCATCATCTCGTCGGCTCCCGGGCCGATGACGTGTACGCCGACCACGCGCTTCTCGGGCCCGACGGTCACCAGCTTCATGTCACAGCGCGGCTTGCGGGTGGTGAGCTGGTGATACATGGGCACGAAGCTGGACCTGAACACGGTCACGTTGTCATCGCCGTAGTCTTCCCGCGCGACCCTTTCCGTCAGTCCCACGGTGCCGATGGGTGGATGGCCGAATACGACCGTGGGGATGTTGTGATAGTCGAGATGCCGGTCGGCCTTGCCGCCGAACAGCCGATCGCTCAAGCGACGGCCGGCGGCGATGGCCACCGGGGTGAGCTGCGCGCGGCCGGTGACATCGCCGATGGCGTAGATGCCGGCGGTGTCCGTGACCTGGTACTTGTCGGTCGTGATGAACCCGTCTGCGTCGCACCCGAGGCCGGCGCGCGTCAGGTCCAGATCGCTCACCGCGCTGGCGCGCCCGACGGCCCACAATACACAGTCGAATGGGCCCAGTTGCCGGCCATCGCGTACCGCGAGCCGAAGGCCTTGCGTCTCGCGAGCGAGCTTCTCCGGGACGGCGTGGGTATCGATCCTCACGCCCTCCTCGCCGAGGATCTTGAGCATTGCCTCCCCGAGCATGGCGTCGAACTGCTTC
>JAJZLX010000699.1 GCA_021850555.1 Pseudomonadota bacterium | reverse complement strand
GGGATCGGGCCGTCCATCCAACCCAGAAGCCTGTTGCATTAATCGAGTGGTGTATCAACCTCGCTAAGTTGCCGCAAACAGTCCTCGACCCCTTCATGGGCTCCGGCACCACCGGCGTCGCCTGCGCCAACCTCGGGCGCAAGTTCATCGGTATTGAGATTTGCGAGAAGTACTTCGACATCGCCTGTGAGCGCATCGCCGCAGCGTATGCGCAGGGACGGCTTTTCGCATGAAAGACTGGCTCAACACTACGCACGTCGGGGACTGCCGCGCCCTACTCAAGGAGATGGCGGCGGACGGAGTTCGGGCGCAGACCTGCATCACATCACCTCCCTACTTCGGACTGCGCGATTACGGGGTCGAGGGTCAGATCGGTTTAGAGCCTACGCCAACCGAGTACGTCGAGCGACTGGTCGAGGTATTTCGAGCCGTGCGCGATGTGCTCGCGGATGATGGGACGTTGTGGCTCAACCTCGGGGACAGCTACGCGAGCGGTGGTCGGAAAACCCGCGATCCAGGTCAGTCGAAACTGCATCCGGCGTTCACGGGCGAGCACAACGCCGTTACGCGCTGGCGTCCCGACGATGGAGACGCGAAGCCGAAGGATCTGCTCGGGATTCCTTGGCGTGTCGCCTTGGCGCTGCAGGCGGACGGATGGTATCTGCGCGCGGACATTATTTGGCATAAGACGAACGCGATGCCAGAGAGTGTTACGGATCGGCCGACGAAGGCGCACGAGTACCTGTTCCTGTTGGCGAAGTCGGAGCGGTACTACTACGATATCGACGCGATTCGCGAGCCGGATGGCGGTCACGACCATCCACGTAATGTCCTCCATGCGCCAGAGCCGACCGGCGGGTTAATGGCCCCTCATCGTGGGATCCGCAGTCTGGATGGGCGCAATGGCGCGGGTCGAAATAAACGCTCAGTCTGGACCATCCCGACTCAACCCTTCTCCGGCGCTCACTTCGCCACTTTCCCGCGTGCTTTGATCGAGCCGTGCATCCTCGCCGGCTGCCCCGCCGGCGGCGTGGTACTTGATCCTTTCATGGGCAGCGGAACGACGGGACAGGTTGCGACCGACCTCGGCCGGAAATTCATCGGCTGCGAACTCAATCCAGCGTACATCGAGCTGCATAACATGCGGCGCACGACGACGGGGCTGCCGTTTTGATTGAACTCCGCCCCTACCAGTCCGCCGGCATCGCCAGCATCCGCGAGGCGTTCGGGCCGCTGCGCAAGCGGGCGCCGCTGTATGTGCTGAGCACCGGAGGGGGCAAGACTGTGCTCTTCACCCACATCGCCCACGGCGCAGCGGACAAGGGCAATCGCGTCTACATCCTCTCGCATCGGCAAGAGCTGATCGATCAGATATCGGGGGCGCTCGACCTCACCGGCACGCCGCACGGGTTCATCGCAGCCGGTTACCCCGCCATCGATGCGCACGTCCAGATCGCGAGCGTGCAGACGCTGGTGCGGCGGCTCGACCGCACGCCGCAGCCTGACCTCATCGTCATCGACGAAGCGCACCACGCCAGGGCGGAGACGTTCGAGCGCATCATCCGCGAGTGGCCCCGGGCGAAGCTGCTCGGCGTGACCGCGACGCCGATCCGGCTCTCGGGCGAAGGGCTCGGCACGATTTTCGACCATCTCATCACCGGCCCCTCCATGCGCGAGCTCATCGAGGGCGGCTACCTCGCGCCGTATCGGCTATTCTCGCCGCCGACCGTGGACGCATCGGGGCTGCACAAGCGCGGCGGAGAGTTCGTGACTGCCGAGGCCGAGGCACTTCTCGACCGTCCCGCCATCACCGGCTCTGCGCTCGAACACTACCGCCAGCACGCGGACGGACTGCCGGCGCTGGTGTTCTGCGTGTCGATACAGCACGCGAAGTCCGTGGCGGACCAGTTTCGCGAGGCCGGTTACTCGGCGTTCTCCATCGACGGCACGATGGAGCGCACGGTCCGCCGCGGCGTGGTCGAGGATTTCCGCAGCGGGCGCATCAAAGTGGTCACGTCCTGCGAGCTGGCGAATGAAGGGGTAGACCTCCCCGGGGCGCACGTCGGTATATTCCTGCGGCCCACGCAATCGCTGGGGCTGTATTTGCAGCAGATCGGGCGCATCCTGCGGCCATGCGAGGGCAAGAGCCACGCCCTGCTGCTCGACCACGTTGGCAACTGCTACCGTCACGGGCTGCCGGACGAGCCGCGGCAGTGGACGCTGGCCGGCGACGACGGGGAGGCCAAGCGCAAGCCGGGCGCCAGTGTACGCATCTGCGCCGCCTGCTTCTGCGCGCTGCCGGCGCAGGCCAAGTCGTGCTCAGAGTGCGGCTACGAGTTTCCAGCGAAGCCCCGCGAGATCGAGCAGCGCGACGGCGAGCTGGCAGAGGTGACGCCGGAGATGCTGGCCGCTCAAGCGGCGCGACGCGCTGAGCGGCGCGAGCAGGGGCGGGCTCAGAGCTTGGAGGCGCTGAGGGAGATTGCGAGGCGAAAAGGCTATCGCGAGGGCTGGGCTCAGAGGGTGCTCGCGGGAAGGCTCGCCAAGAGAGCGCGGGCGTGAAGCCGCTCGCCATCGACCTTTACTGCGGGCTCGGAGGCTGGTCAGAGTCGCTCCTCGCGGAGGGTTACGAAGTTGTTGGGTTTGACATCGAGCAGCACGTCTACGGCGAGCACCGCTATCCCGCGCAGCTCGTGTTGCAGGACGTGCGCACCATTCACGGCAGGCAGTTCAAGGACGCGGCGTTGATCGTATGCTCGCCTCCATGCCAGGAATTTAGTTACATGGCGATGCCGTGGACGCGTGCGAAGCAAATCCGGCGCGCGCTGCGAGGCGAGGGCGACTTTCCCGAAGGCTATACGGGCTCGCGCACCGTTGCGGAACTCACCGCGCTGTTCGATGCGTGTTTCCGCATCCAAGCTGAGGCGTCCGACGCTGCGGGGCGCCATATCCCGCTCATCGTCGAGAACGTGCGCGGCGCGCAGGAGTGGGTCGGGCGAGAGCGGTGGCGCTTTGGTAGCTTTTATCTGTGGGGCGATGTGCCGGCGCTGATGCCGATGACGGGGTGGCGGGAAGTCATGAAGCGAGGCATCGCGCACCGTTCTGACGGATCTACCAATTTCCACCAAGGTAAGTATACGAAGAACGCAGGCGGCTCATGGTTCAACATCGCGCACAACACTACGAGCGGAGTCGGAAGGAATCCGGTGCATGAACTCAATGAGCGCGGCGTGAAATCCTTCACCCCTCAAGGTCAACCACTCGGCCAGAACGAAGCGGCGCGTAAATACGGTTCACAATCCCCTCAGCGCAAAATGGCCTCCGCCATGATCGCCAAGATCCCCGAGCCGCTGGCGCGGCATATTGCACGGGTATACCGGCCATGACCAGCGAGCGGGACACCCAGACCTCCATCCTCTTGGAGCTCTCCCACGGCCCGACTCGGCTCCTGCGCATCAATGCCGGCGTCGCGTGGCAGGGGACGGTCATCGAGCGCACTGAGCACCGGCTCGTGCTGGCGAGGCCGTACGCGATCAGACTCGCCGCACCCGGCGTGTCTGACCTCATCGGCTGGACCGAAGGGGGCCGCTTCGTCGCCGTCGAGGTCAAGGGGCCACGCGGGCGAGTCACCGCCGAGCAGGCAGCGTTCCTAGACTTGGTGCGCCGCAGCGGAGGACTCGCGGGAGTGGCGCGGAGTGTGGAGGATGCGTGGGCCATACTCGAGGGGCGCGAGCTGTGACGCGCCCAGTGCTCGGCACCGACCCCCTCCGCCTCAACCCCACTGCGCGCCGCCAGCGGCTCAACCAACTTGCCGCTCAGTTCGGGCTCGACAACCACAGCCTCGGGCGCATCATGGGGCGCACGTCGGAGGCTGTCCGTACGTGGCGCAACGGGGAGTGGCAGGTGCCAGAGCCGAGCCTGCGGCTGCTCGAGCTGGAGTTGGGGACGAGAGGGCCGAGGGGTATTGCCGCCGCCGAACCTTGAGCGTACGCTAGCCCAGCGTCTACCTGCC
>JAJZLX010000483.1 GCA_021850555.1 Pseudomonadota bacterium | reverse complement strand
GGCCTCAGGCATGCCGGACGGCTGCGAGCCCCGAACGGGCTTCCAGCGCGCCCGGTAATCAGTTGCTTCGATCACGGATCGCATTCTGCGAATCACTGTGCGGCGCGAGTCCAACGCTAATCCTGCGCACCGAGCGCTTGCCCGACGGACGGCGGACTTTCAAGCACCCCGAAGGTGTGCCTTTGTCGAGCAGCTATGGCCCCCCCGCAATGCGAGGGCTATGGACCTCATGTCTATGCTCAGGTGTTCGCAACGAGTGCATGAGGCGCAAGCCCCGCGCAGCGGGGCGCGGGTAGCGATGACTCTTCCTCAGCGCAGGGTGAGAGCGAGAATCACGATGAGCAGCGCACCGATCAGTCCCAGGTAGAAATTCAGGTCCCCTGACTGCAGTGCGCGCAGCCTTCCAGCGAGCCGCCAGACGGCTTTACGGATGGGATCGAACAACGCCGGGCCGAATACATCGGCCACGTCGTGCTCGAATTGCAGCTTGCTGATGAAGTAGGCGACGGCACGGTGCTCGCGTGCCGTATCAGCCGTCGGACGGTAAATGAAGCTATAGAACGTGCGCATCGCGTTGGAGAACGTGAGGGATGTCGTCGCCGAGCGCTCAGGATCTTCCTGCAGCCCTCCATACCAGACCCGTGCGCGCCTGACGGCGTGTCGGCGGCCATTGAGCAACAGTAACAGCGGCAGGAGGGCGATCAGCGGCATGACGATGACGAGCAACGTGGGGGAGATGAAGGCAAATGTGTCCGTGAGGGGCACGAGCAGCCAGCCAGTGGTCATGGCCCGTGCCGCGTTCGCCCCGAACTGCGTCACATTGGCGCCTTCCAGGCCATGCAGCCACAGCGGCATCCCGACAGCCGCGGCGAGCACCGCAAGGCCCAGGAGGAGCGCTGCGGAGGCGTAACCCGATCCGATACGCGCAGCTTGCGGCCTGTGCCCATCGCCGAGCAGTCCGATACCGAATGCCTTAATAAAGGTCGCGAAGGCGATCGCCGCTGTGAGCGCGAGGCCCGCGCCGGCGAGCGCCAGCGTCAACCGCCCGCCGAGCGTGGCCAGATGGAAGCCCTGGAAGAGCGTCTGAAACGTGAACCACTCGGTCACGAAGCCGATCTGGGGCGGCATGGCCGAGAGACTCATCGCCGCGAACAGTGTTCCGAGGCCGAAAACCCAGTTCGCTCTGCGCAGCCATCCGCGCTGGGCGAGCCGGTACGTGCCGCCCGCCGAATACACGCCGTCGGCACCGACGAACATTCCACCTTTGGCGAGCGCATGTCCCGACAAATGGAGGACGGCCACCGTCCACGCGAGGCCCGCCAGGGCATTTTCCCCGCCGGCCCGGAACAGGATGCTGGCTCCGATGGCGGTGACCGCGATCGCGGCATTCTCGGCCGAAGAGAACGCAAGCAGGCGCCGCCAATCGTCCTGCTGGAAGGCATACAAGGCCGCGAGGATCGAGGTCAGCGTACCGATCGTCGTGACGATGATACCGAGGGTAGACAACCCGCTGCCGCTTCCGAGCCAATCCACGAGCGTGCGCGAAAGGGCGAAAAAGGCCGCGTTCAGCACCACACCGGAGAGGATCGCGCCCGTGGCGCCGCTGCCGTTGCCGTAGGCGCCGGGGAACCACTCGTAGAAGGGCAGCAGGCCGAGTTTGGCCCCGAAGCCGAAGAGCGCCAGCACCCCGATGACAATGCGTGCGCTTGTGGAGAGTGTGTGTGCGCCGAGCGCGAAGCCGTCAAACGCCACGGCGCCGCCGTCGTGTTGCGCCAGCAGCAGCAGCGCGAGCAGGATGGACACGGCGCCGACCTCGAGGAGCGCCAGCATGTAGAGCGTCCGCCGCCCTGCCTCGAGCGACGTACTCTCGGAGAGGATCATGACCGCGCCGCCCAAGCTCATCAGTTCCCAGGCGATGAGAAAGGAGTAGGCGTCCTGCACGCCGTATATGCCGAGAGCGCCGAGGAGCGAAAGCGCTGCACCGACGAGCCATGCGGGCCGCGCACGCTGGATCGGAGTACAGAGCGCGGCGGCGAGCGCGGCGGGCACCAGGCCAAAGCCCATCAGCCACAGCGCCTCGGGCGAGTAGTGCAGCCGTACCACCTGATCCGCCAAGGCAACCGGCAAGTTCAGCCAGCCGCCGCCTGCTGGAAGCGCGCCAAAGGCGCTCCAGAGGCCCGAGGTCACCCCGAGCACGATCAGCCACCGAGCCACACCGGTCATACGCGCCAGCGCGAACAGCAGACCCGCCGCCCACAGCCAGAATGCCGCAATCAAGAGTTCAGGCATAATCGTCTTCCGGATGTTCGTCGGCCGGACCTATCTGGCCGCCTTGCACGCGCTGCGGCGAGCGCTGCAGCAGCATCAGTAGCGCATGGATGATGGCCGGTGGATTGGGCGGGCAGCCTGGCAGGAACACATCCACCGGCAGCAGCTCTTCCAGCCCATTGTCGCAGGCGTAGCCGCCTCCGTTGGTTCCGCCGGAGACCGCACAAGTGCCCGCGGCCATCACGAATCTCGGATCCGGCATCGCCTCATAGGCCTCGAGCAGGGGTCCGCGCATCGCATAGGTCACCGGTCCCGTGACGAGCAGCAGGTCGGCGAACCGTGGCGAGGGTGTGAAGAACACACCGAAGCGATGCAGGTTGTAGTACGGGTTGTTGAGCGCCTGTAGCTCCGATTCGCAACCGTTGCAGGAACCGGCATCGACATGCCGAATGTGCAGACTCCGTCCGAAAACGCGCCGGATCTCGCGCTTTAGCGTCATCCCATCCGTAGAAGCGGCGGCGCGCGTCCAGACCAGATCCTCGCGCCTGCGGCTACCGAATGCCCAGTCTGTAGACGAAGTGAGCGCGCCCGTCGGACACGCTTCGACACAGAGCTGACAGACGACGCAGCGCCCGTAGTCCACTGTCAGGCGTTGCTTGCTTGCGTCGGGGCAGAAAGTGATGGCGCCGGGCAGACAAGTGTCCACACATTCCCGGCAACCCTGCTGGCATTTCGCCTGATCAAAGCGCGGCATGCCGAGATATCCGGCTTGCCCTGGCTCGGCGTCTTCCCCGCACCAGCGTGTCGTCGCCTTGCCGCGCGCAAGACCGTAGAGTGTCCAGAGCGGGATCACCTTCATAGCCATGGACGCTCTCCGTCAGCGATCACAGCCCGCCACCGTCAGACCGAAGCTGGCCTCGTTGATCGCGTAGTCCATCATATTCGTGCCATGCACGGTGTAGGGGAAGACGCGCCAGTTCGAGAAGCTGGGTGATTTGATCTTGACCCGGGCGAGCCGGCCCGCGGTATCGAGATGCACCGCGTAGTACGCGGTGCCGCGCGGAGTTTCAGCCCAACCGAGCCCTTCGCCGCCCGGCGGAGGGCGGCAGTCTGCCCGCAGCGAGCCCTCGGGCAGCCCGTCGAGAACGGCGCGGATCAGGGCGATGCTGTGGGTGATCTCCTCGACGCGCACCTGTTGGCGCGCGTGAGCATCGCAGCCGTCCCGCACCGCGACGCTCAAGGGCAACTCGTCGTAGGCCCCGTAGGGCTGGTCTCGCCGCGAATCGCGATCGATTCCCGAAGCCCGCTCCACGGGGCCCGTGGCGCCTTGGTCGAAAGCGAGCTGCCGGTCGAGCACACCGGTGGTGATCAATCGGTCGAGATGGCTGCTGGTCGCAGCCAGCTGGTCCGCGTAGCGTCGCAATTCGTGTTCGATTCGCACCAGGTCCTCGGCGAGCGTCAACAGCGTAGGCTCGCGCCGCACACCGCCCGGGACAACGAGTCCCCGCAGCAGCCGGCTCCCGCTGATTTGGCAGTTCACCTGCTTGGCGAGCTCCTCGAGGTACTTCCCTTGTGCCTCACCGACCTTGAGCGTGGTCGTATGACACAGATATCCGAGGTAATGCAGGTGGTTGTAAAGCCGCTCCAGCTCGGCGAGCAACACGCGCAGCCAGGTGGCGCGAGACGGCACTTCGCACCGTGACGCAGCCTCCAAGGCGTGACAGTAGGCGAGAGCATGCGCC
>JAJZLX010000533.1 GCA_021850555.1 Pseudomonadota bacterium | reverse complement strand
AGCGTTTGCGATCATCCCAGCCTTCTTCAGCTTGAGGGCCGCATCGTAGAAGCCCATCAGGCGCCGAACGATCTCCGCGCCGTCCGCGAAACCCTTCGCCTCGACCGCCTTGGCGAGAATCGCCTGCAGCTTCTCGGGCGTCGTGTCCTTGCGGACGATGAGGAATCGTTCCGCAAGCGCAGGGTCGGCCGCGTCCACCGCGTACTCGCACCCGACGTTGGTCGTGGCGATCACCGCGAGGTTCTCGACCGGACAGGTGAGCACTTCCTCCTCGCCGACGCCCTCGACGACGTTGACGATGCGCCCCGTGCGCAACCGATACTGCCGCTCATCGGGCGAGAGCACCGTGAGCAGCACCGAGAGATGCCGCTGCGGGATGCGTAGCATCTCGTCGATGAGCAGGCACACCTTCTGCCCTCTGGAGGCAGTCCGCACGGCTTGCGCGAGCGCGCCGTCTTTCCAGACGAACGTCCCGTCCCCGACGCGCACGAAGTGCCCGAGCAGGTCAGCGGCTTCCAAGCTCTCGTTGCCTCCGACCTCCACGAGCGCGTGGCCCTTCGTGCGCGCAAAGCGGCGCGCCCCGAAGGTCTTGCCCGCCCCACGATCGCCCTCGAAGAGCACCGGCACCTGGAACAGGTACTGCTCGTAGAGCGCGTCCTCGTCATCGGCCGTCGGCGCCACGCTCGATGTCACCGTACCTCCGAGGTATCCCTCGAGCTGCTCGGTCATCTCGCGCAGGTCCGCCTCGGTGATCGAGGCGAGAACGGCCTGGGTGTGAGCGCACGTCTTCTTGCTCCAAAACTCGCAGTGATCCGACTGGCGATACGAGCCGTAAAAGCTCGTCATCTCCGCTTTGCGCGCCAGCTTGCCCGGGATGTCGAGTGGAGCAAGCGCGCTCTCCACACGTTCGCCCGCCTGCTTGGCGGATACCGACTTTCTGCCCTCGAGAAATGAGTCCCCACACCACAACTCGTGCGAGAGCTCGTTCTTCGAGTTGCGCCGCACGGAAAGGCAGACCAGGTGGCACTCGCCGGCCCCGAGGACAGAGAACGTCCGCACGACCGCGAACGACGCCTTGCGCCGAGTGATATTCCAGTACGGATAGGGAAAAGTTTCTCCCTCCGAGACCGCCCACTCCGTGGACTTTCGCCCCTCGGTCGAGATCTTGCTCAAGAATGCCGATAGATCCATCAGACACCTCCATAATGACCTGATGGTCTATAGCGAGCGTTGGCGTCGAATTCCCTCGCCGCCTGCGAGTCAAAAAAAGAGCGCGGAAGACCGCGCTCATGGGATAAAAAGTTCACGCTTATGCCCCGGGTGGGGCCTATGCCGCATACCCCCCTGCGTAGCCCCGCAGGGGCGCCCCGTAGACGTGCTCCAGCCGGCAGTCCCGCATCCACGTCCGCACCGTGTCGGGTTTGGCGTTGAGGATGCCGCTCTTGGCCCGATACCGTCCGCGGTCCGGGTCCAGATGCGTGATGTAGGCGATCGGCACCCCCTGGCGGGCCGATGCCTCCGACAACTCGTAGGGCGCAACCCCCTTGTCCGGAAACCACGCCACCCACTCGTCCGCGATCCTGATCCGCTCGGCCCGCTCGAGCGCATTTGCCGCGATGCGGATCCGCATCTGGATCTCCTCGTGCGTCAGCCCGAAGCGTGCCGCACGGGACCGCTCACGCCAGTCGGCGAGTTCAGCCGGGTCCACCCCAGGGCACTCGCCCCGATACGCCCGCGCCAGACAGTGATCCGCCGCCGCGATAATGCGCTGGGTCTGAGTCGGCTCTTTGCCGAGCAGCGAGAGCACCTGGCCGAGCGATGAGCCCTTCAGGTATTGCTCGGCCGGCAGGTCGTACCCGGGATCGCCAGGATTGTGGTGATCGCAGATCTCCGTCGGCTCGAGCCCAAGCACATCGCACTCGACGAACACCAGCTGCCGCGGGCAGCGGGGCAGCAAGCCCATCACATCCGTCGCCTCATAGGCATCCATTCTAGACACCGGGCGGCCTTGCGCGCTCGCGAAAGTCCATCCGATGCCGTCCGCGTCCAGGACGCGCATGATCTCTTCCATTTCGGGGTCTCGCGCCCCGAGGATAAAATAGTAGTCCACCGTTCGCACCTCGCAACAAATGTGTCCTACCTTCAAATAGCGAACGGCTCGCCCAGAAATCCGAATTCCCGTCGGATTAATTGTTCGGCCAGTACCCCAGGGGTCGGTATACTGATCCTAGGCTTATAGCGGGTGACGATAAGGGAGAGGTCGGAAGTGAACGCCGTGATTCCGTACAACAAGATAAAAAGCATCCTCGATCACACCGATGGCGGGCGATCGCTGCTCGAGCCACACCGGCGCCTGGTACGAAAGGCGTTGCTCGAGAGCGTCTCGCGCGACGGGGCCGAGGTGATCGACTGGCTCGCGAAGAGCATCGAGCGTGGCGCGTACCGCACGGAGTTCTTCAGAAACATCGAGCACTTGACGCGCGATGCTAAGGGGCTGCTGTTCTGGAAGGAGCACCTGATCGGCCGGCTGTCGCTGGTCGATCCCACGCATGATGAGCGCGAGGCACGACGGCTTGCCGGGCGCTGCCGGGAGCTCGAAGCGAAGGGGTTCCCGATCACCTCGCGGGCACTGTTGAGCCGCGAGATCATGGAGGCCCCGGCTGATACGCCGTGGAAGCAGGCGCTCTACGCCTACGCGCAGTTCCTCACCAAGGCCGTGCCGCCTGCACAGGCTCCGCAGCCCGCCGAGGCCGAACAGCCTGCCAGAGCCGAGCGTGTCCGGGCGGTGTTTTGGGTATCGAGTCGTCCTGAGATGCGGGTGCTCGAGAAACAGGCCGACGGGGCCGTGCGTATGTGGCGCTTCACCGACAAAGGGAGCAAAGAGCTGCGGGATTCGATGAGTGCCGAGGGATTCGAGACGGCCTATATCGATGGCTACGAGGCATTCGATCGCCTCATCTCGGGCTCCCGTCTGACACCGCACGACATCGCCAGGGCGCTGGATTAACCCGGTCTCGCGGCAGTCAACTACCCCGCCCTGAAGGGCGGAGTCCTCGCGCCGGAGATCTGATGGGCCTACCTCCTCGACCACGCGAGAAATTTCAGGTGTTTCCCGCCAGCCTTTGGCTATAGATCGATAGGTCCCTATCTGTCAGCCGTTAGCGCTGGCGTGGTCTACATTCAATCGTCGAAAGGAGAGTTTTGCATGATTCGCAAGAATCACGCGGTTCGCGCGTGCGCGCTCGCCGCAATTGTGATGGCATTTGCAGCATCGAGCATCCCTCAAGCCAAGGCGTTCGCCCCGAAATTTGGCGCATCGCTGCAAGCGGGCACTCTGGGGCTCGGGATCGGTCTCGACATGGGAGTTTCGAAGTACTTTGGCGTGCAGGTAGGCTATGCCGGGGCACCCACCCTGCATCACAGCCTAGACACCTCGGATGTGAACTACGCCGGTTCCCTGCGTCTTCGCACATTCGAGCTGCTCGGCAATTGGTACGTGTTCGGCGGCGGGTTTCACCTGACCGCGGGCATGGTGCACAACGGCACCTCGCTCGATGTCGTGGGGCATCCGCAGTACAGCTACTTCACGATCGGCGGCCAGGTGTACACGCCGTCGCAGTTGAGCTCGCTTACGGGCAGAGTCCGGTTCGCGAACTCCACCGCGCCGTACATCGGCATCGGCTGGGGAAATCCGACCGGCAAGCACGGGCTCTTTGGCAGCCGCGTACATCTGCTCTTTGACATCGGCGCGATCTACACCGGCTCGCCGGAAGCATCGCTCAGCGCCTCGTGCGGACCAGCGGCACCTGAGGGCAGCGCGATGTGCTCATCAATCCACAGCGCCGTGGCGATCGAGCAGCAGACGCTCGATCGAAAGGTGGGGATCTCCAAGTGGTACCCGGTGATCAATCTCGGGGTAGCGGTACGATTCTGAACGACTCTTATGTCGCCGGGGTGCTCGAAAGGGCATCCCGGTTTTTTCGTCCCTCTCGCTACGCGGGCAAAAACACACGGCGGGG
>JAJZLX010000190.1:1037-4027 GCA_021850555.1 Pseudomonadota bacterium | reverse complement strand
GGCGGGCGTGTCGCCGGCATCGAGGAACCCGTGTCCGGCGCGCGAGGCGGCCATGACCCGATCGAGGTGCGCCGGAGTGTGGAAGTACTCGAGTTCCGCGCGGGTTGCCGGGCGCGCCGCGCGCCGCTCGAGCCGTGGCCAGCAGGGGGAGCGCATGAGTTCGCGCATGAAGGCGTCGTGACGGTCCGCCCCGAACGGATGCCCGGCCGGAAAGCCGTACGCGGCGATCTGCGGGCCGGCGATCAGTAGAGCCGTCGGCTGCATGGCATCCGGGTCGCGGCGAGCGCGCCGGCAAGGACGAGCCCGCCGCGGGCTCTGCCTGCATATCCGAAGCTCCTGTCACCCATCGATCCTCGCCCCCGAGCCGCAGCGCTCCGCACCCAACATATACGCGCCGCGCGGTCCGGGCAAGATCACGGCCCGCGTGTCCGGACGGATCCGGCCTGATCCGCGACGCGTTCCAGGCGCGCCCCGCCCGCCGCAGAACCGCGGCGACGAACGGCATGTGCGCGCGACGGTGTGCCGCAGCGGATCGTCCCGCGACACGAGCAAAAACGCCATCGCGCCGGGCGCTTCTCTTGTATGCTGGGTAAGCCTGGGAATCGCCGCCGATTGCAGCGGCACGACCCGCGAGCCCGCCCGCAAGTCTTCACGAAATTGAAACACTCCCGTGCCCGCGCACCGGAGCGATCGCTTTGTCGTATCGTGCATATCGAAAGATGGGGACCATGAGTAATCCAGCAACCCGCCAGAGCGGCTTCCGCCCGCGAATGCTGCTCGTCAGTGCCGCCCTGGTGATTGGCGCGATGAGCGGTGCCTGTGCCGCCGGCGTTCCGCAGATCGTTCATGCGCGCCAGAATCATTTCAAGACTCTCGGTAGAACGTTCAAGTCTCTGCGGGATCAGATCGGGCGATCTCACCCGAAGTGGAACCTCGTCGCAGACGACGCGAATCGGATCGAACACCTCGCCGCCGCCCTGTCGAGCTGGTTTCCCGCCGGCAGCGGCGCGGGCTCTGGAGTCAGGACCCGGGCGAGCGCGACCATATGGTCGCAACCGCAGTTATTCGCGCGCGCCGCACGGAAGCTGTTGAATCGCGCGCAGGACGTGCATCGGGCCGCCGCCGGCCGCGACCTGCGCGCGCTCAGACTGCGTGCCCGAGCGCTCGGCCAGGCGTGCGGCAGTTGCCATCGCCGATTTCGAGCGCACGGCAGCTGGTGGTAATGCAACGTGACCGCCAACAGCGCAGCGAGCGAGCGGGTGCGGGTCTGGGATCTGCCGACCCGACTCGCGCATTGGACCATCGTCATCCTGTTCGGGATCTGCTGGTGGAGCGGCGAGACCGATCATATGCACTGGCACCGCTTGGCCGGATACGGCGTGCTCGGCGCGGTGCTGTTTCGGCTGGTGTGGGGTTTTTGCGGCGGGGAAACGGCGCGATTCTCCAGCTTCGTCCGCGGTCCCGCGGCGACTTTCCGCTATGCGCGCAAGCTCCTCGGGCATGACGGTGTCGATTCGCCCTCCACCCTCGGGCACAATCCCCTCGGCGCATTGAGCATCGCCGTCATGCTCGGTCTGCTGCTTGCGCAGACCGTGTTCGGCCTGTTCGCGGTGAATGTCGACGGGATCGCATCCGGGCCGTTTGCGCGATGGGTCTCGTTCGAGACCGGCCGACGGTTTGCCCATTGGCATGCCGCGAATTTTCAGCTGCTGCTGGTGCTCCTCGGCGTGCACCTGACCGCCATCGGATTCTACCGCTTCGCGCGCAATGAGAGTCTGGTGCCGGCGATGATTCACGGCCGCAAATGGCGCGCACCCGGCGGCGAGGCGCCGTATTTCGTTCCCTGGTGGCGGGCGGTGCTGCTGGCCGCCGCCATCATCATCTGTCTGACGGTGCTGCTGAATATACGCGGGTGACACTCCCGCGGGAGCGCCCCGGTCAACGCCTCGCCGGCCGAGCGACGCTACGAGCTCGGCCGGGTGGCAGATCGGCGCGCCGTTGCAACGGAACGGAGCGGTGCGGCGCAATCCGTGGCGATTGCGGGGCTTGAGCCGCAGCTCGCAGGGTCAAGCCCTGGCGCGGGGGGCCATTCTGACACCGCCCGCTCCGTTCCCAGCCGCATCGGGCGCGACGACCGGCGTGTCAAAGCGAGTAATTGACGCCAAATGAGAAGAGATTCGAATCGGCCTGGCTCGGACTCGGCAAGTAGGTCCATTCGAAGTTGAGCGCCAATGCCTGCGACAGCTGGTAATCGCCGCCGACACCGACGGACAGACCGGTATTGGTCGTGTCGCCTGCGAAGTTCCTGTTGAGCGAGACCGAGGCGAGGCCGGCGACGCCGTAGACGGAAAGCCGCGGCGTGAGGCCGAGCGCGCCCTTGGCGTAGGCGCCCCAGTAGGTGCCGAGGCCCACCGAGTGGCCGTCGGCCTGGTCGCTCGAGAGGCCCGTGCCCACCCGGCCCTCGATGGCCAGGAACGAGTTCAGTGGCAGGCCGGCGCGGAACACGATGGCGCTCGGGGACACGGTCGGCACGACGCCCGCATCGTACCGCAGCAAGCCGATACTTGCGCCCACATACGGATCGCTGTTGGGAAAACCGCCGGTCAAGTGGGTTGTCGCGAACGCCGGACTCGCCGTCCCGCACGTGGCCAACGACATCAACAACAGGGTTCGGAGCTTCATGTGGAAACCTCAGCTGGACTCGAACGGCGATGATTATCTTGGGGTCCGCTGAATTTGCGCTGAACGCGGCACGAATGGCCGCGGCGGGGCGCTCTGTCGTCGCCGAATCGCGTCACGGCGGCGCGCGCCTGCCGCGACCCCGCCCGGCCGGGGCGACGCTCCGTGCCGCTCAGTGCTCGGCCGCGGGTCCAGCCCGGCGTGGCCAGATCTGCAGTCGTTCGGTGTCGAGGTCGAACCGGCAGCGCTGACCCGGTGTCAGGTCGAGGCCGCAGGCCGCACGAATGCAGGTATCCCCGAGCCGGATCGAT
>JAJZLX010000190.1:0-1027 GCA_021850555.1 Pseudomonadota bacterium | reverse complement strand
GCCGGCGTGCACCCAGATGCGCTCCGCAGGAACACTCCAGCCCACCGGTCCGTCCGGCACGGCAGCGCCGGGGACCTCCAGGATGACCCCACGACCCAGGATGAGACGGTTCGACTCGGCAATGCCGGCGGCGACGTTGTCCGCGCCGAGCAGCCGCGCGGCCAGCTCATTCACCGGCCGGCGCAGCACCTCCGCCGCCGGGCCGCTCTGCAGCGGGCGTCCGCCCGCGAGCAGCAGCAGCTCATCGGCCAGCTGCACCGCCTCCTGCGGATCGTGGGTGACCAGCAGCGTCACGATCGGAAGCTCCGCCTGCAGAGTGCGCATCTCCCGGCGCAGCGCGGCGCGCAGCGGCGCATCGAGCGCCGAGAACGGCTCATCGAGCAACAGCAGCTCCGCCGGTCGCACCAGCGCGCGCGCCAGCGCCACGCGCTGCTGTTGACCGAGGGACAGCTCGGTGGGGCGCCGTCTCGCCAGCTCCGTCAGCCCCAGCCGCTCGAGCCAGCGCTCCGCGCGCGCCGGATCGGCTCCGGCGGGGAAGCGCAGCTGCCCGCCGACGTCGAGATGGGGAAACAGCGCATAGCTCTGCGGGACGTAGCCGATGCGCCGCGCGCTCGGCTCGAGCGATGCCAGATCTCGTGCGCCCAGACGAATGACCGCGCGATCGGCCTGTTCTAGGCCGGCGATCAATTTGAGGGTGAGCGACTTGCCCGAGCCCGAGGGTCCGAGGATCGCCAGGCGGCGCGCCCGGCTCGACCATTGCACCGTCAGTTCGAAGTCCTCGACGCGCTTGTCCACTTCGAGCTGCAACCCGCCGGCAGCGGTGGCCGTCGCCTGCGCAGGAGCGTGCGGGCGCGCAGCCGAGGATGGCGGGAGGCGGCCCCGGACCGGGCGCGCCGCGGGCCGCGCGCCGAACGTGCTGCTCAGCGACACGATGATCAACGCCAGGGCGATTGCCGGCAACAGCACCGGCAGCATGGCCGGCAGACCCTTGTCGCCGAATTCCACGTACGTGTAGACGGGGAGCGAG
>JAJZLX010000718.1 GCA_021850555.1 Pseudomonadota bacterium | reverse complement strand
CGAGTCTCGTTTCCCGCTCCATAATTTCTCTTTACGAATCCGAAACTTACAGCGATTCTAGTCCTTCAGATCCAACGTAGTGGTGCACAATTGGTGCGGAATGTTTTTGTGCACCATCTGCACCACCTGATGCACTGCGCATCCGTGAGCGAGAGCGGGAGCCTCACAGTCGCGGCGCCCAGACCGATCAAAACGAGCAATCCTCAAGCTGGCTCTGGCCAATTCCTGACCAACGCTCAGGACGCGTGCAATCGCACTGACATGCGTCCTGCGGGCCCAGACGACACGTCCAGGGTAGGGCTTCTCGACACGACGTAGGCCACAGGCTGAGCCAGACGGAACGGATACAGCACCGTAAGCGATGACATTGCGTCAATGGGGATGGCTTTGCCGGCATAGCGCAAGGCACCTTCGGCCAGCCAGGCGACGGCCTGCGGGTTGCTGACGACAATGGGGGACTGTCGCACCAAGCGCCGGGTGTTTGCGATGCGCGCGATGGCACCCCAACTGGCCTGGGACTGCAGCACCATATTGGTCATGCGGTACGTGCCTTCGCGCTCTCCGTACCGCTCGCTCATGCGGCGATGGACTTCCGCCGATGAGCAATCGCCCTGCAAGGCTGAAAGCCGGCCGACTATTTCCACGACGGTGCCGAAGAACGGGTAGGTGGCGATGGCCATACCCCAAGTCAAGGCGGCGATCGGAACGGTGGAGTCTTCCTTGAAAATCATCGCGCCGCGTTCGGCGAAACCGGCGAGTTCCGGCCGCGGCTCGAGCCAGAGGCGATTCAAGACGGTCCGCGTCTTCTTCCGGGCCGCTGTACCGAGGGCCGCGGCATCCAGCACCGCATCGAGCTCTTCGACCGCGGCGAGCGCGGCGCGGACCTTGAGTGCGACGGTTGCCCACTCGAGCGCGATGAAGCGGTCAAATCCAATTCGGGTCGCCGAGACGGTCATGCAGCACTCATCCTAATCACGTGGGCCAGGGTCGTCATGCGCTCGGACCTTGACGAAGGGGACTATCAGCTCTTCCACAGACATTCCCCCGTGGGCAACGATTCGCTCGTGTTCCCGTACGAAGGCCCCATGTCCATCCGCGAAGAGCGACAGGAAATCAGAGGGCAACCCGGGAATGTCCATGCAGAAGGTGCTTCCGACGCTCGCTGTGGCCTCCGACCGTAACTGTTCGCTGTCGTAGATCCTGACTCGTTCCCCTCGCGTCTCGGCGGCGACGCCCTGATTCAGCGTGCCAATACCCACGGCATCAACGTTGCCGTGGTCCGCCGTGAGATAGACGTGGAAACCACCATCCAGCAGCATCGTTAAGAGCCGATCCACGAAACCCGACTCGCACCAGCTCGCAATCTGGCTCGCCATGCCGCGTTTGCCGAGGACGACGCCGTGCATCATGTCGTCGACGGTGTTCACGACGATGCCCGCGATCTTGAGGCGTGAGTCGGCAAGCTCCCGCCGGAGCCCGGGCAGCTGCTCGGTGGTGTCCAATCCTCGGTGATACAGCACTTCGCCGGGCTGCACTCCCTGGCTTGACCAAAAATCGCTCCAGCGACGGTGCTCCCGGTCCGTCGTCCGGATGCTGTCCGCGAAATGCCGCGGGCGCTCACCGGCGAACAGCGCCTGCCGAGAGATTGATGTCAGAGTGGGTGCCCACGCGAAGCATGCGTTTTCCTCAAAGGCCAGACGAGGCGAACGTTCGGTCACGATGTCCCGGATCTGCACCCACTGGTCCACCGCCAGTCCGTCGAACACCAATAGGGCCATCTTTTTTTCGCCATTTCTGCGGCGTCCCGCCAAGTACCACGGCACGTGGTGAACCATGATCGGACCCTTGGCGGGCGAAAGGGAGATCAGATCCGGATAGTGGTCGCGCACCCAATCGCGCAGGCGCGCATCGGTGGTCCGACGCAGTTCCTGCAAAGCGTCCTGCGTGTCTTCTGCTTGGGCGGTGTCCAGCGCGTGGAATCGCGAAATCACTTCGCCCAGTCGTCTGGCGAACAGCGTCCAGTCGCGATAGGACGGGTTTTCCGCCGGAGTACCCCCCGGTAGTCTGTCACGGAGGCTTCGGATGCCGGCTGCGACCAGATTTCGCAGGGCGGCCGGGTCTTGCAACACTCCGATCTTGACCCACTCGGGGAGGGATGCCGGCATGCTTTGGACCACAAGGGGATGCAGGGTGCCGTCCAGGAACATCGAGTCGATGATGGCGCGTACGTCGGCGTGCCCAAATGGCACGTCAGTCTCGATCGTGTCGTCAGGCTGCGGCGTTTGCCCATGCGTGCCGGTGATACCCAGCCTGTTGAGATGGCGGTACCAGGCGTTCTGCACGACCCGCAGCGTGGTGGTCTTGTTTGCAAACCACTCAGTGACGGGAAGGCCCTCGAAGCCCGGATGCCGCCCAATGACTTCCCCCAGATACTGCGCCAGCACCTGCGGCAAGGCGGCTTCTCCGAAGTGCAGCCGGAGCAGCTCGCGCCACAGCGCCGGGGGACTTTTGACCAGGTGCGGACTGATGCCGAAGAGATGCGTCAGCACGAACTCCTTGGTCGCGATTTCTCCCAAATCCTGCCGGGCGTGGTGCGCCTGAGCTTCAAACAGCGCAGGTCGCATCGTGCTGTCCAACAGCCGCACGACAGGATAGCTCAGCCGTGGGAAGAGCGTGCCCAGGCTCAGGCTGACCCGGTGCCCCTGTCGCAGGTAGTCCCAGGGCAGCTCATCGACGCGAGTATCGCGCAGGTGCAGGATGAGCGCGGCGTACGGCCCCGATTCGCCTCGGTCCCAGGCGCATCGGAAGCGCTGCTCGTACTCGGCTCTGAAAGCGATGCTGTCCTCGAAGGGCAGCACTTTGAACCCGCGCTCGCGTAGCCGTGGAAGGATCTTCTCGTCGAGCAACACATCGTCGGGATCGGAGACAATCCACAGGCGGGCGAGCTCCGCCGGAAATTCCTCGAGGATGCGATCGGCCCATGCCTTGCTGGCCCCCTGGCTGGGCGTCCCTGCGCGGGGCGCACCGGGCGCAATCCCCTCGGGGTTGATCTGCGAGCTGTCCGGGTGGTTGTCGGGCAAATCGGTCATCCTGGGACACTCCTGCCTCCGATGCGCAGCATCAGGAGCGGGCTCAGCTCCGGCAGGCAGCCTTCGGCTTCTCTCAAGGCCGCCATGCGCTCGTCATGCTCGGCCTCGAGCTGCTTGCGGCGGTAGGCCCGGACGGCGGGCAGGCCGATTCGGCTCAGAGTGGCTTTGCGTGCGCCAAAGGCGTATGTGGCTCGTTCGCGCTCCTCGGCCAGCCAGGCGCGATGGGCGGAGAAGAGTTCGGAGAATACACGTTCTCCTTGGGCCTTCGCCGCGGCCTGCGACAGTTCAAAGCCGGCCAAGGCGCCTTCGACGTCGGCAGCTGGCTCCACCGTGACGGTCTCGGTCAGCAGCAGATCCCAGATGCGCTGGGCGCTCGGCAGGAAAGTGCGACCATGGTCCGTGGCAAAGATCGGCAGGAATCGCTTCCGGTTGGCATTGGAATCCGTACCACGGAGACTCACCTCCCACAGGGACCAGATTCCCTGGATGGTATCGGGTAATCCGCTGACACTGATTCTTGGAAGCGGTTGGCCCGGTGCCCAGCGAGGCAGTTCCTCGATGATCGAGCGGGCGCGCGGATCTTCCAGGGTGACCCATTCGATCTCGGGGTGGTATTCCGCGGTTCGGGCATCGAAACAAACGCGAGGAGAGACACTGCCGTCGATCCACCTGATAGTCCAGCTGTCACCGCTCTTCTCGGCCTGTCCTCCGCGCGCCGGCAGACCAGAGGTCAGGGCGCGCTCCAACCAATACTGCGCCGGATGATCGCGCCACTTGCGGGCATCCGCCGCATCCAACGCTGGGTTGTCTTGGAGCAGAGACGCATCCTTGCGGCTGGCATCCAGGCACTCTCGTACCTGGGCAATCACCGCTTCGCACTGACGGTCGATCGATGCCGGATTCTGGATGCCCTGCACGAAGAGTTCGTCGAAGATCGGCTCGATCGC
>JAJZLX010000254.1 GCA_021850555.1 Pseudomonadota bacterium | reverse complement strand
GATGAGGCCGGGCGCGGGCCTCTGGCCGGACCGGTGGTGGCCGCCGCGGTGATTCTCGATCCGCAGCGGCCCATCGAGGGCCTCGCCGATTCGAAGCAGCTGCCGGAGCGCGAGCGCAATCGGCTCGCGGGCCTCATTCGCGAGCGCTCGCTCGCCTGGGCGGTCGCGGCGAGCGAACGCGAAGAGATCGACGCGCTCAACATCCTGCAGGCGACGCTGCTCGCCATGAGCCGCGCGGTGCACGCACTGGCGCTTCGCCCGACGCACGTGCGGGTCGATGGCAATCGCGCGCCGCGGCTCGAGGATCCGGCCTGCCGCGTCGAGACCGTCATCCGCGGTGATGCGACGGTGGCGGCGATCAGTGCCGCCTCGATCCTCGCCAAGGTGCATCGCGATGCGCTGATGGTGGCGCTCGATGCGGCCCACCCGGGGTACGGCTTCGCGGCGCACAAAGGCTATGGCACCGCGGCGCACCTCGAGGCGCTGCGCCGCCTCGGCCCCTCGCCGCAGCACCGCCTGTCGTTCGCGCCGGTGCGGGCGGCGATGGAGCGCAGCGTGTGACCCGGTCGCGGACGGCCCGGGCGCAACGCTCGGCGGCGCAAAGGGGCGCGTGCGGTGAATAGCTTCGTCCATCTGCGACTGCACACCGAGTACTCGCTGATCGACAGCGTGGTGCGCGTGCCCGAGCTCATCGAGGCGGTGGCCGCGGCCGGCATGCCCGCGGTCGCCGTCACCGACCAGAGCAACCTGTTTGCGATGGTGAAGTTCTATCGCGCGGCGCTCGAGCGCGGCGTCAAACCGATCATCGGGGTCGATCTGCACGTGCGCGAGAGCCCCGAGCAGCCGCCGACGCGCATCGCGCTGCTGTGCCAGTCGCAGGCGGGCTATCGCAATGTGACGCGGCTGGTGAGCCGCGCGTACCTCGAGCGCCAGCAGCGCGGCGTGCCGATGATCGATCGCGCCTGGCTTGGCCCCGAGAGCCTCGAAGGACTCATCGGGCTGTCCTGCGCCAACGAGGGCGATGTCGGCCGGGCGCTCCTCAACGGGCGCGACCGCGAAGCCGGGCGTGCGCTCGATCAGTGGCTCGCGCTGTTCCCGGACCGCTTCTACCTGGAACTGCAGCGCCTGGGCAGGCCGGGGGAAGAGGACTACATCGGCGCGGCGCTGAGCCTGGCGGCTCGCCGTGGCGTGCCCGTCGTGGCCACCAACGACGTGCGTTTCCTGAAGCCTGCCGACTTCGAGTCGCACGAAGCGCGCGTCTGCATCCACGACGGGACGCTGCTCGCCGACCCGGCGCGGGTGCGCCGCTACACCGACCAACAGTCGCTGCGCTCCGCGCAGCAGATGCAGCGGCTGTTCGCCGACATCCCCGAGGCGCTGGCGAACAGCGTCGAGATCGCGCGCCGCGCGAGCCTGGTGCTCGATCTCGGCAAGCCCCGCCTGCCGTCGTACCCGGTGCCGGGGCGGATCAGCACCGAGGAGTTTCTGCGCGGTGAGGCCGCCGCCGGTCTCGAGCGGCGCGTGGCGCAGGGGCAGCGGTCGCAGGAGAGGGCGGACCGCGTGCCGCGCGAGGCGTATGACAAACGTCTGCAGAGCGAACTCGATGTCATCTGCCAGATGGGCTTCGCCGGCTACTTTCTCATCGTCGCGGATTTCATCCGCTGGGCGCGCGGCAACGGCGTGCCGGTCGGACCGGGTCGCGGCTCGGGCGCCGGCTCGCTGGTCGCCTACAGCCTCGGCATCACCGATCTCGATCCGCTGCGCTACGAGCTGCTGTTCGAGCGCTTCCTCAATCCCGAGCGCGTTTCCATGCCCGACTTCGACGTCGATTTCTGCATGGAAGGCCGCGATCGCGTCATCGAATACGTGGCGCAGCGCTACGGGCGCGAGCGCGTCTCGCAGATCATCACCTACGGCACCATGGCCGCGAAGGCGGTCGTGCGCGACGTCGGGCGGGTGCTCGGGATGAGCTACGGCTACGTGGACCGGATCGCCAAGCTCATTCCCTTCGAGCTCGGCATCACCCTCGAGGAGGCGCTCGCGAAGGAGCCCGAGCTCGGCAAGCTCTACCAGACAGAGGAGGAGGTGCGCACGCTGATCGACCTGGCGCGCTCGCTCGAGGGGCTGACGCGCAACGCCGGCATGCATGCCGGCGGCGTGGTGATCGCCCCTTCGGTGCTCACGGACTTCGCGCCGCTGTACTGCGATGAGTCCGGCGGCAGTGTCGTGACCCAGTTCGACAAGGACGACGTCGAGGCCGCGGGCCTCGTCAAGTTCGATTTTCTCGGCCTGCGCACCCTCACCATCATCGATCACGCGGTGGCGGCCATCAACCGCGAGCGCGCCGCGCGGGGCGAGCCGCCGCTCGATATCACGCGGATCCCGCTCGATGATGCCGTCACCTACGAGCAGGTGCTCAAGAAGGCGCAGACGGTCGCGGTGTTTCAGTTCGAATCGAGCGGCATGCAGCGGCTGCTGAAGGATGCCCGGCCCGACCGCTTCGAGGACCTGATCGCCCTGATCGCGCTGTTCCGGCCCGGACCGATGGAGCTGATCCCGGAGTACGTCGCCTGCAAGCACGGCAAGCAACCCGAGTACCTGCACCCGGACATGAAGGAGGTGCTCGCCGTCACGTACGGCGTGTTCGTCTACCAGGAGCAGGTGATGCAGATGGCGCAGCGCCTGGCCGGCTACACCCTCGGCGGCGCGGACCTGCTGCGCCGCGCCATGGGCAAGAAAAAGCCCGAGGAAATGGCCAAGCAGCGCAGCGTGTTCGTCACCGGCGCCACCGCCCGCGGCATCGACGCCGGCACCGCGAACGCGATCTTCGACCAGATGGAGAAGTTCGCCGGCTACGGCTTCAACAAGAGCCACGCCGCCGCCTACGCGCTGCTTTCCTACCAGACGGCCTATCTCAAGGCGCACTACCCGGCGGCGTTCATGGCGGCCATGCTCTCGGCGGACATGGATCACACCGACAAGGTCGTGACGCTGATCCACGAGTGCGCCGCCATGACGCTCGAGGTGCGCCTGCCGGACATCAACGCCTCGCGTTACGGATTCGAAGTGGAAGGCGAGCGCGCCATCCGCTACGGCCTGGGGGCGGTGCGCGGGGTGGGGCGCGGCGCCGTGGAGGCGATCGTGGCCGAGCGCGAGGCCCGCGGGCCGTTCTCGAGCCTCGAGGATCTGTGCCGGCGGCTCGATCTGCAGAAAACCAACCGCCGGGTGCTCGAGGCGCTGCTGCGCGCCGGCAGCCTCGATGTGCTCGGGGCCAACCGCGCGACGCTCATGGAGCGGCTGCCTGCGGCGATGCAGCTCGGCGAGCAGGGCTCGAAGGCGCTCGCGGCCGGCCAGGATGACCTGTTCGGCCTCGGGGCGGGTCCTGCGGCCGCGCCGACCGAGCCGCCGGATGCGCCCGCGCTGCCCGAGTGGCCCGAAGCGGTGCGTCTCGCCGGGGAGCGCGAGACGCTCGGGCTGTATCTCACCGGCCACCCGATCGGGCGGTTCGAGGCGGGGCTCGCGGCGGTGGTCTCGCATCGCATCGGCGACCTGGTCCATGCCGAGCCCTGGATGTCCGGCGCGCGCTCGGGCGCGTCCGGTGGCGAATCGCCGCGCTTCGCGGCCGGCCGGCCGGTGAGCGTCGCGGGGCTGATCGACGAGGTGCGCAAGCGCGGCTCTCGCGTCATCCTGACACTCGATGACGGCACCGGCCGGCTCGAGGCGAGCCTGTTCGAAGAGGCCTATCAGCAACAGCGCGACCTGGTCGTCAAGGACACGCTGGTGCTCGCCGAAGGGTTGTTGCGCTTCGACGATTTCTCGGACGCCTGGCGGCTCAACCTGCGTCGGCTCGCCGCGCTGCCCAAGGCGCTCGAGCGCCAGACACGCCGTGTGGTGCTGCGCTGGCCGCGAGGCGCCGAGCACGCGACGCTGCAGCGGCGGCTCGAAGAGCTGCTCGGGCGCTTCCGGCCCGGAGCGTGTCCGGTGACGGTCGAGTACGTCGCGCGCGGCGCCCGGGGCGCGCTCGCCCTGGCGCCCGAGTGGTCGGTGAC
>JAJZLX010000084.1:12354-24233 GCA_021850555.1 Pseudomonadota bacterium | reverse complement strand
CTGCAGGAAGCGCTCTGCCTCCCGGCTACTATAACGTCGCGGTACACGCCCGCGCCGCAAATGGCGCCCTGCTGAATGTCGCCCGCCTGATCGTGCGCACCGCGGCGCCGGGTCGTCTGCTGCCGCTGGTGTTCGTGGCCAGCACGGCCAGCAACGCCGTGATCCCGGTGGATCCCGCCACCGAGTCGGTGGGACCCTCGATCGCGGTGGGCGAGAACCCCTCGGCGCTCGTGACCGGCACCCAAGGCACCCGACTGTACGTCGCCAATGGTGGCGCGAATACCGTGTCTGTCATCAATACCCGTACTCTGCGAGTCATTGCCACCGTCACGGTCGGAACGGGACCGGATGCGCTTGCGTTGAGCCCCGGCGGTCACACGCTCTGGGTGGTCAATGGCGGCGACAACACGGTTCAACCCGTCAACACCGCGACGCTGACGGCGGGTAAGCCCATCCCGGTCGGAACGGCGCCGGCGGGCCTGGTGCTCGCTCCCGGCGGTGCGAGCCTCTATGTCACGAATCAGAGCGCCAATACAGTCAGTGTCGTCGACACGCGCACAGACAGGGTGCGCACCACATATTCGGCAGGCGCCGGACCGGCCGGGATCGTAATCGCACCCGGCGGCAACACGCTCTACGTCGCCGACACCCTCGCGAACGCGGTACGGCCGATCAGTGCAGCCACGGGACGAGCCGGGAGAGTGATCGCGACCGGCCTTTCGCCTCGGCAGTTGGCGATATCCCCGCGCGGGACGTGGCTGTTCGTCGCGGATTCGGCAGTCGATACGCTGAGCGTGATCCGTACCGGAGCGAGCCGCGCTACCGCGCCGATCAAAGTCGGTGGCGGTCCAATCGCCGTCGCATTCGGCTCGAACGGCAAGACCGCCTACGTCATCGACACCCAGACGGGACACCTCGTCACGATCGGCACGCATTCCCGGCGAGTGCTGAATTCGTTCCCGGTAGGCCCATTCCCTGTGGCCCTGTCCGTACCCGCCGCGCCCTAGGCTGCAGGATGCACCCTGGCTACTCGGGCGCGTGCGTGCGTGGCCGACCGGAGCCGGGCGCCGCGTCTCACCCGCGACCCATCGGGGGATCGCTGGGGCGGTGCACCGCCCGCGGGCGGCCACTCAAAGACCATTGCGCCGGAAGTGCTGACGAGCGGTACAGTAGACATCCCGGCCGCGACGGCCGGCACGAACGGCCAGCCTGAACGGGGCCAGATGCCAGGCAAGAGCAATTCGCGACACCGTGTCTCGACCACATGGCTGCTGTTGCCACTGCTGTGTGTCGCCTCCCTCGGCCACGCGGCCCAAGTCTTGAGCGTACAGGTGACACACCACCACGCCCGGTTCGTGGTGCGCATGCAGGTGCGCATCGATGCTCCCCCGCCTGCGGTATTTCGCGCACTGCAGGACTACCGTGCCGTGTCGCGGTACAACCCGAGTCTGCATCTCGACCGTATCCGGCGCTCAGGCAACCCCGATCGCGTGTGGCTTTATACGACGCTCCACGCCTGTGTCCTGTTTTTCTGCAAGACCCTCCACGAGGAGCAGCTCATCGAGGTCCATGGCGATGCGCACGGCGGTGTCTTGCGGGCGACCCTGATCCGGCCGTTGAGTGACTTCAAATACGCCGTCGGACGGTGGCTCGTCGGGCCCTGCGCCGCGCATCCGGCGACGACCTGTATGCGGATCCGCTTCGCGTTCGTGCCCAGATTCTGGATCCCCCCGCTGATAGGCCCCTGGATCATCCGCGCGCACGCCCTCGCGCAGACGCGCCGCGCAAGCGCCGGCTTACAACAGCTCGCCCTGGGGCGGGATGCGCACCCTCGTGCGCATCGGATTCGCCACCACAGGTTGGGCATCGCTTCGGCCGCTCAGACAGCCTCCCTGCGGGCACGTCCGTGAGTGAGCGAAGCGAATGGTGGTTCCCGCACAAGCAGTTCGGCTGGGGCCTCCCCCTGGGCTGGCAGGGCTGGGTGACCCTCGCCGCGTACATCGCTCTGATGCTGGTGGCGCTGCCGGTGATCGAGGCATTCTGGGGCTTCAATGCCGCGTTCCTCGCCGCCATCGTGCTCAGCATCGGCTTGAGCCTCGTCTTTCTGATCAAGGGCGAGCCCCCGCCCCGTGGTGCCGACGGCGCGGCCGATGCCGAACAAGAAGGCGGCTCGCTACTGAAGGCCTACCGGATCAGCGCTTACGTCGTCGCGGCGGTGCTCATCGGCCTGTGTATTCCGCTGGCCATGCGCTGGATCCCGCGCAACCCGTTGTATGGGATTCACGAGGCGCGCCTGCTGCACGGCAGCCTTGCCCGATGGTACCGGATCAACCAGATCGCCGGCATCGCCGGCGTGGCTGCGGGCATGCTCTCGATCGTGATGACGACTCTCATAGCCGACCGGCTCAACGCTCACGCCACGGTGCGCGGCCTGGTGATCGTGGCTGTCACCTTCGTGCTGATCATCGCCGCCGTGCTGTGCCCAACCCTCGCGTCGTAGCGGTATCAGGCCCGCCACTGTGGCCGGCAGCTCACCGACACGTATACGCTCCGTTCCGCAGCCGCTCGTCCGAGGCCATTACCGCGACTGCACGGGCGTCCAATCGATAGCTCGTTCCTGGTAGCGGCTCGCCGGACGGTGGCTGCGGGAAGTCCTCGGGGCTGTCCAGACCCGTGTCGAGGACGAGCCGCCAACCGTCCGCGCGAGGCACCTGGATCTGGAACGTCATGGCCTCATCGGAGCCGTTGATCAGAATGTACAGATCGACGTCCTGCTGCGATTCACCGTCAAGGTACATGGCCAGCGTGCGCGACTGGGGCCCAAAGTCGACCGTTGGTCCGGTGCCGAACCAGCGTACGTCGTCGCGCCAGAACCGGCTGCGGCCGAGTGATGGATGCGACGTACGGAAGCGAATCATGGCGCGGAAAAACCGAAATATTTCCGCGTTACGCTCCAGGAGCTCCCAATTCAGCCAGCTGGTCGGATTGTCCTGATTATATGCGTTGTTGTTTCCGCCCTGGGTCTGCAGGAACTCGTCCCCCGCGCGCAACATCGGTGTACCGTTGGACAGAAACAGCAGCGCACAGAAGTTCTTCGCCTGCCGCCGGCGAAGCGCCAGCACCTGCGGCGGCGCTGCGTCATCGCCTTCCCAACCGCAGTTCCAGCTGAAATTCTCCGCGGCGCCGTCCGCGTTGCCGTGGCCATTGGCCTCATTGTGCTTGCCGTTGTACGCTACCAAATCGTAGAGCGTGAACCCGTCGTGAACGGTGACGAAATTGACGCTCTGATAGGCATGACATGCGCTCGCGCGATCGTCCGGGAACAGATCGTCGCTCCCATAGAGACGCTGCATGAGCGCACCCATCATCGACCCATCGCCGCGCACGAAGAGGCGGATGTCGTCTCGAAACCGGCCGTTCCACTGCAGCCAGCGCACACCCGGAAAGCCGCGACCGAGCTGGTATGTCCCGGCCGCATCCCAGGGCTCGGCAATCAACCGAGTCCCGGCGAGATCCGGGTCGGAGAGGATATCGCCGAAGATGGGCGGATCCGCGCTGCTCAGCGAGCCGTCGGCGGCACGGGAGAACACCGAGGCGAGATCGAACCGGAACCCGTCGACATGCATCTCGCGCACCCAGTAGCGCAGGCTGTCCACGATCAGCTTGCGCACGTAACGATTGGCGCAATGCAGAGTATTGCCCGTGCCGGAGAAATCCTCGTACATCGGTTTGCTCCGACCGGTGAGGATATAATAAGTGCTGTTGTCTATCCCCTTGTAACTGTACAGCGGCCCGCGCTCGCCGGCCTCCGCGGTATGGTTGTAGACGACATCGAGAATCACCTCGATGTCCGCGGCATGCAGCGCCTTTACCATCTCGCGAAACTCGTCGTGCTGGCTGCTCTCCTCTGGGCGACAGCCGTAGCCGTGATGGGGTGCGAAGAAGCCGAGCGGCATGTACCCCCAGAAATTGCCTTCCTGGGGATCGAATTGAAAGACCGGCATCAACTCCACCACGGTGATGCCGAGGTCCTTCAGATAGGGAATCTTGTCGATCAACCCGCTATAAGTCCCGCGCCGGAGCGGGTCGACACCGCTGCTCGGGCTGCGCGTGAAGCCGGCCACGTGCAACTCATAGATGACGGTATCGGAGTCGTGCCGCGGCCTGCGGTCGGCGCCCCAATCGAAATTCGCGTTTTGACCCGTGAGCACGCCGAGCGGCGCCTTGCCCGCGTTCGATCCCCGCCGGCAGGCGGCCGCGCGCTCGAAATCGGGCGGGAAGAATACCGCCTGCGCATACGGATCGAGCAGTATCTTCTGCGCACAGAACGCGAAGCGCTCGAAACCGCCGTCGGAGGGTGGGCCGCTCACCGAATACGCATAATACCGGGCCCCACGGGCATCGCTCGCCGGGACGCGGCAATGCCAGATCCGTCCAGACTTGTTGCGCAGGTAGTCCAGCGCGCGGCTCAGCAGCGGCTTGACGAATTCCTGACCACCATAAAGCAACAGCGTGACCGATTCGGCATGCTTGGAATAGAGCGCGAAGTTCCACGCCTGCGTGTCCGCGCACCACGTGGCGCCGAGCGGCAGCGCCGCTCCTTCCGTGTCGGTCCAATTCACCATTTGAGCCACCGTTTCATCCGGTCCATGAGCGCCCGCGCGGCACTCAGTTCTCCCGAGCCAAGGCACGGCCGACAATCCGCTCCGCCTCGCGCACCACGCTGTCAAGATGTTCCGGGCCACGAAAGCTCTCGGCATATATCTTGTAGAGATTCTCAGTGCCGGACGGGCGCGCGGCGAACCAACACTGCGCGGCAATCACCTTCAGCCCGCCGATGGGAGCATCGTTGCCGGGCGCGCGTGTCAGCTTCGCGACGATCGGCTCGGCGGCAAGCTCCGTTTCCGTCACTGCCTCGGATGCCAGTTTGGCAAGCACGGACTTCTCCCGGACGGTCGCCGGCACGTCGATGCGAGTGTAGCAGGCGGTACCGTGCGCATCGGCCAAACGGCGGGCGTGCTCACTCGGATCCTTGCCGGTGACCGCGGTGATCTCGGCGGCCAGCAGATTCATCACCGGCCCGTCCTTGTCGGTCGTCCACGCCGCGCCATCCCGCTGCAGCAGGCTCGCTCCGGCGCTCTCCTCGCCGCCGAAGCAGAGCGAGCCGGCGAGCAGCCCGGGCGCGAACCATTTGAATCCCACCGGTACCTCATACAGCCGCCCGCCGCGGTGCGCGACCACTCGGTCGATCAGGCTGCTGCTGACGGCAGTTTTGCCCACCGGCGTTCCAAGTCGCCACAACGGGCGGTGAGTCAACAGATAGTCGACCGCGACGGCGAGGAACTGATTTGGATTCATCAACCCCTGCGACGGTGTCACGATTCCATGACGGTCCGAATCCGGATCGTTGCCGAACGCCAGGCGGAACCGGTCCTTGAGCGCCACGAGTCTCGCCATTGCGTAGGGGCTGGAACAGTCCATGCGGATTTTCCCGTCGTGATCCAGCGACATGAAGGCGAACCTCGGATCGACCTTTGGGTTCACGACTTCGATGTCGAGGCCGTAGCGCTCATTGATCGGCGCCCAGCAGTACAGCGCCGCCCCGCCCAGCGGATCGACCCCGAGAGCAAGCCGTGCGCGGCGGATCGCTTCCATGTCGATCACGAGGGAGAGGTCCTCCACATACGGTGTGATGAAGTCGGCCGCATGGGTCGTGGCGGCATTCCGCGCCGATGTATACGCCACGCGCTTGACCTCGCGATTGCCTGCCGCGAGCAGCTCATTCGCACGCCGCTCGATCCAGGCCGTCACTTCGGTGCCCGCCGGTCCGCCGTGCGGCGGATTGTACTTGAAGCCCCCGTCACGCGGCGGATTGTGCGACGGCGTCGCAATCAGACCGTCGGCCATATGCGCAGTTCGGCCCCGGTTGTGCCTGACGATGGCTCGGGAGATGACCGGCACGGGGGTGATGCCCGCGCCCTCGGCCACAACGGCCGCGACGCCATTGGCCGCCAGCACCTCGATCGCGGTGCGCTCGGCCGGCGCCGACAGAGCATGGGTGTCCTTTCCCACCAACACCGGTCCGTCGATACCCTGACTTCGACGGTAATCGCACACGGCCTGGGTGATGGCCAGGATATGCGCCTCGTTGAAGGTCGCATCCAGCGATGACCCGCGGTGTCCGCTGGTGCCGAACTGCACGCGTTGACCTGCATCGGTCGGATCCGGACTCCATTCGTAATACGCGTTCTCAAGCCGGTTCAGGTCCACCAGCAGCTGCGGCGGGGCAGGCTGGCCGGCGCGTGGGTCGATCGGCATCGCTGTGACTCCGGCTAGTGTGGGTCGTGCGCGTTGCGCGCCGCACCGCTGCGGAGCCGATCAGCCGTGCGCGGCGCGCTCGGTTTGACTCGCCAGATCTGCTCGGCGTATCCGGTAACGGCGCGATCGCTGGAGAAGTTTCCGCTGCAGCTGATGTTGCGAATGGCGCGATCCGCCCAGGCGTGCGGATCGAGATAAAGTTTGCCGAGCTGAGCCTGCGCACGGCTGTAGGCGGCCAGATCGGCGAGGTGCATGTAGTAATCGCCGTGCGCCAACAATGCGTCCACGATCGGGACGAAAATCCCCGACTCACCGCGGCTGAAGTAATTCTCCGCGATCAGGTCGATCGCGGCGCGCGTCTGCGGCTCGTGCGCGTAGTGCCACCGCGGATCGTACCACGCACGACTACCGAGAACCTCTTCGGCGCCGAGACCGAACAGGAAGAAATTCTCCTCGCCGGCTTCGCGGGCCATCTCTATGGTCGCGCCATCGCGAGTGCCGATGGTCAGCGCGCCGTTCATCATGAACTTCATGTTACTGGTACCGCTCGCCTCATAGCCCGCCGTGGATATCTGCTCCGACACGTCGCTCGCCGGGATAACGCGCTGCGCCAAGGTGACGTCGTAGTTGGCGAGAAACAACACCTTGATCCGGCCGGCGGTAGCCGGATCGGCATCGATCACCGCCGCAACGTTGTTTATCAGCTTGATGATGAGCTTCGCCAGCGCATACCCGGGCGCCGCCTTGCCCGCGAAGAAGAACGTGCGCGGCGGCTCCCCCGGCGTTGCACCCTCGCGCCGCAGGCGATCATACAGAATGATGATGTGCAGCACGTTGAGCAGCTGGCGCTTGTACTCATGAATGCGCTTGATCTGGCAATCGAACACCGAGTCCGGATCGACCATCCGGCCCTGCGTCGCTTTTAACCAGTCGGCAAAGCGAGTCTTGGCGGTCCGCTTGACCTCGCGGAATCGCGCGCGAAACGCCGCGTCCTGCGCCAGCGGCCGTATTGCGCGCAAAGCGCCAAGATCGGTAATCCAGCCCTCCCCGATCGACTCAGTCAGTAATTCGGCCAATTCCGGATTGGCCCCCAGCAGCCAGCGCCGCGGACTCACCCCGTTCGTCTCGTTGCGCAAGCGCTCGGGCAGCATCTGCGCGAAGTCCTTCAGCGTGCGCGTGCGTAGCAGCTCGCTGTGAATCCCCGACACCCCATTGGTGCTGTGCGAGCCCACAACGGCGAGATTCGCCATCCGGACCGATTTTACCGGCCGCTCTTCGATCAGACTCATGCGCTCGATGCGACCCTCGTCCTGCGGAAAGCGCGCCCGTACATCCGCAAGAAATCGCCGATTGATCTCATAGATGATCTCGAGCTGGCGCGGCACCGCCAGCTCGAACAGTTCCACGGGCCAGCGCTCGAGCGCCTCCGGCAGCAGCGTATGGTTGGTGTAGGCAAACGTGCGGACCGTCAGCTCCCAAGACTGATCCCAACCGAGTCGGGCGTCATCGAGGAGTATGCGCATGAGCTCCGCAACGGCCATCGCCGGGTGCGTGTCGTTGAGCTGAATGGCGATACGGTCCGCAAACGTCGGCCACTCACCACCTTCACCGCGGAAGCGCCGCACGATGTCGGCCAGCGAGCAGGCCACGAGGAAATACTCCTGCAAAAACCGCAAATGGCGGCCCGCAGGCGTGGCATCGTCCGGATAGAGCACCCGGGTGAGAGTTTCCGCCAGGATTTTCTCGTGAACGGCGCCGAAAAAGTCACCGTAATTGAACTCGTTGAGATCGAAGTAATCCGGTGACGTCGCCTTCCACAAGCGCAGCGTGTTGATCGTCTGACCTCCGAAGCCCACGACCGGCCGGTCGTAGGGGATGCCGCGCAGCGTCGCCGCGTGATCCTCGACCAAGCGCGCCTCGCCTTCCTCGAACTTCAGTGCGCAACGGATCTGCGCATCCACTGCCTGGTGGTGCCGCGCGAGCTCCCAGGGATCGGGGCGCCGCAGCCAATTGTCCGGATGCTCGACTTGCCAGCCGTCGACGATCTCCTGACGGAACATGCCGTATTCATAGCGCAGGCCGTAACCCATCGCCGGAAAGTGCAGCGTGGCCAGGGATTCGAGAAAACACGCCGCCAAACGGCCGAGGCCTCCGTTGCCGAGGCCGGCATCCGGCTCGGTCGCAAGGAGACGATCGAAGTCTATGCCTCGGCGCTCGAGCATCGCTCGCACCTTCGGCCCGATCCGCAGGTTGGTCAGATGGGACTGAAGAGACCGCCCGAGCAAGTACTCCATCGACAGGTAATACACGCGCTTCGGCCGCTGCGCTCCGTACCTCTCGTCCGTCCCCAGCCATCCTGCCGCGATCCCCTCGCGGATTGCCGCGGCGAGCACCTCGAAGCGATCGCGGTCGCTGGCGTTCTCGAGCCTAAGCCCATGGTCGAGCGTCAAGTGGCGCTCAAAGGCTGCCGCCAAAGTGGCCGTGTCCACAGGCACCTCAGGCGCCATCCCGCCCGGATTGCCCGACGTTTGCCGGGCGGCGCGCCGTCCCGGCACCCGCGCGCCTGCGGCACATATCCAACAGCACCGTGCTGATCAGTCTCCGCTCCGCGAGGCTCTCCCGAGCCTCCAAGACTGTCGTGACAGGCCCGTACACAACGTTCCTCCGCGCCGGCTTACTCCGTGCGAGATTGTGTCACAATCCATCGGGCATTACATCTGCCGGCGCCGGTAGCGACGGGCACCGCGACTTCTGGCCCTGCACCCGCACCCATGCGCCTTCGCGTCATAGCCCGCGGGAGCGGACCTTGACGTCCTGTCCACGCGAATTCCTATTGCCCGAGCAACTGCTTGCGCAAGGTCGGATCACGCCTCACCAACATCATCATCTTGTCGAACTGCGCCACCGTCAGACCTGCGCTCTTGACCGCGGTCACCATCTCGGTCTGGGCCCACTCGCGCAATTTCACCGCCACCTTGTCGCTGTGAGTCTGTTGCACTTTCGTCGAGTATTCCTTCTCGATCTTCCGTACCGACAGAAACGCTCGCTTGAATTTGGCAAGCGTCTGCGCGCTCACGTGCGGGTTGCCCGCCGCAGACAGCCACGCCGGCGACTGCTCCGGCGCGGGCGATTGCCGAGCCAGGACCGTACCGCTCGCGACGAGCGCCAACGACATGACGATTCCAAGTGACAGAGGCGTGAGATTCACTCGCATCGAGATCTCCTTCTGAAGTATCCGGTTGGATCGCTTAGCGAAGCGTTGCAAGGATCATGCCACCAGAGGCAGGGTCAATGGCGCACTCTCGCCGCAGCCACAGCGTTATCAGCCCCGAGCCAACCCCTGATTCAAGCGGCGCTCGTGGGTCACATCGACACATGCGCCAATATGGCCCACGCTACGCGACTCAATCCTGCAGATACCGATACAACGTCCGGCGGCCTATCCCGAGAATTGCCGCCGCCAGGCGTTTGTTTCCCTGCACCTGATCGAGTACGTGATTGATGTAGCGCAGCTGCATCGCGCGCAGCGTCGGCAGACTATCCGTCTCGCGCAGGTCCGCTCCAAGGCCATCCGGTGCCACCCCCGCCTGCGCGCCGTGCAGCTCCTCGGGCAAATCCGCCGGCGCAATCCACTTGCCCCGACAGAACGCAACGGCCTGCTCCATCATGCTCGCCAACTCACGCACGTTGCCCGGAAATGGATACCGCCTGAGCAGCGATAACGCGTCATCGCCGACACCAGCGATTTCGCGGCTCAGCTTCGCGCTGAAATGGCGAGTGAAATACTCCGCAAGCAAGGTCAGGTCCTCGCCGCGTTGGCGCAGCGGTGGTATCCGCAGCTTGAAGGTGCTGAGGCGGTAGAACAGGTCCTCGCGGAATGTCTTGCGCACGACCTCGCGCTCGAGATTGCGATTGGTGGCCGCGACCACACGCACGTCGACGGTGCGCTCGATGTTGGCACCGACCGGACGAACGCGGCCGTCCTGGAGCGCCCGCAGCAGCTTTGCCTGCATGCCGGCTGGCAACTCGCCGATTTCATCGAGCAGCAGGGTTCCCCCGTGTGCTGCGGCGAACAATCCACTGCGGGCACGCTGCGCTCCGGTGAACGCCCCGCAAGCATGCCCGAACAGCTCGCTTTCGAGCAGCTCCGCAGGAATACCGGCGCAGTTGACCGGAACCAGCGGACCGCTGGCGCGATCGCTTTCCTCATGCAGCGCACGGGTGATCAGTTCCTTGCCGACCCCGCTCTCCCCGGAAATCAGCACCGGTCCGGCGGCGCGGGCAATCCGACAAACACGCTCATAAAGCGCCTTCATCGCAGGACTGCGCCCGATCATTCCATGAAAGTCGCCGCGCGGACTGACTTGCTGGCGCCCAACCGAACTCACCCCGCCCTCCAGCATGTGTCGTCACTGGGCGACAGTATGGGCAACACCCTCAACCGCATGAGATCCCCGTTTGCGCGCGGCCATCATCACCGCATGGCCGCCTCCTGAGGTCCAACACGCGGACCATGGGGACCGCGCCGATTCCGTCCACGTCCGTTCCGTTGTCGCCGTGCCGCTCCGATGTGCGGGCACCTGGAATGTGGCAATTTTCTGCCCGCCAACCGCGCCAGCCCCCCCATTGTCTGCAGCGTCGTCTCTGTTGAAGCCCGCCTTTCACGATCCCAGCTTAGCAAAAAACGCACAGGATCGAGCCTTTGTGGACGGATACCGAACATCAGACACGATCGAACCGCACGATCCGCCGCATAGCCAAGTGACGCTTCCGCAGCGGCGGGCCGGATCGAGCTCGAACTCCGCCACGAATACACGGGGTGCTCTCGCCTTCTTTGCCGCTCGTGAGGAGCAGGTGCGCCGTTTCGCGGCATCGGGTCACCGCGAGCGCACCGAGCGATCGCGACGCCAAAGAGCCTCCCCGTTTCCCCATTTGCCTGCTGTGGATGCTCTGTCTTTGCCCAGCCTCACACCTGGCGCCGGTGCGGATCAAGTCCCCATCCTGGATGCGCGCCGGTACGGCGATGATCTTGCGCGAGCTCGTTGCCGAGATCCTGCGCCTGTACCACGCCGGGAACTACCTGCTCGGCACCCTCGCCCGCCAGCTCAGCTCCACAACGACACCGTACGGCACGTGCTGCCCCAGCTAGGACCGGCGGAATCGTTCCGGTGGTTACGCAGTGAGACGAACCCTGCACACTGACCGCATGAAGCGCTGAGGGTTCCATAACACCACCCCGCCCCCGATGCTCTTCGACATGAGGCGTCGCACCCGGCCGCACAAGTCGCGGAATCCCGTTCAAGGACGTCGGTGAACGGCGGGGTGCCCTCGGGCCGGGCGGCAGCGCGATCTCGGCATATGAATCCGCGTGGGTTCTGCCCTTGAAGTCCACACGGCCGCTCCTACTTTGGTAGCTGGCGGCGAGGTTCCGGAAGCCGGCGCCGCCGAAACTCATGCGAACCCTGCTATAGGAGGTGATGTTCTATGGCTGTAAGAGATCTGATTCCGCGGATGCGCTGGCGAGTGCCGGTCGCGCGCAGCGAGAGCATCAATCCGCTCGC
>JAJZLX010000084.1:10542-12344 GCA_021850555.1 Pseudomonadota bacterium | reverse complement strand
CACGAGGAGATGAACCGTCTGTTCGATGACTTCTGGCGCGACTTCGATGGGATCGGCAGCTCCCTGATGCCCTCCTCCGGCTTTCCGCGAGTCGAGGTCATCGAGACCGAACGAGACGTGAGGGTTGAGGCGGAGCTCCCCGGAATGGACGAGAAGGACGTCGACATCACGCTACACAACGGGATTCTGACGATCCGAGGGGAGCGGCTAAGCGCGAGCGACGACCGACACCGGCGCGTGAGCGAGCGGTATTACGGCCAATTCGAGCGTCGGATCGTGCTCCCGGCCGAGGTCGAGGGTGACAAGGTCACCGCTTCGTTCCATCGGGGCGTCCTTACCGTGACTCTGCCCAAGACGGCGCGAGAAGTGGAAGACGTCAAGCACATCCGGATCAACTCCAAGTGAGGTCTCGGCTTTTGCGGCGGGCAGACGGGCCCCCAGGATGCGAGAATTCCCCCTCGGGGGCCCGCCGCCCCTCAACTGTCTCCATTCGCAAGCAAAACGCGAGTGAATCTCTGAGGGCCGGCAACTCGCTCATACGCAACGGAAACCGGGATCGCGGTGACGGACCCGTTCATGCGCGAAAGCTGGCTCCGGCTCCACCAGGACGGCGGAAACGGTATCGATCGGTCCGGCATGCCGGATGGCGACGACAATTCCTAGCCTGACATATGGACTCCCCTGCATCGGTCAATATGGCCTACCGACAGGCCATCGCATATGCCCATGCGATTTCCGGGGGTAAAGCCTATGCAAGTGGTGCGCGAGACGCCCGGATCGTTGTCGATCACGGACGAGAAGGCTGGCCTCATGCGAGCGTCAATCAAAATTGATGGACACCAGAGCGGAACAATGCTCGACACCGGAGCCTCGTTTTCGACAATTAGCGCTTCCGTCGCGACGCGTTTCGGAATCGAGATGTTTGGGCATCGCGTGACCGTCTGCAGTTCGACTCGACGGTCTGTCGCCGTTCGACTTGACATTGCGAAGCTATTGAAGATCGGCAACGCGACGATCAAGAACGTCGTGTTCATCGTAATGCCCGATTCTGAATTATCCATTCCATGCAGACTGAGAATCGGCGTCATCATAGGTTTGCCAGCTCACGGGTCTTCTCTCCTCGGTCGACGGGTACTCAACAGACGGGATGAGACCCGTGTCTCTCAATAGAATCAACTACCTGGATGCGCCCCCAAAGTTATTGGAATCTCGGATAGAGCCAAGAAATTACTCCAAAGTTACCTTAGCGGCAATGCCGGTAAGGTGCGCAACCGCAAATACGCCTCGGCGGCTGGCCGCGGCCGGTACCGGGCGACGATGGTGCGGAAGTGATCGGGACGACCCGGATGGCCGCGCTCATGCACCATGTCGTACAGGCGCGGGGCCCGTAAGCTGGAGTAGCGGGCGAGCGTGCCGATCCGCCAGTGCTCGGCATGGTACAGGCGCAGGATCTCGGCCTCGAACTCGCGCAAGATCATCGCCGCACCCTCAAGTGTCGGGTACGACGGGACTCATCCGCTCCAGCGCCAGGAGTGAAGCCGGGCAAAGGCGGCAATGACCGTCCACAGAACGCACAGTGCGTCTGCAGGAGACGGGTGGGAGTACGGGAAGGCTCTTTGGAGTCAACGTCGATCGACTCGCTCGCGCTGAGAAGATGCCGCAATACGCTGCACCGGCGCGTCACGAGGGGGAAGCCCTGATCCGTCACCGCCCGCTTTTGCCGCTCCCGGTAGCGCCGTTGTCGTACGGCATGTCGACGGGCTCCCCTCCGGGGGGGGGGGGGGGGGGGGGAGGGGGGGGGG
>JAJZLX010000084.1:0-10532 GCA_021850555.1 Pseudomonadota bacterium | reverse complement strand
CCCCCCCGCTTTTGCCCCCCCCGGTCGGGCCTGGGGTGGGGGGCCTGGGGGGGGGCCCCCCCGGGGGGGGGGGGGGGGGGGGATGCACTGGTAGCGGGCGCCGGAGCGGCGCACAGACTCCCGGCGAGCCTGTTGCGGGAAATCTCCCGGGCAGTACAGGTTCCCGCAATCGCATTGCGCGAAAATGCACACCTGCATCCCGCAGCGGCGGCAATGGTAGAGCCGGTAGGTTGCCGGCTCCTCGGGCAGCCCCTAGACCCCCTCCCCGACGGCCTTGGACAGCGCCGCGGCGGCGAGGCATAAAGGACTGGCAAAGCCGCCTCCGACGGCGCTGCGCACCGAGGGCCCGGGGGTCGACGCCAATCAAACTGCCCGGACCTTCGTCTATGTGCGTCTCGTGCCCTCAGCATGGCCGAAGCAGACAAAACCGCACCCGGGGCGCAGGTGCGCACACCCCCAGAAGTCCAATCGCAGAAGTAGATCTCTGCCCGGCCTGAACGGCCGGTCAGACCGCGCCGCCGCTGCGCGACGACGCGCCAAAGAACGACGTATAGAGGGGGAAATCCGAAGACGATGAGACAGGCAGTATCGACCGCCTCGAGGCTCAGGCGGTCATCTCAAAACCGCAGCCCAACCCCGGAATCAGGCGGTTCCTGACCACCGTTCACACTGCCGGAGTGCCGGCGGCACCATCCGCGCCGTTTTCGGCATTCGCCCCGTCATACGCACCAAGCCGTTCCGCAGCGTCACGGTGATCTTGCGCGCGGGTCTGTGCGGTATCGCACCGATCCGCCGCTCCGCGAGAATTAAGGTGAGCAGCGGTTCGAGTGCGAACGTGTGCTAACGTGAATTCGAGATGACAGCGCGGGGCTCGGGCAAGAAACTGCCTGCCGCCAGGCGGGCCGAGTGGCATGACCATCGCGTGCAGTCATTGCGGTACGCTGGAAGAGCTCCCCCAGCTCGCTAGCGCGGAAGTTGCCATATGCCCGGTCTGCGACAGCCGACTCGAGCGGACCAATGGGCGGAGCATCACTGCGGCGCTCGCCTGCGCAATAGCCACGTTGGTGCTGCTGTTTCCGGCGAATTTTCTGCCTTTGATGAGCGTCTCGATGCTCGGCATGACCCGCCAGAGCCATTTGGGTTCCGGCGTTGTCATCCTGTGGAATCATCATTGGGTGATCCTCGCGGTGCTGGTGGCGGCATTTGCCGTCATCGCGCCGTTCGTGCGGTTCGGCTTGCTGAGCACTGTCCTGGCGATGGTGCATTTGGGGCACCGCCCCCGCTGGCTCGGCCGGTTGTTCCGCTGGTCGGTGCGGCTCGATCGCTGGGCCATGCCGGATGTGTATCTCATCGGGTGCATTGTGGGGTACGGCCGCCTGGAGGCGGTTTTGCCGGTAGCGATCGACGCAGGCGGATTCTGTCTGATCATCGCCGCGCTGCTGTGCATGCTGTCGCGTGCAACCCTGGATGCACGCACGGTATGGCGGGCGATCTACCCGGAAAGGGCGCTCCCGAGTGCCGGTGTGGCAACGATAGGCTGTGAGGTTTGCGAACTCGTGCTGCCGGCCACCTCCGAGGGCTCACTCTGTCCGCGATGCGCCGTGCGCTTGCGGGCGCGCAAGCCCGACGCATTCGTGCGCACGCTCGCCCTGGTCATCGCCGGCTACGCCCTTTTGCTCCCAGCCAACATCTACCCGATGAGCACCGATACCCAGTTCGGAGTTCGTGTGCAATACCGGATCGTCGATGGCATCGAGGATCTCTTCCATGCTCACCTGTACCCGCTTGGCGTGCTGATCTTCTGTACGAGCATAGCCATTCCGCTGCTGAAGCTGCTCGGACTCACCTGGTTTCTGGTCTCGATTCGCCACCGCTCGCCGCATCACCTCGTGCTGAAGACCCGTCTGTGCCATTTCATCGATGAGATTGGGCGTTGGGCCAACGTTGATGTGTTCACCATCGCCGTATTCACCCCGCTGTTGCAATTCCCGGGGATCGTCACCGCCGGGGCTTCGGTCGGCGCGCCCGCTTTCATTCTCGTGGTCGTTTTCACGATGGTTGCATCGCGTACATTCGACCCTAGATTGATGTGGGATGCCGGTCTCCCTCTGCAGTCTGGGCAAACCGAAAACCCATGAACGAGCCCGATCGACAGGCCGAGACGCCCCGGCGGACGATGGCTGCCACTCGCACGACTCGATGGCCGGGCTGGATCTGGGGCATACCCATCGCCGCAATCGGCCTCGTGGTGTGGCTGCTCGTGCGTACGCTCAGTTCGCACGGCATCGAGGTAACGGTCATCTACACCAACGCCCACGGCATGCAACCCGGTAGTACACGCGTGATGTATCGCGGCGTTCGGGTCGGTACGGTGACGAGCGTTGCGTTGGCAAGCGACAACTTGCACGTCATCGTGGACCTCGACATCGAGAAGAGCCTCGCGGGAGAGTTGCGCAGCGGGACCCATTTCTTTCTCGAAGGAGCGCACCCGAGCCTGTTGCATCCGTCTTCACTGATGACACTGATCTCCGGCCCGGTAATCGTCATGAGACCGGGTGGCGGAGCGCCGACGCGCTCCTTCAAGGGAATTGAAAGCAATCCGTACAAGATGTTCGCCGTCTCCCTGCCCTATCGGGTCAAATTCGACGCCGCGATAGGCAATCTGCCCGTCCACTCGCCGGTCACGCTGCGCGGATTTACCGTCGGGCAAGTCGCGAGCGTGGGACTTCGAATCGACCGGCGCACCGGGCGCATCAGCACGCCGGTCGTGCTCGATCTGGATCCGAGCCGCTTTCACTTCGTCGGTCGAGGGATCGCCGCCGGTTATTCGCGCCGGACATTCAATCGATTACTCGGGCGACTCGTGCGCAAAGGCTTGCGTGCAAGGCTCACGCGGTCCCTGCCCCTGGTCGGCAGCCGTCAGGTGGTGTTGGAAATGGTCGCCGGCGCGGCGCCGGCGCACCTCGAGACAGCGCAGCGCTACCCGCTCATCCCCACGGCCCCGGGCGGTGGGCTTGCCGCCCTGTCGCGCACGCTCGGCTCGCTGCCGCTCACGCAGATTGCCGCCAATGTGCGGACCCTGACGGCGCAACTGAGCCGCCTCGTTTCCTCGCCGCAGCTGCGCGGCAGTATCGCGCACCTCGACGGCACGCTCGCCGCGCTCGAGCAGACGGTACGGCAGGCCGGACCTCAGGTCTCCCCGACCCTGGTCAGCCTCAGGCTAACGGCCAAGCAGCTGCGCGCCGTTGCCCAGCAGATCGACGTGACCACCGAGGCGGCCCGAGGCACCCTGGGAGCCAGCCCGACCGCGCCGAATGGCAATGTCGAGCACACGCTCACAGCGCTCGCCGGCGCCGCGCGAGCGATCCGCTCGCTGGCAAACTACCTCGACCAACATCCCGGGGCCCTGCTGCGCGGGCGTACGGAGTAATCGCATGAGATCCCTCGCCCCCTGCTTGGTCCTGGCGCTACTGCTTGCCAGCTGTGCCTCGAGCCCGCCCAGTCGGTTTTACACACTCGACCCTGTACCCCCACGCGTGCAGCTACCGGCGGCCGGCCTCATGCTGCAGGTCGCCGCGGTGCATATCCCCGAGGTTCTCCAGCGCCAGGAGATGGTGCGCGAGAGCGCACCAGAAACTCTTCATCTGAGCGACCGCAACCGCTGGGGCGCGCCGCTCGCCGGGATGATACAGCGCGTGCTGGAGCAGGACCTCGCCGCACGGCTGCCGGCAAGCACTGTGCTGCCTCCGGGATCGCTGCCGCCGGCCGGAACACACGTGCTCGTGGTCGATGTGCTGCGCTTCGATGCCGGCCCCTCCGGCACCGTTCGTCTCGAGGGGAGTTGGGCGCAGTTCGCACCCGGCTCCGGGGAACCGTTACTGCCGCAGCGCGTGCAGCTGGTAACGCGGGCACATCCGGCCGGGGGCTCCCGCGGGCAAGCCGCGGCAATGAGTCGACTCCTGGGCCGGCTTGCCGACAGGATCGCCGCGATCCTGGCCCCCTGATCGTACCCAATTCCGGACCGGACTCAGCACTTTCGCTCGGGCATGTACACGGGCTGCACGGCCCTGCCTCCCACGCCGAGGAATGCGTCTCGCCAACCCGGCAGACCAGTGCCGGAGCCGGCAGAACCGGGTGCCAGACGGCAGACTCCTCGGGCTTGACCGGGCTCCCGAGGTCAAGACCCTCGGGCGGGCGCTTCGCCGCCCATCATTGCGCCGAGCAAATGGGCGCGGAGCTGGCGCAGGTGCGCGTGGCCGAGCGCGGCGAGCTGATGAGGTTCTTGTACGTCGATGGCGATGTGCGCACCTATCACGGGGAGCGCACGATTTCCAAGGCTTACGTGGCCCGGCGCCATCTGGCGATGGCCGCCACCACCGACTACTGGATCGACGATCGCGGCGGCGATCCGCTGCTGCCGATCACCGCAGAGGTGGATACCTCCTTGGCCAAGGCCTTCCCCGAGTTTCTGCGCCGGGTGCGTATGACGCTCGGGGAGCGGCCGATGACCATCGTCTTTGACCGCGGCGGCTGGAGTCCGACGCTGTTCCGCAGCATGATCAAACAGGGCTTCGATATCCTCACCTACCGCAAAGGCAAGGGCCGGCTCGTCAACGAGCGGCGCTTCGTACGCCGCTGCGCCAAGCTCGATGGGCGTTGGGTGACATACGATCTGCATGACCAGCCGGTGCGCTTCCTGAAAGGGTAACTGCGCTTTCGGCAGATCACGCGCCTGTGCGAGAGCGGACATCAGACGCAGATCATCACCAGCTGCTGGGAGCTGCGCGACATCGAAGTGTCTTATTGCATGTTCGATCTACGATCTTCTGCGTTCGGGCAACCTTCCGAGCGTGGTCCCGGGCTGCCGGCGGTTCATCGCCGCGACGGCGATCGCGGCGCTCATCGAAAAGTCGACGACGAATGTTAGCCCGTCCAGGGACTACGCCCGGTCGCGCATGTCGGTCCAGAAAACCCTTCCCTTCTGTTTGTCGCCCGTAGCCGGCTGCCGATCCCGTCAGGCAGCCGGGGACTGCGAAGCACGGTCATGCGCCCTGTCGGAAGAGGCCATAGATTGGCACCCTCTGGCCGGTGTCACAGTTCTTCGCAATTCGCGATAGAGCGTCTTCTGTAAGATCGTGATGAGCACCGCCCTTGCCCGAGTTGGAAGTGGTTTGATGGCAGGATAGCGAAGTGTCCGCGTTTGCAGCACATTATCCCGTGTCATCGACGGCCGAACCGACCACCAAGTCGTCGCGCCATTGCATCACTGCCCGCCCCTCTGTGGTCGAGAAGATGCGCTTCAAGGCATTGGCCTTGCGCTCTGGTGTATCCGAGTCGGCTCTCGCGCTCGTGGCGATCCGGAACTTCCTAGGTCCCGACGGCGAGAAATCGGAGACGCCGACTGCAATGGAACGTATCGCAGCGACCGATCGGATCACCATTCGGTTGCGCCCCGGGGACGGGGCGGCGATCGCTCGACACGCAGCCGTGCGTGGCATGAAGGCGCCGGGATATCTCTCGGCGCTCGTCCGGGCACATGTCCGCGGGACTCCCCCGCTCCCTCACGCGGAACTGGCCGCCTTGAAATCGAGCATGATGGTCTTGGCCGAGCTCGGGCAGATCTTCGACGAATGCGGCTCGCTCAACGCATTTCTCGCAGCCAGCCCACGGGCCATCCCTTGTCTGCGGCCGAATCGCGGCAATGACCCCAGTCGAAGACTTCGCGGAACGGCCCCCTCGTTCGCTCAACGACTCTGATGAAATCGCACTTGGCCACCACACAATGCGGTGGTTCGATACGCCTCATGTGCCGCATGCCTGGGAGTGCGACTTGACGATGGAGTTGAGTACTCGGACCTTTTTTGCGGTGACTTGTTCACGCAAGGCGGGCCAGGTAACGTCGCGCTGACCGCTCCTGGCCTGCGGGTCATCAGCCCCGCCCCGCGACGCGACGCCCTCGCCGACCGACACTGCGATTTCGACCTGGCGATCGCGTGCGGGCGCTGCCTTCCACATCCGGGCTCTGGCGCGCCACATCGGCAATCCTGACGCTTCCCGGGGGTGCGGGCCTCGCCAAACGTGCCGATCCGCTGCCCACAGTCGCCCCTGCTGCGTAACCAGGATGAACAGGGCGCTCACAGGCTCCAGCGGCGGGCTGGCACTCATGCAAGCGTTGCTGCCGCCGGCCTTCCCGGTGGAAATGGTGCCATTGCAACCTTAGTCACATGGGAAACCCCCCGGCTCTGCCGGGGTGACAGTAGAAGTTCGACAGTTCCTGCAGTATGCAGTCGCAAGAGTGGAAGCTCGTCCGAGGACGATCATGGACTATGGACAGCATATGGACTGGAACCGCTCCGGGTGCTGAATGGGATAGCGCCATGATCTTGAACATAGCGACATTCTTCACTCTTGCGTCGCGGAAATGGCCCCTTTGAGGGGCCCCGCGACGTGAAAGCCTCCGGCTTTGCCGGAGGATGGTTACCCATTGGCCCGAATGACTCTTGGGCTGCTATTCGTCGCTGCAGTGACTTCATTTTGGGCGGCGCTCCACAAGAGCCAGCTTAACAGGAATACGGAAGACAGCTATCCTGCCATGATGAAAGCGACTATCGATATTCCGGATACGCTGTATCGCAAGGTCAAGGCCAAGAGCGCCCTGCTCGGCAAGCCAGTGCGCGAGGTCACTGTGGAGCTGTACCAGCACTGGTTGGGAGAGGACGATGAACCACAGCCTGACGCCTCCCTCCAAACTTGGCTGCACACATGGCTCGCTAAAGCCGACGAGGCCATGCGAGCCGCTCCGCGCGGACCTTCCGCACGCGAGGTGCTGATCGCTGACCGCAGCCGCCAGGATCACCGCAGGACGCCGAAGTGATGGCACTCGTGGTTGACGCCAGCGTCTGGGTCTCCGCAGCCGACGACGCCGATACACTGCCACCCCAAGCCGAACGTTTCTCCGCACCGCCATGCGGCAGCACCACCCCCGCCATCGCGCGGCCGAAAGTCGCCTGTGCGCTCTCGCGCCGGCTGCGCGATGCCGCAAGGGACCGCGAACTCGCTGACGGCCTTGTGCAATCCCCGCTCATCACCGAAATGGATCTAGGATCGTTGTTGGTAACCGCGCTGACGGTGGAAACCGAGGTCTTTCTGCGTGCCGGCGACGCGTTCTATGCGGCTGTCGCCACAAATAAAGACAGAACCATCATCTCGTGGGACGAGGAACTCCTTCGACGGGCGAATGCCATGACGCCCAGTGCATGGGTCACCGAACACGGGCAAGATTGAAATGGCGTCCTCCTCGACTTGCTCTCTCCTTCATGGCGAAGAGCACGTCAATCGAGAGCGGGCTGCGTTCCCGATGTCCGATTCGAAGACAACCGAACCGCCTATCCGACTATCGGGTCGATCGTGAAGCCTGCACCGCACGATGGCTGCCGTCACGAGGGATTACGGCATGTACACGTTTTGACACTCTCAACCGGGTGCCTATTGCCACATTTCAACGGACAATGAGCGGTTTCTTGTTGAAGTGACCGTGAGCAAAACGCTCCACACATGTTGTTTTATTGGAGGCTAGGGTCGGAATCGAACCGGCGTAGACGGCTTTGCAGGCCGCTGCATGACCACTCTGCCACCTAGCCATTGAGGTTTCGGAATTCCGCGGGTGGACACGGCCCCGTTGATGCGTCGCGTCTCGCGCGAAACTTCTATCGAATACTCAGGAATTGTTCCCAAGACATTGATAATACAAGAAGTCTATAGGTCCTTTAGCGCTTGAATGCTACACGAATTCTACGCTGCTTGCCAAGCACTCGAGCGTCAATCCGCTCGCATTTGCAAGCGGAGGGGCCTGGCAGAGACAACGCTGCATTGTTCGGCCCGGCGTGAATCACGGTGAGCAGCGCCCTTTCGTTCCCCGGATGCCGAAGAACCGGAGGATGCGACGTGAGACCTATCGCGCAGGATCAGCGTCCGACGAGGATTTGCCAGCTCGGCACCGGGCTCGCGCCTGACTGCCCTCTAGCCGCGAGGGGACTGCGGCTTCTGCGCGGCATCAGCGTCAAGTCCGTACTCCAACCAGTCATCACCCCAAAGCTCAACCGGATGTTGCGCGCGCTCGGTGCCGTTGCCACAACGCATGGCATCGGCTGGGCAATAATGCTCGCATCCCCAGCAGATTCGCTCGGGATGTCCTGGGTGCACCGGGATATTGCGTGCCACCCGTACAGTTTCGACGTCTTCCCGCCCCAGCGCCACTTCGGGAAGTACTTACGCCGGATCACCCAAATGGGAGAGGCTCGCGCAGGCCTTGGGCGCCATCCTCGGTTTTTCTTGATCTTTAGGCATGGGCCTGCGCCAGGAGCCTCCGAATCATCCTGTGTGCCTGCCGCACATAACCGCCGCCAAATAGGTTGGCATGATTCAGAACGTGGTAGACATTGTACAGCTCGGCGCGTACCGCATGCCCCGCGGGCAGTGGTGCACTGCCCTGATACGCTTCGTAGAAGCGCCGACCGAAGCCTCCGAATAGACGCGTCATGGCCAGATCCGTCTCTCGGTCGCCGTAGTACACGGCCGGGTCGAAAATCACCGGTTGCCCGTCGGTCGTCGTACACCAGTTTCCGCCCCACAGATCCCCGTGCAGGAGTGACGGCAGCGGTCCGTGGTCCACGAGCAGCACCTCGAGGACCTCGAGCAACCGTGCACCGGAATCCGCCAGCAAGTGGCCATGGCCCCGACGTATCGCGAGGTCGAGCTGCGGCTGTAGCCGCTGCTCGCGCCAGAAGGCCGCCCAGTCCGCGAGCCAGCCATTCGCCTGCGGCGTCGGACCGATGTGATTGTCATGATTCCAGCCGAAACGATCGGCCGTGACACAGTGCAGCGCCGCGAGGCCCTCGCCCAGACGGCGCTCACTGTCCGCGGTCGCCGCCGCCATATCGATCCACTCGAGGGCCAGAAAGGCCTCAGCCGCGGCAATGCCTTGGGCGCACACCCGGGGCACCCGCAGCGCCCCGGCCGTCGCGAGCGCCTCAAGGCCCGCGGCCTCAGCGGCGAGCCGGTCGTTCGAAGTTGCCGGCACCGTCTTGACGAACAGCCACCCCGACCCACGCCGCCATCGATAGCAGCGTTGCATGCCGCTGGCGCAAACAGTGGACTCGGGCTCTGCCGCGCAATCGGTACCGAGCAGCGCGATGAGTTCCCGCCCCAGCATGGCCATCATGCAAAGCGCTCCAGCAGTGACTGCTCCCGGCAGTCTACGGAAATTCGGCCGACGACCGGCAACTGCACGCCGCGGCGACCAGCTCCACCGAACCCATCGAGTCCGACCCCCGCAGTGCACGCGATCGTCTGCCGCCGCGCATACCGGATGTCCTGCAGCCGATCTGTGCACACGGCAGCATCAAATCCGCGGCTGGCCCGTGTTTCGCACTCATTCGGCACTACAATGCATACTCCGGCACCCGCGTGAACGGCAGACTCATCATGCCCACCTCTCCCCTCGGCGAATTCATCGGCCGTCATCACTGGCTGTTCGTGCTGACAGGCGCCGGCTGCAGCACCGACTCTGGCATTCCAGACTACCGTGACACCGAGGGCAACTGGAAGTGTTCACCGCCGGTGAACTATGCGGCATTCATGGGCAACGCCGCCGTGCGCCAACGCTACTGGGCGCGCAGCCTCGCGGGCTGGCCGCGTATAAGTCGCACCCGTCCGAACGGCGCACACACCGCCCTTGCCCGCCTCGAGCGCGCTGGCCGGATCGACCTGCTGGTAACCCAAAATGTCGACGGGTTGCATCAATCCGCCGGCAGCGAGCGGGTGCTCGATCTGCACGGGCGCATCGATCAGGTTCGCTGCATGGGATGCGAGCGCATTACCTCACGTGCGACGCTGCAGGCGCAGCTACTTGACTGCAATGCCGAATGGCGCAGCATCGAGGCGGGTAGCGCGCCGGACGGCGACGCTGATCTGGAGGGCTTGCCATTCGAGCGCTTCACCGTGCTGCCGTGCGAACATTGTGGTGGGGTGCTCAAGCCCAACGTGGTGTTCTTCGGCGAGAACGTCCCGCGTTCCCGGGTCGAGGCGTCCATGGACCGCCTCGAGCAGGCTGACGCCCTGCTCATCGTCGGCTCCTCGCTGATGGTCTACTCGGGCTACCGCTTTGCACGGCACGCCGCGCGCCGCCGGCTGCCGATCGCTGCGATCAATCTCGGGCGAACGCGCGCCGACGCATTGCTCAGCCTGAAGGTGACGGTGTCGTGTGCCGAGGCATTGGCGACTATCTGAGGCTGCGCCCCGGCGGCTACAGCCGTCCGCTCACGGGGGAGCATTCGCCGGTGCACGCAGCCGCCGGCCCTCGAGCCATTGCCAGGAGATCAGTGATGGAACTCCGCACAACACTTCCCGCAGACGCTTCGCCATTGAAACAGCCAGAGCCACATCGGTTCCCACGCCGAGCATATGGCCGAACAGCACGAACCCCACCTCCTGCACGCCAATGCCGGCAGGCACGATGAATGCCAAGATCGGAA
>JAJZLX010000023.1:3054-4056 GCA_021850555.1 Pseudomonadota bacterium | reverse complement strand
CTGAACTCGGGGGATGGAACTGGTTTCGGGCCACCATGGCCTACAACGTCGGCCCAAATGGCTGGAGCAACCCCGTCCTGTACCGCATCGGATACCGCTACGCCAGCGGAGTGATGCGCAAGTGGCAAGTGCTGTACCGAGAGGCCACGCACCACCGATAAAAATATTTATCGAAAATTTTCCCGTTCCTTTACCTAGAGAATTGCAGCGGCCCCTACGGGCCACAGGAGTAGACCCATGAAGTCCCGATCCCGATTGGCAAAAATGAAGGTTCTGGCGCGCTATGCCGTTCCGACCCTCATGCTGAGCGTGCTGGCGATCAGCCCTGCGTTCGCCGGTTCCCTGAGCTCGAGCGACACGTTCTATGGCCTCGTACAGACGTTGCTCAGCTGGATTGATGGCGGGCTCGGCATCGCGCTCGCGCTTGCGAGCGTACTGATCGGGGCTGGTGTGGCAGTGGTTAAGTCCAGTCCTCTCGCCATGGTGGTGGGTATCGCCATTGCGGCGCTGCTGCACTGGATGCCCTCGATCATCATCAATCTGATGACGAACGGTGCCGTACTGCGGTGAGCACGTTCGATCAGACCTCTCACGTCGTCCGGCACAAGATCGAGGACCCTGTCCCGATCCTGTTCTGGGAGCCGCTCGACTTCATCATAGCCTTCGCGCTCCTCGGCGTCGGCCTCGTGATGGGGCTCTGGGTCATCGGGCTCATTGGATGCTTTGTGGTCCTTATCGGTAGCAGGTATCTGCGCCGCGGCATGAAGCGCGGCGCGGTGCAGCACTTTTTGTGGTCCCTCGGTTTGCCGGCGGACAAAGGATTGAACGCGCGTTTCCCGCCGGTGTGGGTGAACGATTTGGTGGAGTGACCAGGGTTCATCCTGGTTTAGCAGTGTGCTCCGGCCCAGGCCGGAGAAGTTTTGTACGAGAAGGGGTATAGCGTGGCCCGTGAAGGCAAATTTATCAGCAGCCTCTCGAATGCCTTTTCCGAGGCAAGGGCGT
>JAJZLX010000023.1:0-3044 GCA_021850555.1 Pseudomonadota bacterium | reverse complement strand
CGACGTTCACCGTAGCCGGTCTTGCCGCCGTGCTCGCGTTCGCTCTTGTGCTGAGCGCCTCGGATAAACCCGTGGTACTGGTCCCGGTGGGATTCGCCGAGAGCCACGGGAGGGTCACCGTAACCCCCTCCACCGGTCGATCGAGTCCTGGGTACATCTCCCAGATCGCCCTGGGAGATCTCTCTCTCGCGCTCGACTGGCAGCCCGACGATGTCGTGACGCAGTACCGACGGTTCCTGAACCGCCTGACGGATTCGGAGTACGCGGCTGAGAACGTCTCGCTGATGTCCCAGGCGCATCAAGACGAGGCGAACGATGTGAGCCAGGCCTTTTATCCGAATCGGGTCTACGTCAACCCGCAGAAGCTCTCCGTGAAGATCTCAGGGGTGCTCTCGCGTTGGGAAGGAGGTAATCAGGTCCTGCACTCGCCAGTCGAGTACAAGGTGAGCTATTTGAATGAGGGTGGGTATCTGCATGTTGCAAGCCTCAAGATCTCTCGGTAGACCGCTGCTGATTGCAGCGCTGCTGCTGCCGGCGGTTGCCCGCGCTCGCGGGCAGCTCGATCTGTCCCCTCCGACGACGGCGGGCAAAGCGCCGCCCGTTGCAATATCGGCAAATCACCCAACGGAAAGCCCGATGGCGCCCGCGGCGCCATCCGTCAAATCTGCGGCGGCTGATTTGGCGCACAAGGCCCACGGGAAGACCAAACTGGTACGCTACGGGAAGGTGAAATCCGCGCGTGTCCTCTACGCGCATGTGCTTCACCCCCAGGGCTTGCGCCCCCACCGTGCGCAGAAGAGATATGAACGATCGGCAGACGCAAAGGAGGGGGATCGCCGCACCGCATCTATTCGCCCGAACGTCCCGAGCGGTGCGATCGTAGTGTCGACGCGCGGGCTGAACCGATTCGTGTTTCCGGCGGCGATCGTCAAGGGTCCGATCTTTCCCGCGGACGCGCCCGTGCTCGGCGCGCCTGTGTATCTCGATTCCAACCGACAGGTGTTGATCCAGTTTGCTCCCGGTTCGGATAAGCCATTTGAGATGGTCGTCGAGCTCGCCGGTCACCAGGTGAAGAGCTATCTACTCGCGCCGCGCAATGTGTCTGGCATCACCTACCGGGCAAGTGGCGCTCACCCGCCGCGCAAGACCTGGGGGCCCGACCGGGACCCGCGCGAAGGAGGTACCCACAGCGCCGCGATCACGCTCTTGCGTAGCGCCGTGATGGGTGAGGTGCCGGATGCATTTTATCCGACGCGGCTGCCACCGATGGCACGCTTCGACAAGTTCGATATCGTCCCGCGGGCGAGCTGGAGCGATGGGTCAGGGCACAGAATTCTCGTCTACGCTCTTGTGAGCGAGCATGGACAGGCAGCCGTGGTGGCACCACCTGAGTTCTACCACAAAGGGATGACGGCGATCCTGTTAACCGGGGATGTGGTGGATGCCACAAACAGCCCGTTGCTCTACATCCTCGAGGGAGTGAGCCGTGGCTGATCAGAAAAGCGGCGAGACCGGCGCGGCGCGGCTCGGACTGTCGCTCAAGGCAAAGAGCGGCCTGTTCGCCGTGCCGGGGAAGAAGAACGTGAGCCATCGTTGGTGGTTCATCCTCGGCGGCGCGATGCTGTTTCTGGTTCTCATCGTTTCCCTGATGTCGAAGCCAAAAAAGTTGCCGCCGCCGAAGCAGCCCCCTGCGGCCGCTATTGATATGACCCCGAGTGGGCTGGCGCAGCGCTCCTGGGAGGCGCAGTCCCAGGCGCAGATCCACTCGCTCAAAGCGCAGAGTGAGGGTCTGCAGTCCACGGTAAGTGGATTGAAGAGCGAGATCTCGCAGCTCGAGCAGCAGCTCTCCAACGAGCGCAACAGCGCCCCGCCCGCACCGAGTGATAGTGGCGTGGGGGAATTGCCGCCGCCCCCGCCGCCCCCGCCGCCTCCGGTACCCTCAAGTCCGTCGGTTACGGGCGCATCAAGCGCGCAGAGTCCGATCCCGACGATGGATGCCCCGCCGCTCGAGAGCGGCGGCAATGAGACATCGGCTCCCGAAGGGCCGTATGTCTTCTCGCCGAAGCCCATTGCGGCGGTGCAAGCGGAGGCCTCGACCGCGAAGGTGGTCAAGGCGGCGAACGCGCCGGTGCCCTCGGGTACTGGGATCCTGCTCACCGGTTCCTTCGTCAAGGTGGTGTTGCTGAACGGAGTGGATGCAGGCACGAGTTCTCAGACGCGATCGAACCCAGAACCGGTGCTGCTGCGGGTTCAGGATAACGCGGTGCTGCCGGGCTCGGCGCATTTCGGGTTGCGTTCGTGTTTCATGCTCGGATCGGCCTATGGGAGTCTCTCCTCGGAGCGCGTGTATATCCGCTTGGCGGAGCTGTCGTGTGTCGATCGCCAGCATGAACTGGTGCTCTCTCAACCGGTGCGCGGCTACGTCGTCGACTCGGACAGCATGCTCGGCTTGCGCGGCAAGGTCATCGACCGTCAGGGGGCGAAGATCGGCAAGGCGCTGCTCGCCGGGTTCGCGCAAGGTCTTGCCAATGCGTTCGGTGGCGCACAGGGCGTGATGACTACGAGTGCCATCGGCACCATGTCGACCATCACCGGCTCGGCGGCGGTGCGCGCCGCGGGCCTCTCAGGGGCCGCCACAGCCTCGAGCCAGCTCGCGCAGTTCTACCTGCAGCAGGCTGAGAGCATATTCCCGGTGATCCGTGTCGCAGGCGGACGCCTGGCGACGGCGGTGTTTACCTCGAATGTGCCGCTCGAGTGGGGGCGCGTTCAGGGCGTGACGACGAAGACCAGCATTGCACGGGGTACCTAGAATGGTCCGTTTCATGAAAATCTCCCTTCCCGTTCTCGTTCTCGCGGGAATCGCGGGGTGCGCGACGGTCGGTCCGCAGTGCCCGCTCAAAAAGGGCCCCGGTTGCCGGTCGGTAACCCAGGTGTATCAGGATGCACGGGAAGCGAGCCCGAATCTCTCCGGTCAGTGGGTGCCGAAGGCTCCAGCAAGCAGTGCGGCTGCGGCGGGCCCGGATTGGTCGGCGCCGACCGAATAC
>JAJZLX010000318.1 GCA_021850555.1 Pseudomonadota bacterium | reverse complement strand
TGCGATGATCTGGTGACTGGACTGCGCCATCACCAAAGCGTTCACCTTCGCATGCTGGAACCACCCCAAACCCTCAACGAAGGTATCCAGGCAGCCAAATCGCGCAAGATCATCGATGACGAGCAGCAGCCGACTTTGCCACTGCCCCATCTTCTCCTTTCGTCTTCGGATGAGCAAATCCATGATCATCTTAGGCAGCGCCCGGCATCGATCACATTCAACCGGGGAAACCGCGATGTAGAGTGACGTCTTGTCGTCGCTTTCCAATAACGATTGGATCGAAAAATCCGAGACGCGGGTGTTCTCCACGACAACGGGGTCGCGGTAGAGCGAGAGGAAAGACAGCGCCGTGGAAAGTACCGAGCCGGCCTCGTTCGCCGGCTTGTCGAGCCACGCTTCCATGGACACAGCGATGATCCGCCAACCCACCCGGCGAGCGTCATACTCAGCATTGTCGCCCGGACACGCATCGGTGCTCGAGATGCTACGGAGCTTCGAGTACGCAACGTCTCGAATGTAGCTGAACACTGCCCGGGCGTCGGCGGGCACCAGCGGAACGCGAGGCACTTCGGATGCAGCGCCGGCCGGTACGGCCGCCGCGCGAAACGGGCCGCCATCGGACAATATGGCAAGCACCGTTGCAAGACTGCGCTCGAACGAGGGCACGACCTCTGGTGGGTCGCACAGCAGCAAGAAAGTCACGACGCCGACCAGCAAGTCAAAGGCGGTCTTCGCCCAGTGATCCTCGAGTCCTCGGCCATCCGGGTCCACGATGAGCGTGCAGATGCTCTGCACATCCTCGAGCATGTGGCGGTCCAGACGGACCTCGAGGAGCGGATTGAACCGCGCGCTATCGGGTGCAACGGGGTCGAATTTGAGCACGCGCTGCCCGAGTCGCTGTGCCCGAAAGCCGCTGGTGAGCGCCCAGTTCTCGCCCTTTGTATCGTAGATGACCACCGACTCGTCCCAGTTGAGCAACGTCGGGACGGTCACGCCCGCGCTCTTGCCACTTCTCGCGGGCCCGACAACCAAAACGTGATGAGGCCCTTTGTATTGCAACAGATCCGAGCGTCCCTTCCGAGCGCGCCACGAACCCAGGATGATTCCGCCCCGATTGTGTTCATCGGCCGAGAGGTCCGCGGCACGAACGTCATCCGCGTTTGCCCACTGGCACTTCACATTGGAGCGGCGTTTTCGCGCAAATGAGAACATTCTCAACACTTCTCCTTCATCGGCCGAGATCACACTCATCCGAGACGGTCTGCTCGTCCTCCTCATGGGGCGAACTCGCCTCGCCAGGCTCAATCTCCACCGCGCCGATCACCCCTTTCTCCTGCTCGCCAGCCTCGGTAAAGTCCTGCTCGAGGACCCCAATATTGAGGTGAGCGGCGAGGCTCACGGCACGTGCACGGAATTTCGCCGGCCCACTGATCATGACGATCCCGCCGAACTTTTCGGCAGCGATTTGCAGCGCCACGGCGATACTCTCGTCTTCGCGGTTCACAACCTCGAAGCGAGGTCCGTAGTCGCGGAACCACACCTCCTCCTCTCCGGAGCGGTATTCGGCACACCATTCCGCGTCGTTCCACACCCGATCCAGAGACACCTCATTCACCTCGATGGATCGATGTGAATGCAGTTCCCGTTGCTCTTCCTCCGTCGGCGCACGGGTGAGATCCGCGGCCGTCTTCGCGAGCAAGCATTTCGTCTCAGCCTCGAGACTCGCAAGGGACTTCTGCCCGCCGACCGCGGGTGGCTTGGGCTCTGTCTTACTCATCGCCTTGCTCCTCGGTCATCACTTCGGCTCCGAACTCGCGTTCGGCGATATCACGAGGCACTTCGATCGTTGGGGCGCCCTCATCGGCCGCCGCGGCCGATGAACTCCCCTGTGGGCGGGCCTGCTCGATGCCATAGCTCATAGATGACTCCTCGTGCCAGTGACTTACAGGCCGACGTCAGCTTCGGCCGTCGCCGAAGAGCCGTAGTCGGCAAGATCGTGCGCGTTCTCGGCGAGCTCGCGCTCGTGATCTGCCTCCTCAAGTGCCTGGTCCTCATTGCGCGTGAGCAACTGCTGCTGCTCGAGTCGGCTCCGCTCGATAAGCCGATCGTAGACACGCTGTCCATCCTCGGTGAGACCGCCCTCTTCGGTGACGAGATCCGGTTCGCTGGCGCGCCCGCGGAGCGACGCACTCTGATAAAGAGGAACCGTCTCGCCGCGGCCGAGGGACTCGATGACGCGGATCTGGTGTGGCTTCAAGCGCTGAAGTAAGAATTCCCCCGCCATGTTGACGCGGACTGGGCCGCCGACCGCCGCCGAAGCGGCGGGCTGCGCCTCTTCGGCGGCTCGCGGCAACTCATGGCGCGCCGCCAGGGCTGCGCCGGCCTCCTGGACACGCCCGATTGCAGCCTCCGCCGCTCCCGTGCCGGCCGCGGCCCCTGTGCGTGCGTTGTCGACCTCGGCCACTCGAGCGAGCACCGCGGCCTGACCGGTAATGTCCGCGGCCGGGCTCACTTCGGCGGCCTTGGCGTGTCCCGCCTGCCAGGCGGCCTGCAGGTCGGGGTTTTGCACCTTGTAGCCGAGGCGGCCGGCAATCTCCGCCGCGCGCATGCGGAATTCCTCGCCGCCCGTGAGGTCGAGTCCCGCCTCCAGGTCGAATTTCTGCGCGGCGATGCGCAACGCCGCCTCGATCTCCTGATCGCTCGTCTCGTGCACGTCCAGCCGGTCGCCGCGATCGGTGATGACGCGCTTATGATCGCGCTCGTAGTGCACCGGTACGAGGCCGTCCTTTTCAGCGCCGAACGTGGCGGACAACCCGTCGAGCACCACGGCAGACATATCGCCCGTCCGATCCCCGGTGAATCCCGCAACCGGTTGGGCTTCGTCATGCAACCGCTTCGCCACCCGTCGCCGCTCGCCGGTCAGGGTCGGATCGGCGAATTTCTGCTCGAGGAAGCGCGCGAAGGTCAATGGCGTGCGCCCCGTGAGCTGCTGACGCTCGGTGAGGTGTCGCCGCTCGAGCGTTTCCTGCCGGCGCGCGAGTTCCTGCGCAACGAGCGAGTGGCGCGCGCCCGCCTGGAGATTCTTGTACTTGGACTCAATTTCCTTGCGAACATCGGCGGTGGTCTCCGGACGCTGGAATTCCTCGACCTCGCGCCGGTGACGGTCATTGAGCGCTTCGAGCTTGTCGTGGCGCGCGCGCGAGGCGTCCCGCTCCCGCTCGAGGTACTCACGCGCAATGGCTTCCTCGAGCGCGATTTCCTCCGGGGCCTTCACGACCGCCGCGGCAGGCTGCTCTGTCGCCGCCATTTGATCATTCACATGCTCAGCTTGCGCGTTCATAGGACTCTCACCTCGAAAACTCGTGTCTGTGTTGCCACAATGCCCGCTTCGCGGGACAGGTCGTTCAATTCTTCTCCGCTGCCCGGGCCCCCTTTCCAGGACAACCCCACTGCATGGTTCTGTGCGTCAGCGCCGGCCGGGGACGCACACGCGGGCCAGTGTCGCGTTCGCGTGTTTCAGATCGGCCACCTGCTGACTGAGCACGGTGAGAGCCCCTGTGTCCCGAATCGATGCCCGTCGATAGCCCACCCAAATGCCGAACCCACCGGCGGCGAGCACGCACCCCAAGGCGATCCAGATCCACGCGAGCTGAAAGCTCTCGCGCAGCGACTCCTTGATCGCCGCGATGTCCATGTGAACCCCCATGTGGGGCTTCAGTCCCTCCACGACGCGCTCGGCGGTGGCAGAGGCGATCCCCTCGTGATCGATCGCGGGTGGGGCGGACAGCCTCTGCGTCTCGAGAGAGGGATCCGCCGATGAGAAGGCGAGTCCGGACTCTCGCAGCGCCTCAATCACCGCGTTCGCGATCTCCCCGACGGTCAACTCCGGTTCGGCCCGGACCTCCACCCGCCGCTCATCCAGGTGCCGTTGTCGCACCGTGAGCTGCGCGCTCTCCTTTATATGAGCGTCGAGTCGCTCGGCGAACCCCGCGAACTCTCCGGCAATGACTGCCTTGATCTGCCCGAGGACGCCTCGCCGCTCACCGTCGATGATCTCGC
>JAJZLX010000791.1 GCA_021850555.1 Pseudomonadota bacterium | reverse complement strand
CCGGCAGCGGCGACCGTTGCTGCGCTTCCTCGCCCGGCGGACCGGCTCCGCGGACGAGGCCGAAGACATCCTCCAGGAAGCCTACGCCCGGATCCTCGCGGCCGTGCATCCCGGGGCGATCGACACGCTCGATCGGTACCTCTGGCGCGCCGCGATGAACGTCATGACCGATCATGGCCGTGCCCGTCAGCGCCGGACGCACCTGACGGAGACGCTGGCGGTTCAGGCCGAGCAATGCGCGCCCTCTGCAGAGCTCGTCGCCGATGCCCAGGAGCGATTGGCCCTGACCGGCGCGGCGGTGAACGCACTGCCGCCGAGGTGTGCGGAATCCTTCGCGCTCCGCATCGTCCGGGGCCTACCGTTCGAGGAGGTGGGACACGCGATGCACATCAGTACCCGGATGGCCAAGATCTATGTCGCGCGAACGCTGCGCTACCTGCGGGACGGGCTCGAGGGAAACCCGTTGCCGGCCGTCCGGATCCGCCGATCCCCGCGGCGAGCATCAGCCTGTGCTCAGACCGCGCCCGAACCCGCGCAGCCGGCTCGATGCCCGGATACATCGGACCCGATCATTCCGCAAGCGTCCCCCAACACCCGAAAGAAGCCTTCCGATTGCGTGAGTCGCGGAACGAACGCGACTCGACGCTGCACCTCTCCCTCGATGCCCACCGCCGCTTCCCCATACCCCGGAGGCTCCGCCATGCAAAACCCCGATGCAACCGTGATCCTGAAGACCCTGATCGAAGGGCGCGAGCCCGGCTCGCTCGAGCCGCTCCCCGCCGACTCCGTCGCGCACCGCGCGGACGTGCTGCGAGCTCTGCTCGCGGCTGTCGCCGCGCTCGAACGGGTAGAGTTCCGGAGCAGACGGCGCGCCGCCCTGCCTGACAACGCCGGCCGCGCCTGGACCGCGGAAGAGGACAATCGACTAGCCACAGCATTTAAGGCGGGCGAGTCTCCGCAAGCCATCGCCAAGCGGCACAGCCGCACGCTGCGGGCGATCGAGGCGCGGCTGCAGCGCATGGGACTGCTCGATCCCGAGGACCGTGTGACGAGAGCGGGATTCGGGTCGGAGCCGTGATCGCGAGCGCGCCGACCGCCAAGCTGGACGGCATTCCGTACCACGCGACTCCAAGCGGTGCGGCGCCCCACCGTCACCGCGGGATTGCCCTCGTAATCCCCACAGCCCCAATTCTCGCCACTACATTCGTCGGCTCAGGACCGTCCATCAGATAAAAGGCCCGACCCCGACCGATACCGGAGCCGGGCCATGATGGGACTCAGATCCAACCACGCTCGGCCATGGACACGAACGTCGTCCCCGCCACCACGAGGTGATCGAGCACCCGCACATCGATGAGCGCCAACGCATCCTTCAATCGCCGTGTGATGCACTCATCGGCCCCAGAGGGCTCCGCCCGGCCGGAGGGGTGGTTGTGCGCCAGGATCACTTCCGCCGCGTTGTGCTTGAGCACCTCTTTCACCACTTCCCGTGGAAACACCGCCGCGCCATCGATGGTCCCCCGGAACATCTCCTGAAAGGACAGCAGGCGATGGTGCGTGTCGAGCAATACCACGCAGAACACCTCGTGATCGAGTCGCGCAAACCTGATCCGCAAATACTCCCGAACGAGCTGCGGAGAGCTCAGCGTGACGCCGCGCCGAAAGCGCTTCGCGATCGCAAGGTCAGCCGCCAGGAGCGTCTCCTCGGGGGTCGCCTCGCGATAGAGATCGGATTCGCGCACATACAGCGTCCGCACGGAATCGTTACCGTTAGCCATGGCCGTGTCCTCGGTGACTCTTGGGCGGGATTGCCCGCGAACCGCCGATCACGGCGCGCGCAGCCGTCCAGTGCGCCGCCAGGGTCGTGGAATAAATGGAGGGGACCCGCGTCTTCGCGGGGCGGCGGCCGTTTATGCCGCGAAAGCCCGCCGCGGCACACTTGACGGCGAGCACGGCGTGATACGCTGAGGCGATTCAGAAATCCCGCCCCTCCTCCACGTCTCGCTCCGAATGATCCCCGTACCAGCGAATCGACGCCGGGTGCAATCGCAGCAATCCGGTGCGCACCGGCGGCCACTAACTGCTGTCTCTAACGTCGCGTCGCCGGCTCCGCCGACAGAACCGACTGCAGCCAACTCGCCGGCATACACATGGCACGGCGTTGCGAGCGGCTTAATGGTCGATGTCGGGTGCGGTATCGCGTCGTGTCTGCTGCTGTGTCACCGGATGTCTGGAGCACAGTCTGCTTGCCTCAAACGCGTCGCCGAAACCTCACCGGCTGGCAGCAATAATGCGTCCGCACCCCGCCCGCACATGCATCTGGCGTACACCACTCGGCAGACTCCAACCGTCCGCACAGTGATCACAACGGCCGCCCTCGCTATACCCCCAATCGCGCCGATTTCTTGAGGACCTTCGTCAGCACCAGGTAATAGATGATGCCGATGACGATCCAGCATGCGCCCATGAGCTTGGCCATCCGATTGGTTTCGTAAAGAACATAGGTAATCACGGCGAGCCCGATGATGGGGAACAAGAAGTGCCGGAGCCACCGCCCACTGCGCTCGCGTATGAAGTAGTGGTTGATTACCGATACATGCAACAGCACGAATCCCGTCAGGGCACCGAAATTTACAATCCGCGTAAGATCATCGATGCGCTTGGCGAAGAACAGCGCCACCAATAACGAGATGCCCGAGACCACGAGGGTGCTCACGTAGGGAGTCTGAAATCGCGGATGAATTCTGGCTAGAGGCGTGGGCAATTGAGCATCCCGGGCCATGGCGAATAGAACCCTGGAAACAGCGGCCTGTGCGGCCATGGCGTTGGCGATTCCGGCGGCCACGCTCGAGACAAGAATGGTGATGTCTTGCAGCCATGCACCGCCAACTCTTGCAGCGATCTGATAGAAAGCCGTCGCGAGCGACGTGAAGGTCATGCCGCGTGCAAGGTCACTCGCGATCCATGATTGAATCATGAACAAGGCACCCACCAGCAGGAGCGCAGCTAGCGTCGCACGGCCCACCGATTTGGGGCCACCACGACTCTCCTCGGCCAGCGTCGAAATGCCGTCGAACCCCAAAAACGAGAGCACGGCGATCGAGGTGGCTCCAGCCACCGTCGACAGCGAGAAAACGCGGGGATCGTAAATGGGTTGCCAGGTCAGTCGCCCTGCCCCGACCCCGGAGTAGAGAGCCACGAGACCGACAACGAGAAACAGCGCGAGCGCCAGCAACTCAACCACCAGGAGAGCGAGATTGACCCGCGCCGTAAGTTTGATGCCAACGAGGTTGACCGCGGCATTGAATGCCACGAACACCGCGATCCAGACGTCTTCCGGGACATGCGGGAATATGGGTTCCAACGGAACCGCGGCGAACAAGTAAATCAGCGCAGGGATCAATATGTAGTCGAGGAGGATCAGCCATCCGGCGAAAAACCCGGCTACTTCGTGTATACCGAAGCGAGCGTAGGCGTATACGGATCCGGCGACCGGAAATGCGCGCGACATGGTGGCATAGCTCAATGCCGTGAAGAACATGCCGAACAGCCCGATCAGATAGGCGAGCGACACCATGCCCTTCGAATCGTGCCAGACGAAGCCGAACACTCCCCATGGCGCGATCGGGACCATGAACACCATTCCATAGACGATCAGGTCCCGTGTAGACAATGACCGTCTGAGCTCGGGGTGGTATCCGAACGCCTCGAGTGTGCCTGCGTCGTTCGTCATGTCCGAGAGAACTCCTTACGGCTTCGTGCTTCTCCGTACTCATGAGGAGCCGGAGAGCGCGAGCACATACGGCTGAGCGCCCCTATTCTGGATCGCAGCGGCATACTGGCGCCTCATCGGCGGTCTCAGCGCGGGCGCGCTCGCGCCCGCGCGATATCATCGCGCCGTGACCGTCAACTTGCCGCGCTCGCGGTCACTTCCACGATCGGTGCGCCAAAAATGGTGTTCGTGACGGTGCACAGATGCTTCGCTTCCCGCGCGATCGCGACCGCCTCTGCCTCACTCATACCGCCGCCGAAAGCCACCGCCAAAGCGATGCGGTGCACACG
>JAJZLX010000255.1 GCA_021850555.1 Pseudomonadota bacterium | reverse complement strand
ATGTCGACGAGCAGCGCGGTGATGAGGCGGCGGCTGCCGCGCGGCGTGCTCTCCTGACCGGAGGCGGCGAACAGGATGACGAAGTCGGCGTGGTCGGCGTGGCTGATGAAGTGCTTCGTGCCGTTCAACACCAGGTCCCCGCCCTGCAGGGTCGCCGTCGTCTTCATGCCGCGCAGGTCCGAGCCCGCGCCCGGCTCGGTCATGGCGAGGCACTCGGTGCGCTCGCCGCGCACCGCCGGCAGCAGATAGCGCTCGCGCTGCTCGGCCTCGCAGGCGAGCAGGATGTTCGAGGGACGCGCGACGCACGAGTAGTGCAGCGCATAGCTCGTGCGCCCGAGCTCCTTCTCGTAGAGCATCCAGCTCACCGGATCAAGGCCGCCGCCGCCGACCTCGGCGGGCATGTTGGCCGCATACAGCCCGGCGTCGATGGCTTTGGCCTTGAGCTCCCGCCGCAGCTCCTCGCGCAGATGCCCGGACTCCTCGACCTCGGCCTCGTGCGGATAGAGCTCCCGGCGCACGAACTCGCCGGTCGTCTTGACGATGAGCTGCTGTTCTTCGTTGAGCGCGAATTCCATCGGTTCATCCCCCCGGCAGGCGCCGGACCGGTGTATTTATAATGATCGTTATAATATCAAAGACGCCCATTCGTCGCCAATGGGCCCGCGCCGGTCGGCCGGCACGATCCCGCTGAAGCCTCGCGGGGCTCACCGCATCGAGTCAGCCCTCAGACAGCGTCCGCTCGAGCTCCTGCGCCAGCAGATCCGCATGCCGCGCCTCGAAGACGAGCGGCGGGCGAATCTTGAGCACGTTGCCCTCAGGGCCCGTGGCCCCCAGCAGGACACCGCGCCGGCGCATGGCGTTCACGACCCGCCGGGTCTCGGCGGTCGGGCTGCGGCCGCTTGCCGGATCGGCGCCGAGCTCGACGCCAAGGAACAGTCCCGCACCCCGCACATCGCGAATCACCGGGTGGTGATTGGCGAGCGCAAGCAGCGTCCGCTTCAGATGCTCGCCCGTGCGCTGCGCATTTTCCATGAGACGCTCCTCGCGGATCACCTGCAACACCGCGCGCGCCGCCGCACAGGAGACGCTGTTTCCTCCATAGGTATTGAAGTAGTGTCTGTGCCGGGCGAACTCCCCGAGCAGGTCCGGGCGCCCGGCCAGGGCGGCGACCGGGTGCCCGTTACCCATGGGCTTGCCCATCGTGACGAGGTCGGGCACCACACCGTGACGCTCAAAGCCCCACATCGCCTCGCCCAGGCGTGCAAAGCCGGCTTGCACCTCATCGGCGATGAACAGCCCGCCGGCCGCGCGCACCACCCGCGCGGCCGCCTCGAGGAACCCGCGTGGCTCGGCGATCACGCCATCGCTCGAGAAGATGGTGTCCACCAGCAGCGCCGCAGGCCGCACACCCGAGGCGCGCATGCGCTCGATGCAGCGGCGGACCTCATCGGCGAAGCCCTCCGCATCGGCGGCGCGAAGCGGCGGCGGCACCGTGTATACGCCCGCACCGAGCGGGGCCCCCTCCTCGGGGGACATGCCGGTGAGCGCATCGGTCGCTCCGTGGTAGGCGAAATCCGTGATGATGAATCCGGTCCCGCCGGTCACCACCTTGCTCACCTGCACCGCCAGATCATTGGCCTCGCTACCGGTGCAGGTAAAGACGGCGCTGCCGAGTTCGGGCGGGAGCGTCGCCAGCAGCTCTTCGGCGAGCTGCAGCGGCTCCTCCGTGAGGTAGCGTGTGTGCGTGTTGAGGATGCGCGCCTGCTCGCAGATCGCGCGCACGACGGCCGGATGGCAATGGCCCACGGCGGGCACGTTGTTGTAGGCGTCGAGATAGCGGCGACCCTGCTCGTCATACATCCACACCCCCTCGGCGCGCACGATCTGCAGCGGCTGCTCGTAGAAGAGCGGATGGGTCGGCGCAAGCAGCCGGGCACGGCGCGCCAGAAGCGTGGAGCGGTCGGTGCGCGCACCGGTCACGGGGTGATGCCCTCACTCAACAGCCGGTCGGCAAGCTGAAGCTGCGCGCGCATGTAATCCGGGCCCAGAGGGGCGAAATGGCGGCTGAGAGGATTATGATGCACGTGCCATTCGTGCACCACCACATTCATGAGCAGGCGCGCCGCAACGAGACTCCCCAGGGCCGCGAGCTCCGGCTGCAGCAGCGGCACGCATTCCTGATAGGCGCGCGCCACATCGAGCACGGACTCGCGCGCACTCGCCGCATCGGCGCAGTCGGGCGCAATGAGGTCGGCGCCGGCCACCGCCACATCCGCGATCAAGGCGGTGTGCGTCAGGTCGCCGAAGTCGATGACTCCGCTCACACGCGATTCATCCGCTGGGTCGACCAGGATGTTGCGCGGGTTCAGGTCGTTGTGGACGACCTGTCGACGCAGCGTCGGCAGCTGCGCTTCGACGGCGGGCGCCACGCGCGCCAGCAGCGCAGCGGCAGCCGGGCGCAGCGTGAAGCCCGGCAACTGACCGAGCAGTCCGGCGAGATGCCGGACCCGGCACACGTCCCAGATGATGAGGCGATGAGCCGCTGGGTGCTCGAAGCCGCCCAACGCCCGGGCCAGGCGCCCTCCCAGGCGGCCGCAGGCGGCACGCTGGCCGCAGCTGCGGGCGGTCTCCCCGAGGAGTCGTCCCGGCAGATAGGTCACGATCCGAGCCGTGCGCTCCAAGCCGTTCCCGTCCCGGAAGCGAACCTGGGTGTCGCCATCGAGCGCCCGAAGCACCCGCGGGCAGGGAAGCGACGGGTCGGTGCGCTCCAGATGCAACAGCGCGGCGATCTGCAACTCGGCGACCACCGCGCTCTCGGCGGGATTTGCGGCCTTGAGCACGAATTGCCCGCCATCGCGCGTCACCAGCTTGAAGTTCTCGTCCCGCTCGCCGGTCAACCGTGTCGCATCCGCCTCGAGGCCGTATCGCTCCCGTGCGAGAGCGAGGGCCCGCTCGATCGGCATGGGCCGGGCCCCCGCGACCATCGTCGCCATGAACGCATCGAGATCACTCTGCATCTGCCGTTGCCCCTCGAGGGTAAGGTCAGCGATATCCGCGCGCCTGCAACGAGAACAGTCGCGCGTAGATGCCATCGAGCCGCATGAGCTCCTCGTGGCTCCCCCGCTCCAGGATGCGGCCATGGTCGAGCACCATGATCTGGTCGGCCATGCGCACCGTGGAGAAGCGGTGCGAGATGAGGATGGTGATGCGCTCGCGGGCGAGCTGGCGGAAACGCTCGAACACTTCGGCTTCCGCCTGCGCGTCCATGGCGGCGGTCGGCTCATCCAACACCAACACATCCGCCCGCGTGCGCATGAAAGCCCGCGACAAGGCCACCTTCTGCCATTGCCCGCCGGAGAGCTCATGCCCGTCCTGGAACCACGTGCCGAGCTGCGTGTGGTAGCCTGCCGGCAGCGCCTCGATGAAGCTGTCGGCGCGGCCCATGCGGGCCGCCTCCTGCCAGCGGGCCTCATCCTCGAAATAGCGCTCATCGCCCGCGCCGATGTTCTCTCCGACCGGCATCTGGTAGCGGGCGAAGTCCTGGAAGATCACGCCGATCCGCGCGCGCAGCGCCTGCTCGTCCCAGTCGGCGAGGTCCCGGCCATCGAGCAGGATCCTGCCGCTCGTCGGCGCATACAGCCGTGTCAACAGCTTGATGAGCGTCGTCTTGCCCGAGCCGTTCTCCCCGACCAGCGCCAGGCTGGTACCGGGCGGCAGATGCAAGGTGACGTGCTCGAGCGCGGCGGTCCGTGCGCCCGGATAGATGAAGCTGACATCCTCGAAGCGAATGCCATCCTCCGGGTGCGGACCGCGCACCATGCCTGCGGATGGCGCAGGCACCGGCGTCTCCAGGTACTCGTACAGCGTCGAGAGGTACAGGTTGTCTTCGTACATGCCGCCGACCGCTGACAGCATCGCGGTGACGGCGGTTTGACCCTGGCGAAACGCCCCGACGTACATCGTCATCTCGCCGAGGGTGATCACCCGGCTGATGGTGCTGACGGCGATCCAGGCATATGCAGCGTAGAGAGTCAGTGTCGCAACCAACCCGAGGGCGAAGCCCCACAGGTCGCGCCGCACGGTCAGCGCGCGATCGGCCCGATACAGCCGGTGGAAGATGCCGCGGTAGCGGTCTAGCAGCCGCGGCCCGAGCCCGTACAGCTTGACCTCCTTGACGTAGTCCTCGCGGGCGAGCACCGTCTCGAGATAGGTCTGCATGCGCGTCTCGGGCGAGCGCCAGCGGAACAGCCGAAATGCATCGCCGGAGAACTTGGCCTCGGCGACGAACGCCGGCAGACCCGCGAGCAGCAGCACGAGGACCGCCCAGGGAGAGAATTGCGCCAGCAGCGTGGCGAAGCTCACCAGGGAGATGGCGTTCTGCGCCAGCCCGAACGTCCGGGTGACCAGGCTCAGGGGCCGGCTCGAGGCCTCGCGGCGGGCCCGGGTGAGCTTGTCGTAGAACTCCGAATCCTCGAACTGTCCGAGCGAGAGCGTCAGCGCCTTCTCGAGGATCATCTCGTTGACGCGCTGCCCCAGCTGCACGCGCAGCAGCGAGCGCGACAGGGTCAATCCGCGCTGGGCGGCGGCGATCGAGGCGACCAGCACGCCCTCGATGATGACGAGCTCGATCACGCGCGAGGTTCCGGCGCCTGCGCCGTGAATGGCGGCGATGACACCATCGACGATCAGCGAGCCGATGCCGAGGACCGAGGCCGGCAACACACCGGCCACGATCGTCAGCAGGGCGAACCATATGGTGAGCGCCCGGTTGGTGCTCCAGACCAGCTCGATGGCACGACGGCTGTAGCGGAATACGCCGAGGAAACCGCGCAGCGTCAGCGGCTCGGAAGGAGGCGCAGAGAGCGCCTCGCGGCGGGCGCGTGCGGCAATGGACATTAAAAGAAGTGTGAGGCCATCGGCCGGCGATTCCAAGGCCCAGGTCGAGCCTGCGGCACATCAGCGCATCAGCCGCCCTCGCCTCGCGTTCGCGACGGCCTGCGGGGCGGCACTGCGCCCCGGCGCATTGGTAAGGCCACCGCCCAGGCTGGGAATCGGCAGCGTACTGGGGCGAAACGCGGGGCGCCCGACCGGGTCCGGGAATCCCCAAAGGTGGCCGGACCTGAATCTGCTATACTTGGAAGTCTTTGCCACCCGGCAATACCGCCAACCCCACCGGCCTCTCATGAAGCCCATCCGCAACATCGCCATCATAGCGCACGTCGATCACGGCAAGACCACCCTGGTCGACTGCCTGCTCAAGCAATCCGGCACCTTCGCCGCCCATGAGAAGCTCACCGAGCGCATCATGGACTCGAATGACTTGGAGCGCGAGCGCGGCATCACGATCCTCGCCAAGAACTGCGCCATCGAGTACCGTGGCACCCGCATCAACGTCGTCGACACCCCGGGACACGCGGATTTCGGCGGCGAAGTCGAGCGCGTGCTCTCGATGGTCGACGGGGTGCTGCTGGTGGTCGATGCGGTCGAGGGCCCCATGCCGCAGACCCGTTTCGTGACGCGCAAGGCGCTCTCGCTCGGCTTGAAGGCCATCGTGGTCGTCAACAAAGTCGACCGTCCGGGCGCCCGCCCCGACTGGGTCATCGACCAGACCTTCGAGCTGTTCGACAAGCTCGGCGCGAGCGACGAGCAGCTCGACTTCCCGGTGATCTACGCCTCCGCGCTGCAGGGCTGGGCCGGCAAGGATCACGCGACGCCGGGGACCGACATGACCGCGCTGTTCGAGGCCATCCTCGAGCACGTGCCGCCACCGGCCGCCGAAGGCGACCGTCCGCTGCAGCTGCAGATCTCCACGCTCGATTACAACAGCTACGTGGGCCGCATCGGGATCGGGCGCATTCGCCGCGGCTCTGTCCGCCCGGGCCAGGCCGTGACGCTGCGCTACGGCGAGCAGGACCGGGGCTCCGCCAAGATCGCTCAGGTGCTCACCTTCACCGGTTTGCAGCGCCATCCGGTCGAGGAGGCGGGCGCCGGCGATATCGTCGCCATCACCGGCGTCGAGGCGGTGAACATCGGCCTGACCGTTTGCGACAGCGAGTGCGCCGAGGGACTGCCGCCGATCCGGATCGACGAGCCGACGCTCGCCATGCAATTCCAGGTCAACACCTCGCCGTTCGCCGGCCGGGAAGGCAAGTTCGTGACCAGCCGCCAGCTGCGCGAGCGGCTGCAGCGGGAGCTGCAGAGCAACGTGGCGCTGCGCGTCGAGGACACGGACTCCCCGGACGTGTTCCGGGTCTGCGGCCGTGGAGAGCTGCACCTCACCATCCTCATCGAGAACATGCGACGCGAGGGCTACGAGCTCGCCGTCTCCCGCCCGCAGGTGCTGACCCGGGTGGTGAGTGGCGAGGTGCAGGAGCCCTACGAGGCCCTCACTGTCGACGTCGAAGACTCACACCAGGGCGCTGTGATGGAGGCATTGGGCCGCCGCCGCGCCGAGATCACCGACATGGCCGTGGACGGCAACGGCCGGGCGCGCCTGGATTACCGCGTTCCCGCGCGCGGCCTGATCGGCTTCCAGGGAGAGTTCCTCACCCTGACCCGCGGCACCGGCCTGATGAGCCACATCTTCGACGGCTTCGCTCCGGTCAAGGGCGAGATACCCGAGCGGCGCAACGGCGTGCTGGTGAGCAATGAGCAGGGCGAAGCCGTCGCGTACGCCCTGTTCAACCTGCAGGAGCGCGGCAGGCTGTTCGTGAGCCCCGGGGAGAAGCTCTACGAGGGGATGATCATCGGCATCCACAGCCGCGACAACGATCTGGTGGTCAACCCCATCAAGACCAAGAAGCTGACCAACATCCGCGCCGCCGGCAAGGACGATGCCATCCTGCTCACCCCGCCGATCGAGCTCACGCTGGAATACGCTGTGGAATTCATCGCTGACGACGAGCTCGTCGAAGTGACGCCGGCCTCGATCCGCATCCGCAAGCGCCACCTCACCGACCAGGAGCGCCGGCGCGCGCAACGCGAGACCGACCAGGACCCGCAGGCCCTCACCGCCTGAAGCAAGACGGCGGATCGCTCTTCCCCGCTCTCCTGTTTCGGCCCGGACGAGCTGAGCCGCCGAGCTTCCGCCTTGCTTTTGTTGTGATTTAACAACAAATATCAGCGCATCCGGTTTTCCGCGTGCATTTGCTGTGGCGCAAACCGCAGGGAGTATTGCAATGATGCGATGACATCGATATCATTTGATATCGATGTCATTCTCCCTGCGGGAGCGGGCATCGGTTTCATCTGCGGTATTTCGGGGGGAACCGCCATGCTCTTGATCGCCGGGTACGAACCCACGGCAGCGCTGCCTCGCCGAGGCGGCATGTCCGCGTGGCTCCGATCTCACGGCCTGAGCGTGCCGGATGGCGGGACATCGATCCCGCCTCGGCCAACACCAACACCTCGCTCCGTGGGGCGCAACGCCCGGCCATCGGCTCGACTCCGGCCGTGAAATTTTCCCTGTCGCACCTTCCGTTCATCTCTCACATGAAGAGGCAAAAATTATGAAATGTCATCCGTTGACGGCCTACGTCGCTGGTCTACTGACGCTCGCGGCAGGCAGCGTCCACGCCAAGACGGCCGATCCGGCGGCCGCAAGCCCCCAGGGAACGTCCGAGGCCGGCGCGCCCGTTCTGCCCTCGCTGCAGACGGTCATCGTGACCGCCACGCCCATGGCGAGCGGCGTGAAGCTGCTCAACGCCAGCTTCTCGGTGACCACGGCCAACCTGACCCAGATCCACAATGCCATGGCCTCCAGCGCCGCCGACCTGTTGAAGATCGTGCCGGGCCTGTGGCCGGAGGCGAGCGGCGGTGATACCGGGCCGAACATCGAGATCGCCGGCTTTCCGGGCGGCGGTGATGCGCCCTACGTCACGATGCAGATCAACGGCACACCGGTCTACCCGGCCCCGACGATCTCCTTCATGGACAACTCTTCGCTCATCCGCCTCGACGACACCGTGCAACGCGTGCAGGTCGTGCAGGGCGGCCCCTCGGTCGTGTACTCCAACGGCCAGATCGGCGCCACCGTCAACTACATTCTGCGTCACGGCACCCCGACCCCGCATGGCGAGCTCGGCCTGACGCTCGGCACCGACGGCCTGTACCGCCTGGACGGCTTCTACGGCGGACCGCTGTCCCATCACTGGTATTTCAGCGTCGGCGGCTTCTACCGCGAGTCCGACGGCATCCGCAACTCCCAGTTCCCCGCCAATTCCGGCGGGCAGTTCACCGCCACCCTGTACCACACCTGGCATGGCGGCAACCTGCTGCTCTGGGGCCGGGAGCTCAGTGACAAGAACCTGTTCATCACCGATATCCCGGTCTCGGTCAGTCCGAATGGCCAGCGCGTATCGGCCTTCCCGGGCTTCAACCCGAACACCGGCACGTTCGCGGGCAACGCCAATCGCGCGATCACGGTCCAGGAATTCCCCTGCGTCCAACCCGGTCAGCCGGCGAACGGCTGCACCCCCGGCACCATCAGCGCCGACCTCGCCAACGGCCGCGGCTCCCATGTCCACATGTTCGGCGCCGACCTGAACCTGCACGTCGGCCGGTGGGCGCTCAGTGACAACATGGGCTACACCGGCGGCTACATGCCGACCAACGCCCTGTTCAACAATCTCTCGCCCGAGACGCTCTCGAGCTTCATCTCCAGCCAGATCTCGGCCGCAAACGGCACCAGCAACATCATGACCGCCACCGGCGGCAGTCCGTTCGTCACCGGGACGGCGACCGTCGTCGGCGGCGGCACTGTCAATCCAAACACACAGGTCGCCTCTCTCGGCTTCTGGATCGTCGACAACAGGATCCAGTCGTTCACCAACGAAATCCGCTTGAGCCGCCAGCTGTTCACCGGCAACACGTTCACGTTCGGCACCTACTTCGCCAGCTACACCGCGAACGACACCTGGTATCTGGGCAACAACGAGCTGATGCTCGCCGAGCCGAACGCTCCCCTCGTGAACGTGACGCTCTCGACCGCCGCGGGCTGCCCGACCGCCTCGACCCCCGGCGGCTCCTGCACCGGCTACGTGACCCAGAACGGCATCCTGGGCGGCTCTTTCTACAGCCTGCAGGATCACTACAGCGGCCGCAACATCGCCGAGTACCTCTCGGATCAGTGGCGCACCGGCCCCTGGCTGCTCGACGCCGAGTTCCGCGTGGAGAACGACAACATCAGCGGCACCATCGAGAACACGCAGAACCAGAATCTCGACGGAAATTGGCTGACGTTCTACAACAACAACGTCAGCGTGGTGACCGGCCAGTGGACTCCATCAAACTATGACCATACGCTGGGCGCGTGGAGCGTGGGCGCGAACTACGATTTCAACGACCACATGAGCGCGTACGTTCGCATCAACTCCGGCTACCACTTCCCGAGCTTCGACGATCTGCGCAGCGGTACACCCGATGCCCAGCAGGTGAAGAACTACGAAATGGGATTCAAGATGGCCGGAAACACGTTCTTCACGTCCCTGACGTTCTTCCACCGCCAGTTCTTCGGCGTTCCGTTCGGGGCGATCCTGTTCAACGGCACTCAGGTGAACTACACCTACGGCTCGAACGCCAACGGCGTGCTGTTCTCGGGTGACTGGAGCCCGATCAACCACCTGCAGCTGCAGCTGACCGGCGACTGGCAGGACTCCAAGTACACGCACTTCTGCACCGAGTTCGCGGCCAACGGGGCGTGCGCGCCAGGATTCAACAACAATGGCAGCTTCCTGCAGCGCCAGCCGCGGCTGCAGTTCCGCTTCACGCCGCAGTACACGGTGCCGATGAGCTGGGGTGCGGTCACTCTTTTCACCACCTTCTCGCATGTCGACCAGCGCTACTCGAACCCGGGCAACCAGCAGATCCTGCCGGCGTATAACACGGTGGATGCTGGCATCGTTGGTGACATCGGCACGCATTTCGAGGTGCGCGTGCAGGGCTCGAATCTCACCAACACGATCGGACTCACGGAAGGCAACGCGCGCATCCTGACCTCCGGGATCAGCAACGGCTTCGAGATGGCCCGGCCCATCTTCGGACGCGAGATACAGGCGCAATTGAAGTATCTGTTCTGAGACCGCCCCGGGGTGAATCCCCGCGCGCCTTCCCCCCGGCGCGCGTGGGATTCGCGGCGGCGCCGTGGCGGCCATCCGGCCGCCACGGCGAGGGAGCCTCGCCGCTCGCACTCACTATGCAGGCGGCCGCGCTCGCACAGACCCGCAGCTGCCTTGGGGAAAGATCTTGCGCGCCTTATGCGACACCCACTGCACGCCGAGAAGGGATTCCGGCCTCGGGGAGCTTTCAGTACCGAGACGCGGTATGCGACGCGTCCACCACGCGAGCGGAACCGACAGCCGCGCCGCCCCATCGTCATGCGGGGCGATCACAAGGCGGCGGGCCACCAGGTGCGGGGAAGCCTCGCTGATCAGCGAAATTGGCCCGGGTCGTCTTTTGCGGTCCCTGGCTGAAGTGCCGATACCGTGTCGTCAGCATCCGCCCCGCGCAGGTCGAGGGTTGGCCGGTAGTCCTTGAAGTGCTCCGCGGTGAGGCGCGAGACTGGCGAGCCAGCGCCGACCCGGGCAGACGTCAGTTTTTGTGCCGTCCCGGCGCGAGCGCGGGACGCGAGATGTCCCCGGGACTGTAGTCCATGAACCCGACCAGGAAGGTTTGGGTCGCATCCGTTCCCCGTGGCCCGGTCCGCGTTCCGATGTATCCGTTGCCGAGAAAGCCCGGGACGCAGGCCTTCAGCCCTCGCAGTCCGGTGCTCAGACGAAAGCCGCAATCGGCTGCTCGCGCCCCGGTCGGGAGCAGCGTGGCAAGAGCGATCGCGCAGGCAACATGCGGAATGCGACGCAGTGCGACGACGCGGCGTCTCACCGCGCCGCGGCTGTGCGCACCAATCCCGGCGGCGGCCGGACCGCCAGATACACCGTGCTCCACAGCTGCGCGGCATCGGCCTCGGTCGCATCGGAGCTGGAGGACCCGAACGGTCTCACATGATAGTGCCCGGCGGAGTACCTCCAGGACCAAAGCTCCGTGTTCTGCAGCGAGCGCGTGGCCTCGATCACCTTCCACAGCCGGCGCTGCGCCTGGCGCAGGTGCGCGCGCACGGCCGGCGGCAGCTTGCGTCTTTCGAGCTGCCGTGCCAGGCCCGCGGCAAACAAGGCCTGCTGCCACGACCACACGACCGTGCCCTGGTAGGCGTGCCGGGTGAACATCGCCTGCAGCTTCGGCCCGCAGAACACGGGATTTGCGACCAGCATGCCGGCGCCCGTCAGCAGGCCCGCCGGGAAGGGGCGGATCAGCTCGGCGATGCGTTCGAGGCTGCGCGGGTCGGGGTGCCCGAACAGCATCCGGTAGCCCTCGTCCGACTGCATGACCGGGATCGGCCTGCCCGATCGGGTCAGGGCGAGCGCATGAAAGTGGACCTTGCCCGGCCCCAGGGCGCTGAGAGCCGGCCCCGTCAGGATTCCCTGCGAGGCGGCGTAGGTCTTGATATCCCGTACCGCCTGCGTGTGGCCCACTGTCACGTCGAAGAGCCGAGGCGCATTCTCGCGCCACACCGCCGCCATGTGCGCCGCGCGCGCAAACAGCGCGCGCTCGGATGAGCTCAAGTAGGGCGTGAGCAGGCCGCTCGCCGCGAGGCGGGCCGTGGCTTCGAGCGCCGCCGGCACCAGCGCCGCGTTGACATCGTAGGGATAATGGCCGCCGCCGAGACCGGTGTTGCTGTCCCGCCAGTCCCCGGCCGACATCCCGGGCTTCAGACCGATCAGGTGCGCCACCTCGGGCCGGCGCGCGAAGGCCGAGGCGCTCTCGAGCACGAACTGCAGGTTCTTCACCAGCGCGGCGCCCCGGGAGATGCGCCGGTGCAGAGGCCCGCCCACCGGGGCCGCCAGGTACGCCGCCGCCCGCGCCCTGCCCCGCGGACTGAGCAGCCAGGCGGCCGCATCGGGGGCGAGCATGTAGTTCTCGTCGATCATCAGATAGGTGTAGCTCGGTCGCGCCGAGCGCACGCCGTGCTTGAGGTTCTCGAGCACGGCCTCCTCGCCGATGAGTTCCTCGTGCGCCACCTGTCCGTGCGGCGACAGTCTTGCCAACACCGAGTCGAGCGCATCGTCGATCGCCCGGGCGGTGAGCGCGGGCATCAAAAGACGCACGCTCATCAACGTATCGCGGCCGAAGTACGTATCGAAGCGCCAGGAGCCGGCCAGCAGCTTCTGGCGATAGGCGAGGAATGTCAGGGTATCGCGCGCCGCGGCGCTGCCCCGGTGCGGGTGGCGCAACAGCTGCCGCCCCGAGAGCGGGGTCAAGGGTCGCTCTCCCGTCAGGCCCGTGACGCGCAGGCGGATCACGCCGCGGCGGTCGGCGAGGATGCGCGTGCCCCGCAGATGACCTTGCAACACCTGCAGCGAGAGCCGGTAGCTCACGGCGCCATCGAGACGCTGGCGCGCCCAGGTGAGAAACTGACCGTGCACGCGGGGCGCCGTCACGATGCTCGGCGGCAGTGTGCCGCGCGAATTGAAGTCGCGCAGAACGCGGATGCTCGAAAGGACCGCCCGGTGCACCTGCACCGCCCGATCACCCGTCAACTGAAGCACGGCCGAGAGGCCATAGAGCGGACGGCCGCGCCGGTCATGCGCATGGACCGGCCGGGGGTGACCGAGGAGGTGCCAGCTCGCCCAATGCTGGGTCGGAGCGAACCACACGCCGACCCCGCTGTCGCCGGCGGGAAAGGCGACGACGATGCGCGGATCCGGCCCGGAACGCAGCACCAGGTCGCCGGCCACCGGTCCCTGGCGCAGAAATGCGTTCAAGAAGCGCCCCTGGTGAACGGTGAAAACCAGAGGCGCGGGCGCTGCCGCAGCGAGACCGAGCACGCCGCAGCCCAGGATCGCAAGCACGGTGCGCAGCTTTCGGGAGTCAATAGGAATCATCATGGGTGTAACGCTATGGGTCCCGGGGGCTGTTGGGTGGTATTGCCAGCTTCACATGACATCGATATCATGATGGTATCGATGTCATTCGAGACTGGCAACTGTCGAACCCTCGGGCGAAGAGAGCAAGGTGTGAGACTTCGGCCGGCCGCCCAATAGGCATGAGGGGGAAATGATCAAGCCGGTGGCCTTTGGACCACCGCTGGAACTGGACGATCCTCTAACCAATTGATTCTTTTGCCACCTGATGCGCCCGCTCATCCTTCGCCCAAGAAGAGCCGCTCTCGCGAGCCAACCGGGACCCAAAACCATGCCATTCAGGACTCCCCACCCCTCACTTTGGCGCCTTGCGGCGCTGATCGGTCTGCTCGCCGCCCCTCTGGCCCATGCCGACAGGGCGCAGCGGCTCTACCCAACACCGGCCCGGCTGTTCGGCCCCTTGTTCACCCGCGTCCAGATGGATGCGATTTTCCCCGACGGCATGACCTTCGTCGACGCGGTACCCAAGGCCGCTCCCCAGATCATCCTGCGCCGCTACCGCAAGGAGGATCCCCGCACCCGCGCCGCGCTGTTGCGCTTCGTCCAGCGCAACTTCACCCTGCCTCCGCCGGATCACACGCACGTTCCGCCGGCCCCGACATTGCGGGCGCATATCGCGCTGCTGTGGCCGCTGCTCACCCGGCCGGCGACGGTACCGCCGCCGTACTCGTCGCTCCTCTACGTGCCCAAGCCCTACATCATCCCGGGCGGGCGCTTTCAGGAGTTCTATTACTGGGACTCCTATTTCACCATGCTGGGGCTGATCCCGGACGGGCGCATGGCCAGCGCGCGCGACATGGTCGATGACTTCTCCTATCTGATCCGCACGTACGGCCACATCCCCAACGGCAACCGCACCTACTACCTGTCGCGCTCCCAACCGCCGGTCTACTACCTGATGGTCGGTCTGCTCGATGCGCGCGATCCGGCGCACGCCTGGGCCGACCACCTGCCGGAATTGAAGCGTGAGTACAGCTATTGGATGAAGGGGGCGGCCGGATTGCACCCGGGACAGGCTCGCCGCAATGTCGTTGCCATGCCCGACGGCGCCCTGCTCAACCGCTATTGGGCCGACGCCGATACGCCGCGAGATGAGTCCTACAGGGACGATGTGCTCACCGCGCGCGCCTCCGGCCGGCCGCCGGCGCGAGTCTATCGCGATCTGCGCGCGGCGGCGGAAAGCGGCTGGGACTTCAGCTCGCGCTGGCTCGGGGACGAGCATCACCTGACGACCATCCGCACGACCGACATCGTGCCGGTGGATCTCAACAGCCTGCTCTACGGCCTGGAGGAGGCGATCGCGCACGGCTGCGAGGAGCGGCATGAGCCCGCCTGTGCACGCAGGTTCCTTGCGCGGGCCCGGCGGCGCAGGCGGGCCATTGACCGCTACCTATGGGATCGGCGCCTCGGCTACTTCTCCGATTACGACTGGCACACCGGCAAACGCACCGGCGAACTCACGGCCGCCACGCTCTATCCGCTGTTCGTGGGTCTTGCGGATCACCGACAGGCGGGCGCCGTGGCCGCCGTCACCCGCGCACGCCTGTTGCAGCGCGGCGGCCTGGTCACCACGACCATCGTGACCGGCCAGCAGTGGGATGCGCCGAACGGGTGGGCGCCTCTTCAGTGGATCGCCATCCGCGGATTGCGCCGCTACGGCCACGACCGACTCGCTTTCAGCATCGCACGCCGCTGGATCGCCACGGTGCGGCGCGTCTACGACAACACCGGCAAGCTGGTGGAAAAATACAACGTCGAGCAGGAGCTGCCCGGCGGTGGCGGGGAATATCCGCTGCAGGACGGCTTCGGCTGGACCAACGGCGTCACCGAGGCGCTGCTGACGCTCTATCCGAATCTCGTTTCCAGTCCCTCGCCAAGGGCGTCTGCCGCACATCCGGCACACACGCCGGCCGCCTCAGCGCGCAGTCCCGCCTCTTGACCGGCCCGGATTGGCAGCCGGCGCCTGGATGTCCTGGCGCCGGCCGTTGGCGATGATCCGCCCAAGATAATCCTTCAGGCTTTCGATCTCCTCGGGCGCGAAGCCGGCGAGGTGGCGGCGAAGCGCCCGCCGCGCCGCGGGGCGGATGCGCGGCAGGAGTCGCTCCCCGGCATCGGTCAGGCGCAGCAGCACGATGCGCCGGTCGCGGGCGCCGCGCTCGCGGCGGACCAGTCCCTTCTCCTCCAGCCGATCGAGCATGCGGGTCATCGAGCCGGTGTCGTAATGCAGCGCCCGGCAGAGGCTCGCGCCGGTCTCGATGGTGTTGCGGAAGAGATTCTTCAGGACCTCGAACTGCGCGCCCGTCACACCGTAGCGCTCGAGCTCGGTATCGAGGCTCAAGAGCACCGCGCCCCTCGCCCGGGTGATGAGCGTGCGGACCCCGAGCTCTTCCTTCGGCTGAGCCGGGGCCGGCGCCGGCGCGGGTGCGCGCCGGGATTTCGAGTCCCGCAGCGCCGGGATCGGTGTGTCGTCGCGTGAAACTTTCCGTTTATCGATCATGCATTGGCTTACGGACGGTGCTGCCCTAAGATGGCTGCTCCGGCTATTTCTGCCTTGTAGTCTACTGTCACGGCAGCGATTTACCGGGTCGCTATTTGTCGCCGTTCCCACCCTGTTTGTCAAGAAATGTCAAGAAATCCGTTCCGAGCCGTTGACCGTCGGATGAGGGTTGCCGCCCTGGCGGCGCTCGGCGCGGCTGCCGCGCTGCTTGCCGGCTGCGGCTCATCCGCCCCCAAGAAAGCATCGGCCCCCCCGCCGGTGATCGTGACGATCGCGCAGTCGCAGCAGATCCCGCTGACGCGCGAGTTCACCGGCCGGCTGTCCGCCTATCGCGAAGCCAATGTGCTCGCCCGCGTGCCGGGCGTCCTGCTCAAGCGCGGGTACCGGGAGGGCTCCGAGGTCACAGCGGGCCAGCCGCTGTTCGAGATCGATCCGGCGCCCTATCGGGCGGCGCTCGATGCCGCCCTGGCGGCGCTCGCCCAGGCGAAGGCCAATGCCGTCAACGCCCACATCACCGCGCAACGCGACCGGGTGCTCATCAAGACCCACCTCGTGTCGGAGTCCCAACTCGATACGGACGAGGCGGCCGAGCGCTCCACCGCCGCGCTCGTGCAACAGGCGCAGGCCAACGTGGAATCGGCGCGGATCAATCTCGGATACACGGACGTCACCTCCCCGATCGCCGGTATCGCCGGCGAGCAGCAGGTCACCGAAGGCGCGATGGTCGGCCAGGGCACCCCGACACTGCTCACCACGGTGGATCAGATCAATCCGATCTACGTCAATTTCAACGAGCCGGCCGCCGAGCAGGAGCAACTCACCGCGGACGCGGAGGCCGGACTCCTCACGCCGGCCGGACCCCGGGCAGAGGTGCGCTTGACTCTGCCGAATGGCCAGCCGTACGGACAGCCCGGCAGGCTCGATTTCCGCGCCGCCACCGTCGACCCGACCACCGGCACGATCGCCCTGCGCGCCATCCTGCCGAACGCGAATCACCAGTTGCTGCCGGGCATGTTCGTGAACGTGCGCCTCGCGGTCGGCACCGCGATTCATGCCTTCCTGCTGCCGCAGGCGGCGGTGCAGCGCAACGCTTCCGGCGACCCGTACGTACTCACGGTTTCGCCCGATGACACGGTCGTGGAGAAAAGCGTGCAGACCGAAGGAACGAGCGGTGCCGACTGGATCGTCTCGAAGGGCCTGGTGGACGGCGAGCGCGTGATCGTCAGCGGGATCCAGGAAGCCCGGCCGGGCAGGAAGGTTACCGTGAGTTCCCTGCGCAGCGTCCCGAGACCTGACCGCTAGGAGGCGCGCGTGCCGCAATTTTTCATCGACCGCCCGGTCTTCGCCTGGGTCATCGCCCTGCTCATCCTGCTCGGCGGCGGCATCGCCCTCAGCCGCCTGCCCACGGATTCCTACCCGGTGGTCGCCCCGCCGCAGGTGACCATCACCGCAAGCTACCCGGGCGCGAACGCAAGCACTGTCGAGTCCACGGTCACCAAGGTCATCGAGCAGGACCTCACCGGCATCGACAACCTGCTCTACTTCACCGCGCAGTCGAGCTACGGCCAGTCGCAGATCACCCTGACCTTCCAGACCGGCACGGACCCGAACATCGCCCAGGTGCAGACGCAGAACCGAGTGTCGCTCGCCGAGCCGCTGCTGCCGAGCGAAGTCACTCAACAGGGCATCCAGGTCAACCAGTCGAGCGCCGGGTTCCTCGGGGTGATCGCGCTGCGCTCGGCGGCGGGAGGCCCGGATCGGCCCGCGCTCAATCACTGGGTCGCCTCGCACGTTCTCGACCAGATCGAGCGCATCCCCGGAGTCGGCTCCGCGACGCTCTTCGGCTCCGATTACGCCATGCGCATCTGGCTGAACCCGAGCAAGCTGCACGCCTATGGACTCTCCCCCGCGACGGTGCTGCAGGCGATCCAGGGACAGAACATCCAGATCGCCGCCGGCGCGATCGGCGCCGCTCCGGCGGTGCCCGGGCAGCAGAGCACCGCCACGGTCACGACCCAGGGCTGGTTCGACTCGCCCAAGCAGTTCGGCGACATCCTGCTGCGCACCAATCCCAACGGGACCTCGGTGTACGTGAAGGACGTGGCCAAGGTGCAGCTCGGCCTGCAGAATTATGACTTCTCGACCAAGGTGAACACGACCCCGGTGGCCGCTTTCGGTATCCAGCTGCTGCCGGGCGCCAACAGCCTGAAAGTGATGAAGCTCGTCAAGGAGAAGATGGGTCAGCTGCAGAAGACCTTCCCGGCGGGGGTGACCTGGTTCGCGCCCGTCGACTCCACGGTCTTCATCAAAGCGGCGATCAAGGACGTGATGGTGACGATCGCCGAGGCCTTCGCGCTGGTCTTCGTCGTCATGCTGATCTTCCTGCAGAGCTTCCGGACGACCCTGATCCCGATGCTGGTCGTGCCGACGGCGCTCTCCGGGGCGCTGATCGGGATGTACGCGCTCGGCTACTCGATCAATCAGCTGACGCTCTTCGCCATGGTGCTCGCCATCGGCATTCTGGTCGACGATGCCATCGTGGTGGTCGAGGCGGTCGAGCGCATCATGCGCGAGGAGCACCTGCCGCCGAAGGAGGCCGCTCGCAAAGCCATGCGCCAGATCACCGGCGCCATCGTGGCGATCACGCTCGTGCTCGCGGCGGTGTTCATCCCGAGCGCCCTGCAGACCGGCAGCACCGGAGTCATCTACCGTCAGTTCGCCCTCACGCTCTCGATCTCGATGGTGTTCTCTGCGTTCCTCGCCATGTCGTTCTCACCGGCGCTGTGCGCCTCGCTCATGCGGCCGGCGCATCTGAACAACGCGATCTTCCGAGGCTTCAACCGCCTCTTCGAGGGCACGCGCGCGGCGTATGTGCGACGGGTGTTCCAGTCGGTCGCGCACCTGCCCCGGTGGATGACGGCCTTTGCGGTGGTGGTCGCGCTCGGCATGTTCCTGCTCGCCAGGCTCCCGGGGAGCTTCGTGCCCGAGGAGGATCAGGGCGACATCATGGCGAACGTCATGCTGCCGCCGGGCGCGAGTCTGCAGCGCACCGAGGGGGTGCTGCATCAGTTCTACCGGATGATGATCAAGAACCCGGCCGTGCACGATGTCTTCCAGGTTGCCGGCAGCGGCTTCTCCGGCAACGCCGAGAGCGCCGGCAGGGCATTCATCCATCTCATTCCGTGGAGTGAGCGCAGCCAAACGGCCTCGCAGGTCATCCGCTGGGCCAACAGGCAGGCGGCCAGCCAGATCCACAATGCGAGCATCTTCGTGGTCAACAAGCCCACCATCCAGGGCCTGGGGCAGTTCGGAGGATTCGATTTCTACCTGGAGGACCGGGCGGGACTCGGGCGCTCCGCGCTGAACTCGGCGGTCCACACGCTGCTTGCCAAGGCGGCCAAGGATCCGGAGCTCTACGACGTGCGCGTCAACAGCCTGCCGCCGCAGCCGGAGCTGATGCTGCACGTCAATCGAGTCGAGGCCGAGTCGATGGGCGTGTCCCCCGAGCAGGTCTACCAGTCGCTGCAGCTGATGCTCGCGCCGGTGTTTGCGAACCAGTTCATCTACGACGGTCGGGTCGAGCAGGTGCTGGTGCAGGCCGCGGCGCCGTACCGCATGAGCCCCGAGAGTCTGCATCAGTTCTATGTCGATGGCCCGGCCACCGCGGCGGCCGGCTCGGGCACCCTGGCCGGCCCGGCCGACCCGAGCGGCGCGATGATTCCGCTGTCGGACTTCGTGCGCCCGCAGTGGATGACGGCCTCACCGACCTTGAGCGATTACGATGAATATCCCGCGGTGGAGATCGTGGGCTCTGCGGCCCGCGGCTACAGCTCCGGACAGGCGATGACCCAGATGCAGCACATCGTCAGGCGCTACCTGCCGCACGGATTCGGGTACAACTGGGCGGGCCAGTCGCTGCAGGAGATCAGCTCCGCCGCCCAGGCGCCCACGCTGTTCGCGCTCTCGGTTCTGGTCGTCTACCTGGCGCTCGCCGCGCTCTACGAGAGCTGGAGCATCCCGGCGGCCGTGCTGCTCGCCGTGCCGATCGGCATCATCGGCAGCGCCGCGGCGACGAGCCTTCGCGGCCTGACGGATGACGTGTTCTTCAAGATCGGCCTGGTCACCATCATCGGTCTCACCGCCAAGAACGCCATCCTGATCGTGGAATTCGCGGTCTCCGGGCAGCACAATGGCCTCAGCCTGCACAAAGCCGTGCTCGAGGCGGCGCGGATGCGATTCCGGCCCATCATCATGACCTCCTTCGCCTTCATCCTGGGCGTGCTTCCGATGGTGATCTCCACGGGCGCCGGGGCGAACGCGCGCCATGACATCGGCACCTGCGTCGTCGGCGGAATGCTGACCGCGGTGGTGCTCGGCGTACTGCTGATCCCGCTGTGTTATGTGAGCGTCCGCCGCCTGCTCGGTGACAAGCTCGATGAGGAGCCCGGCCAGGGCCCGGGAGCCCCTGAAGAAGGATTCCCGGTCACGGTGCCGCCGCCCGGCGAAGCGTGAACGCCCTCCACACGTAATAGATCGGTATGCCGATCACGATCACGAGCAGCGTGATGCCGGTGTCGCGCGGATCGGTGAGGAGCGAGTTGCCGAGCATCCACAACGATGCGAGCAGGAACAGCGCCGGCACCACCGGGTAGCCCCAGGTCCGGTACGGCCGGGGCAGATCCGGGCGCTTGCGCCTGAGCACATACACCCCCGCCACGGTCAGCACGTAAAACGGCCAGATGCCGAGGATGAAACGGTCGGCAAGCTGCGCGAAGTCATTCTCCAGCACGTAGACGCAGCCGAGGGCCGTCGCAAGCCAGATCGCCACCGAGGGACTGTGGAATCTCGGCGAGACCCTGGCGATGGACCGGAAGAGCAGACCCCGGTCGGCCATCGCGAACAGCACGCGCGGACCGGTCATCATCGAGCCGTTCAAGCCGCTGAACGTCGAGAGCAGCACGACACCGGCGATCACCGCCGCGCCGGCCCCGCCGAAGGCGGGGATGCGAGCCGCCACCGTCGCCGCAACGAGCGGAGAGGCCGCCATCTGCGCGGCCGGCAGCGCATACCAGAAACCCAGATTGACCAGCAGATAGACCAGCATCACGCAGACGGCGCCGAGGGTGAGCGCCAGAGGCAGGGTACGCTGCGGGCGCGCCACCTCCCCGCCCATGAAAGACAGATCCGCCCAGCCGTCGTAGGTCCACATGACGGGAATCAGCGCCGTCGCGAGCAACGACAGTGAGGCGCCGCGGTCCGACAGATGAAACGACGATGCAGGAGAAGCGGCACCGCGGACCACGGTGAACGCCAGCACCCCCAACCCCAACAGCGCGGCGTACTTGGCGGCGGTTGCCAGGCTCATGACGGCCGCGGCGCGCCGGACACCGACGTAGTTGATCGTGCCGATGACCACGATGGCAAGCGCGGCGACGTAGCGCACCTCATGCGCCGTGAGCGGAATGAAATACCCGAGATACTCGGCGAAGATGGTGGCCGTGGCGCCGAGGGCGGCCGCACGGACTACCGCGAGCTCCGTCCATCCGAACAGGAATGCCGGCAACGGCCCATAGCTCTCGAGCAGGTAGGTGAAGATTCCGCCCGAGCGGGGCAGGGCCGCGGCGAGCTCCGCGACCGAGAGCGCGCCGCAGAGCGCCACGAGCCCGCCCAGCAGCCAGCAGAGCATCGCGGTGCCGGCGGCATGCAGCTGACCCGCGACGGTCGCCGGCACCCGGAAGATCCCGCTGCCGATCGTGATTCCGACGACCACCGCCGCCGCGCTCCACGGCCCGATCGTGCGCGGCATGCGCTCGCCCCACTGGTCCGGTTCGACTTGTTTTTCTTCTTCGGCGAGTCGGGACAAAATGTCCTCCGGCTGATGGCGCAGGGCCGTTCAGTAATGCCTCAGCAGCGCCTCGACGTCGCTGCGCTCCGCGCCGATCGCCTGGTAGAGCGGCACATGTCTGAACCGCGGGCCGCCATTGACGATGGCGGCAAAGGCAATCCAGCCGCCGTCGCGCTTGCGCAGGTAGCCGGCGATGCCGCATACCGAGCGCGGCTGGTTCAGCGTGCCGGTCTTCAGGGCCACGCGGTTCAGCCACGCGGGATCGCCCTGGCGCAGGAAGAGGAACGGCGCATCGCCCGGCGCAACCAGTCCGGCGTAGAACGCCGGGAAGCGGCGGGTGTCGTGATACTCGTACATGAGCAGCCGCACCAGATCGTTCGCCGAGAGCCTGTTGTCCGTGGTCAGGCCGCTGCCTGAGTAAAGCGGCGGCGGGCCCAGATCCGGCGGATCGCCGTATTCGGTGCGCGCGACCAAGTCCGACAGCAGACGACTGGCGGAGGCGAGCGTCTCGCGCGGCTGGGTCACCGCGCCCATGTCGAGCGTGAGCACATCGGCGATGTAGTTGTTGGAATACTGCAGCATCCGCCACAGCTGCTCGCGCACCAGCAGACCGTCGACCCGCGCCAGCAGATGCGTCCTCGCGGGCAGCTGCTCGAAGCGCACCACCACCGGGCCGGCGACCCGCACCCCGATCTCTCGCAGCGCCTCTTTGAGCAGCAGGCCGGTGCCTCGCGCCGGATCGGACATGGCCCGATAGACGCGCTGACCGTCGTCCATCGGCACATTACCCCCGACCGCCAGCGTATCGTTGCCGTCCTGCGTGCGCCTCTCCACCCAGAACGTCTGCCGGTAGCCGCGCGGAACGGTGCGGATAGACCCCATGACCGGGATCGGCAGATGTGTCACGCCGCAACCGTCGATGCGCGCGTTGCGCCCCGGCCTCGTGGGTATGACCCGCACGCACCAGGTACCGAAATCCACTCCGATCGCCGACAGCGGCGCGTTGTAGGCGTTGTCGCTGCGCTGCAGCGCGGCGCAGCGGTCGGCGTTCCCGCAGGCGACCGTTCCGAACGGCAGCGGATCGACCAACAGCGCCCCGGTGACCTCGTGCAGTCCGGCGCCGCGCGCCTCGGCCGCCAGCTCCCACAGGGATCGGTCGTCAAGCGAGGGATCACCCGCGCCGGCAAGAACCAGGTTGCCCCTGAGCACACCACCGCGGATCGGCTGCACGGACAACAGGCGGGTCTGGAACTGCGCGTTCGGCGGCCACTTGCGCAGCACCTCGGCCGCGGTCGCCAGCTTGGTGAGCGATGCCGGGGTGAGACGCAGCGAAGGGTTCAGCTCCTCGATGACGTGCCCGGACTTGAGGTCCACCGCCACCGCGGACACGAGCGCCCCCTGGCGCTGAAGGCGCGCCAGCGCGCTCCACTCGGCGTGCGCCGGCACCATCGATACCGCGGCCAGAAGCGCCAATAGAAGAGGAACATGCCTTGTTCGCATGGGCGCCGATTATGGCACCAAGGGAGGGCGATAGAGCGACTGTTGCGAGCGCCTCATCAAAGAAAGAAAGGACGAACTTGAGCTGATCCACGACTGCATCGTGCGAGAGCCTGCTTCCATGCATGATGAAGCGACGATCGCGAAGGCCGGGCCGCCCCGAGTGACGCTCATCGGTGCCCGCGCATCCAACGGCGGCAGTTACAACTAGGGCGGACCGGCACGGGAGAGCGCCCGAGGCCAACCCGGCTCGAGCGTCAGGACCTTCCCAGGGCCTCCGTCACCTGAACGGCAAGGTGGGGCGGCACGACCTCGCTTTCGAGAATGGCAAGACAGCCATCCGGCGCCGCGACGACGACCGATCTTCCGTGAGTATGGACGATCGCGCCCGGCCGGTGCTCGTGCGTCTCCTGCCAACCGACGGCGCTTTTCACCACGTGCCACGTCCCTTCGACATTCGCGATGCTTCCCGTTCGCCCATAGGCGCGGAAGTGGCGAAGCAGATCCTCGATGGGCCTGGAAAAATCCATCACCTTGTCCGCGAGCGTGATCTTCGGCCAGTACGTTCCATCCCCCTGCGCCGAGGCGGTGCGCCACAGCTCCTCGAAATTGCGCGCGACCCGGTCCGCCAGGCGCTTGCCGGCGATCTGGACACGCAGATCGAGGCTTTCGTGGCATTCATCCGCGCGCAGCGGAAAATGCTCCGCGGCCAGGATCTCCCCCGCATCGATCTCAGCGGTCAGGCGGTGACAGGTCACTCCCCAGGAAGAGTGATTCTCGAGAATGGCCTGCGGCAACGGATACGCGCCGCGTCCCAAAGGCAGCGGGGAGGGATGAAAGTTGATCGCATGCTTCAGCAGCGCATTCCATTCAGGGATCTTCCAGTCATAGCCGGCCACGATCAGCACATCGCACCCGGCAATTCCGATGTCGGCGATGTCCCTCTGCGATATTCGGGAGAGCTGAATCGAGGCGCCCTTCTGCTCCGCAAGGGCGATCGAGGCCCGCTGATTGCCGAAATCAGGATCTCTCAAAGGCACGGTGAACAGCTTCAACGGAATCCATCCGGCGCGGCAGAACGCCTCGAAGACCCCGAGATACCGGTCGTAGGTGGCGATGGCGAAGCGCATTAGCTTGTCCGCTTGTTGAGGCAGAAACCGCCGGCATCCGGATGCCGATGACGGTCGATTTGACGCGCCCGGAGAGATTACGCCCTATCGCCAGTTGTGTCTTTCCCAGGACGTGCGTCCCGGCCCGGTCCGCCGACCGTGCTCTCGCCGCTTTCCCTCTTCGCCCCGGGCGGGCGCCCCTCGAGCCGACGCACTTCGCAATCGCTCCGAGCGATCCTGTCGAACTCCAACCCTGAGTGCGTTCGAAACGAAGTGATTGGCGCGCCCGGAGAGATTCGAACTCCCGACCTCATGGTTCGTAGCCAATTACGCCGACTTCGCCACGCTT
>JAJZLX010000279.1 GCA_021850555.1 Pseudomonadota bacterium | reverse complement strand
AGCGCAAAGTCATCGGCGAGCTGCTGGGCGATGTGGACGCGGGGCTCGAAAGAGCCCGGCAGCATCTGGATCAGTACTGCGCCCGGGTGCAATTTCTCTCCATTCCCTCCGAGCGCTCGCGGCTCGGGCGGACCTGGCTCGCGGCGCGCAGTCTGGCGGGGACCTACCCTTACACCATCAGGTGGCTGCTGTCCGAGGAGGCCCGCAGCACGGCCACGGAGTGGAACGCTTCGGTCGACTTCGATGTCGTGCATTTCGACACACTGAGCCTGGCGCCGTATCGTGAGATTTTCACGCGTGGCGCAAAGTCCCTGGATCATCACAATATCGAATCGGACATGATGTTGAGGAGGGCGCGAATCGAGAGCCATCCGCTGAAGCGACTCTACTTTTGGCAGGAAGGCCTGCGCCTGCGGCGATACGAGCGGCATGCCTGTCCGCTGTTCGACCTCAACATCACTTGCTCGAGCCTCGATACCGAGCGGCTGAAGGCAGTGGCCCCGGGCGTGACAGCGGCGGAAGTTCCAAACGGCGTGGACACGGAATACTTCCGGCCGGGGGGAGGGCCGGAGCATCCGCTCAGCCTGGTATTTGCCGGCAACCTGTCCTGGTATCCGAACGCGGCGGCGATGCTTTTCTTCGCCGAACGCGTCTGGCCGATGCTGAAGCGGGAGCTTGCGGGAGTGACCATGGATGTGATCGGCGCCAATCCGCCGTCCCGTCTGGTGGACCTGGCGACACGGGACAGGGACTTCCGCGTTCGCGGCTTTGTGCCGGACGTGCGGCCCTTCATCGGCCGGGCGGCACTCTACGTCTGTCCCATCAGGGACGGAGGCGGAACGAAACTGAAGATATTGGATGCGCTTGCCATGGGAAAGGCCATCGTGGCTCACCCGATTGCCTGCGAAGGCATTGGCGTGCAGGATGGCCACGATGTGATCTTCGCCCGCGAGCCCCGGGAGTTCGTTCAACGCATCGTGACATTGCTCGGAAGCCCGCAGAGGAAAGACGAGTTGGGCAGAAATGCGCGCAGCCTCGCGGAGTCGGTCTATGCCTACGATGTGATTGGCCGTACTCTGGTCAGAGAGTTGGAACAGTGTCGCGCACGGCATGTCGCAAACCGCGACGACTTCACTCGCGGCGAGAGGTAGTGGTCGGATATCGAGACGGGCGGTTCCCTGCTCTTGAGCGCCGGCGGATGCCCTGAGCAGGCGCTTTCCGTCAGAGAGGCATGATGAGATCCATTCTGATACTGCTTCATTGTGAGTCCAATACCGGCTATGCGATCGGTCCGCTGGAGCGGACCTTTTATGAAATGGCGCTCGCCTTGTGCGATGGGGACGCGTCCCGCATTCACTTCTCCTATCCATCGATGAAAAAGGGGCCTTCGCCGACTTTGCCGGCGGACTTCAAGCAATATGTGGTAATCGACCCGAACCGCCTCGATGCGCAACACTGCAAGGCCGCCGGCCACTACCTCCGCGAGCATCACATCGATACGATATTTGGCTTCGATCAGCCGGTCTTCCAGCCGATATATCGTTACTTTCGCCGCGCCGGCGTGAGGCGCTTCATCTCGTACTGGGGCGCGCCCATGAGCGCGATGAACAATTGGGCCATAAGGCTGGTCAAGAGAGCGGGAGTGATGTTGCACCCCGAGGGACCGGATCACTACATCTTCGAGTCGAGGGGAATGGCGGAACTGGCTATCAAGGGCCGAGGCATACCGTCTCGCAGAGTGAGCGTAGTTCCCCTGGGGGTGGATTGTCATCGGTTCAGACCCGATCCCGCGGACGCGCAGTACGTGTACGAGTCCACGCAGATCCCAAGACAGAGGCGCATTTTTTTCTATTGCGGCCACATGGAGCCCCGCAAGGGTGTTGCGGTGATCATGAGAGCCGCGAATCATTTGAGCCGGTCCCGCCAGGCGGACGATTGGCACGTATTGCTCTGCGGGAACAAGGGCGAGGAGAGTGTCCCGTACGAGCAGATGCTCACCGAGGAGGCGCGCTCACGTGTGACGTTTGCCGGATACCGCTCGGACCTGGAGCGGCTGTACCGCGGGTGCTACGCTGCGCTCATCATGAGCACGGGCTGGGACTCCTTTCCGCGCTCCGGCCTGGAGGTTCAGGCGAGTGGACTTCCTCTGTTCGTGTCTGATCTAATGGGGATACGCGAATCGGTGTGCGACGGCGTGACCGGCCTCATTCTGAAGGCGGGCGACGCGGAGGTCCTTGCTGATGCAATGAGTCGCCTGTTGGATGATAGCGGGTGGAGGAATCGGCTCAGTCAGGAGGCGCGTTTGCGCATTGAGAGTCAATTCACGATCAAGAAGCAGCTTGCTGCGCTGACTGACGTCGTTCGGTCCTTTGTGGTATAGGCAATCTCGAAGTGTAAGACGATCCGAATGGCTGATTGAGGGTGGATCAGACGTTCCCATTGGGGATCAGGAATCGCTCGAAGCGCTCCAGCACTTGAGGCATGTTGAATGTGCGGTCAACGTATGCTTTCCCCCGCAGTCCGATCTCCCAGGCGTACTCCCGGTTCTCTAATAGAGTGCGTGTATGCGCTCGAAGTTCCTCATCGGTCCTTCCAACCAGTATCTCTTCGCCCTCTTTGGCGCCAATGCTTTTCAGGCAGATCTCTGTAGTCACCACGGGCTTGCCGGCGTGCATAGCTTCTAGAATCTTGTTTTGGAGTCCCGCGCCGCCGATCATGGGATAGACGAAGACGTTGACTCGCGCGATGTAGGGCCAGATTGAGTCTACCGTGCCGGTTATTTCTACGTCGGGACCGGAAAGCGCTCTTACTGCCGTGACGGGCGAGCGGCCGATGATCATCAGCGTGAGCTCGGCGAATTCCTTTTTTAGGGGAAGGAATACGTTTTCATAGAGCCGAAGGGCGCCCCGTACATTTTGTGAGTAGCCCATGTTCCCGAGGAAGCCCAGTGATGCTCCACTGGGCTGGGTCGGGGCGGCGAGTTCCTCTCCTTCGAGATAGATTCCATTCGGGATCACCTCCGCGCTCCAATCGCTGCCGCCCGTGGAAGCCGCGGCGTCCGGCGCGGAGATGTAGGCGGCGGCATCTACTCCTTTCAGAAGACTTCTCTCCCAGCGACGCGTCTTCCACAGATCGAAGGTGCGGTAGAGGGACCTTAAGCCGCCTGGGGTCGGTTCCCTCAGGTAATGGAGGTATGGCGAATCGATGCCGTCGTAGACCGTGCGCGCGGCGTTGAGCTGGGAATTCAGCCGCTTGAGCAGATGTCGGTGCTCGTGCATGACCCATAGGACCGAATCATATCGTTGCCCCGTGACGAACTCGCGAAGCTTGCGCAGTATGGGGGGCGAGTGATAGCGGGCAAACTGATACGGTTGGCCGAAAGGCGATAGCATCTCGATAATCGTCAACGCCCTATCAGCTAGTCCCGGTGGACTCCTGTCGCAGTATTGAACGGCGAGTCTTCGTAGCGACCCTACGACAGGGTCGTCCGGCACGCTGGTTCGCGGTTCGCTATGCACGAACACGTCGATGTCGTACTTCTTGGAGAGCGACTCGAGAACAGGGTAGTACCGGATCGACACCCCATTGTCCCTGGCGGGCCACGGTGCGAGTGGAAAGACCATCAGCAGGGACTTTAGCTTCTCAGACATCGTTTGGTATTCCGCGTCCTTCCGCGCTCGGCCGGTGTCGAAATTCAGGGCGGCCCTGTCCTCTGCTGCGCGGAGGGGGAAAATGTTGAACACGGTGCTCACTTCGGTCACCTCGAGAGACTCTCGCGCGATGAAGTGACGGGGGGCGGATCTGTCGTCAGCGCTCGCTTGTCGACCTTGCCATTCGGGCTCTTCGGCAGACTTTCGCAGAGGATAACCTGTGTCGGCACCATATGGGATTCGAGATGCCTGGCGCTGTCGGCCCGCAGCGACTGGGCGGTCAGGCCGGCTCGTGGATCTGTTACCACGTACGCCCGCACCGCTTCACCGAGCAGCGGATCGGGAACGCCGACGACGGCCGCCTCGCGCACCCCGGGGATGCGGTGCAGGGCAGTTTCCACTTCGACCGGGCTCACCTTCTCGCCCCGG
>JAJZLX010000456.1 GCA_021850555.1 Pseudomonadota bacterium | reverse complement strand
AGATCAATTCTATCAACAACAATCTGAATCAGGGGCCGTGTTCGACGGGGTATAACTCGATCGCGACGCTGTGCAACGAGTTCAACTCCGCGATGGGAAGCGTGGCGAACCTCGGCAAGCCGGAGAATTGCTCGGGCCCCTATATGGGGCAGGTGACCGGCAGTCCGACCCGCTGCGGGCCGGTGGGACCTTCGACCTATTCGTATTGGGGCTGGTGCGGCTATCGGTATTATCGGTACCGCTGCATTCAGTACGGCACTAGCCCTCCGACCGTCAATCTGCCGACGGAAAATTATCCGCAACTGGTGGTGGCCGTCGCCACCGCAGGCATCGGCCAGGGCGGATGCGGGTCAGGCGCCAGCAATACGGGCATCCTTACGCTGTCGGCCACTTCCGGAGGCGCAACGCTCGCGCAGAGCGCGCAGTACGCCAAGGGTGGCTCGAACTACAACCCGACCGATATGTACTTCCCGTTCTCGGTCACCTTCGTCTTGCCGGCGGGGCAGGGCGGACAGATTCAGCTATCCGGCGGGAATAACGGTCTCGGGTGCGGGAGCTTCATGTATTCGCTAAACGCGCTCTGAGGCGAGCAGGAGCGCTCTCACGGGAAAGGCGCAGCCGAAGGGGGGCGGTCAGTCCGTGCCCCCTCTCCGCTCTTCATGTCTCGGGTACCGCACCCGCCGAAGGCCGCCTGAAGGGTGGCTTTCACGGTGCCGGCTCTGACCACCGCCCATGGGTTCGGTATGCATAAACGAAGGCACCGGTCAATCCCATGAAAATGCTCAAACTCGGAGGAAATCGAGGTTCTTCCTGCCTGCCGGGGTCACTACGATCTGACAGTCCCGACACCAATGAACGTGTCGCCAGTTGCGAAAGAGGCTGTCATGGTGGACTCGATTTCCGCCCGCCGATCGACCCGGGTTGCCGTCGCATCGAAACGCCGTGCGGCGACAGGCGGGAAGTGTGGTGACGAGGAGCTCGCCACAGAGCTCATGGCGCTGTCGGTCGGGCTACGCACGATCTACGTTACCGCCGTCGCGGCGCAGCTCGCGTTGCGCTGCCAGGCCGCCGAGCAGGACCTCGAAATTGCCGATGCGCTGCGGGCTGGGGTGTGTGACGCCCTCGGTGAGCGGCTAGCTGAGCTCGGCGACATCATGCTGCGGTGCGGCGATTCGCGGAGTCGGGGATGAGGTCCGGCCGGCGGCTCGCGATCATCGCTAGCGCGCTCGCCGAATTGCCCCCTCAGTATCGCGAGGCATTCCTTCTGCAGGTGGTCTGCGGATGGACGTTTGAGGCGGTGAGCCGAGAGATGGGGATCAGCGAGCGGATGGCGAAGGTCTACGTCGCCCGGGCTCTCATGGATATTCAACACCGACTGGATGTCGAGGAAACGGCGGGGTAGAGCAACGCGATGGTCAGGCGCAATTATCCTGCCTGGGCGGCGCGGGTGTCCGGGTCCTTCATCCGTTCGGGATGCTCCCGGGCAAATCGCTTGAAGTCCTCGAGACGGGCGGCCACTGCTCGGGCGCGCTCGGGTTCATCGATGGCACTGAAGTAGGCGATCAGCGTGCGAACGGCGAGCCGGTCCTTCGCGCGCAATACAAAGATCGGCTCGTCATCGGGGATGGGTTCGCCGCTGCCGCGGTTCACGATTCGTCCGTCAAGCATCCCAGGACTCCTCCATAGCCGTCCTGCAAAATCGATCTACCGGGGCTCTTCCGGTCGCGCGAAGCTGGAAGCGGGCTTGGGCGGCTCGCCACTCTGTGCGGCGGCGCCGCGTTGTTTCCGCTTGATCCGCTCGTAAATCTCTTCGCGGTGCACCGCGATGTGTCGCGGCGCACTGATGCCGATGCGCGCCTGATTGCCCTTGACGCTGAGCACCGTGATGGTCACTTCGTTCCCGATCATCACGGACTCGCCGACTCGTCTCGTCAAAATGAGCATCATCGCCCCCTTTCGCCGGTCTCGCTCAGCATCCGACGTATTGATACCGCAGCAGAGATCGCGCTCAAATCGGAACGATAACTCCCAAACTAGATCTCTCGTCCTAAGACCAATGGCACTTACTTTACGGCAAGCGCGGGGAGCACCTGACGGTAAGACATTGAAAGATATGGGGAAGGCTGGCCGGGATTGGTAAGATGTTTGTTACCAGACATCCAGCCCACCAACCCCGAGGCCAGCCTTGAGAGATCGTAGTGCCGCCTTTCAATCCCAGCAACATCAATTTCGCATCGGAGGCCGGGCCCAACGGCTCGAGGCGGTGGATTTCTTCAACGCCCTTACCGGCCCTGAGCTGCTGGAGAAGACCGAGGCGCTGCTGCCGGAGCACCGGGAGCGAGAGTATCCGCCGACGGTGGCACTCGCGATGTTCCTGAAGCAGGCCCTCTCGCAGGATCGTTCGTGCCAGAGAGCGGTGAACGGCTGGATCGCTCAGTGCGTGGCCGAAGGCCTCGAGGCTCCCAGTGCGCGCACGGGCGGATACTGCCGGGCGCGCGTTCGTTTGCCGGAGCAGATGATCACGGCGCTGGCGCGGGAAGCCGGTGAGTTGCTCTGCCGTCAGGCGCGCACCGGCTGGCGCTGGCGAGGTCGGCCGGTGAAGCTTGGCGACGGGACCGGGGTCGTGATGCCGGACACCGAAGAGAACCAATCTCGCTACCCGCAACCCTCCAGTCAGGCAGAGGGCGTGGGTTTTCCGCAGATGAGGCTGGCCGGGGTGGTGTGTCTGTCCACCGGGGCGGTGCTGGATGCGGCCATGGGGCCGCACGCGGGCAAGGGAAGCGGCGAGCTGTCGCTCAATCGCAGGCTCGAGGATGTTTTTCAGGCAGGAGATGTGTTTCTCGCCGACGCCCTCTACTGCAACTACTTCCTCATCGCCCGCCTGCAGGCTCGCGGGGTGGATGTGCTGTTTGAGCAGAACGGAGCGCGGCGCACCGATTTTCGCCGCGGCGAGCGTCTCGGCGCCCGCGACCATCTCGCACGTTGGGAGAAGCCCAAAGCGCGACCGCAGTGGATGGCTCGAGCCGATTACAAGGCTTTTCCCGCAGAGCTGATCGTGCGCGAGGTCAGCGTCGGCGGGCGCGTGCTGGTGACCACGATGCTCGATCCACGCCGCGCGTGCAAAAGAGAGCTGGGGAAGCTTTACGAGCGCAGATGGAACATAGAGCTCGACCTGCGCAACATCAAAAACACTCTGGGACTGGAAGCGTTGAGTTGCAAGACTCCCGCAATGTGCGAGAAGGAGCTGTGGGTCTACCTCCTCGCCTACAATCTGATCCGCCTTCTGATGGCGCAGGCGGCGCTGCTGGCCGGCGTGCATCCGCGGCAGCTGAGCTTCAAGCATACGGTGCAGCTGTGGACCGAATGGCTCTGCCATGGCCTTGCCGGTATGGCTGCCGCGCACGCCGCGGTTCTTTTCCAGGCGATCGCACAGCAGAAGGTCGGCAATCGGCCTGGTCGAATAGAACCGCGGGCGCGCAAGCGCCGCCCCAAACCCTACCAGTGGCTGAAGGTGCCACGCGCGAAAGCCCGGCGGCAGGTGCGTTTGTATGGCTATCTTCCAAACCCTTCATCGTAAGTAAGTGCCATTGGCCTTATGGGCGGACTGTGACGGGAGGGCTGCCGGTTCATTCGCAGATCATGTGCGGGGGCGTTACCCTTGACATTGAGCACGCTGCGTTGAGGATGGGCGGGGGGCGTGTCCTGTAAGGTGGGAAGGCCACGGCAGGTACAATTGAGGACCATCGGTTGTGCGTTGGTGTGCATTCTGGCAGTCTTGAACGCCGGAACCTCGCTGCGGGCACAGGAAAGATCAGTCACGGCTGATTTTGAGGTTTCCGTCAATTGCGAGCTGGCGCCCTATCGGCACTGTGTGTTGTCCATTTCAGGGAAAGGAAGTGCTCCGAGTGTGGATCCGGCGCAATTCATGATTGATCTCAAGAGCAAGAACATATTCATACCCTCAGGCCAATATCGGAGTAAATGGAGAGTCGAGTGCGTTTTCCGGACCATCGTGACCGCCGATTCCGGACGAACGTGACCGGCCGTTCCGGTCGAACGTGACCGCTCATTCCGCTGGAAGGTGACCGATTT
>JAJZLX010000594.1 GCA_021850555.1 Pseudomonadota bacterium | reverse complement strand
CGCGGAGGCGCTGCTCACGACCCGGCCGGTGATGGGACTCACTCGCTCAAAAAACATGGGCGCCCCCTTTTTTCGGCTACAATAACTATAGCGTATAGCATTTTGATCGGGCCGATCAAGCAAATCAAGGTCGCTTAGGGGAAAATGTCAGCGTGATCAAAGATCCTGTGAAAGACCTGCCCGGTTATGCGCTGCGGCGCGTGTCGGTTGCGTTCATGTCGAGGCTCGCGGCGCGACTGGCGCGACTTGACCTGCGGCCCGCGGAGGCGACCGTGCTCCTGGTGATCCAAGACAACCCCGGCGTGAAGCAAAGTGAGATCGGACGCCTGCTCGGGGTCGTCAGCGCGAACATGGCTCCCCTCGTGGCCCGCCTGGCGGATCGAGACCTCATCATCCGCCAGGCGGTAGATGGGCGCTCTCAGGGGCTGACGCTCTCCGAGGCGGGTCGGCGCATCGCGCAGAAGGCCCGGGGCGTCATGGACGATCTCGAAGCCGATCTGCTCTCGCATATCCCGAAAGCCGATTGCGCGGCGTTCGTGAGAGTGCTCCATACGCTCGCGAATCAGAAAGAAGACTGAGGCCGTGAGACGGCATGCGCCTGCGCCGGCGGAACTCCCGGCGCCGGCGCCAAACGCCTGAGTGTAGCCGAGAGCGGCATCTCAATCCTGGTCGGGGATTCGGCCAGCCACGACGGCACGCCTCACGTGTGCCGCGGACATAAGGCGCGGACGCGACCAACACATGCGCCGCAAGCGGCGTGCACCGCCGCATCATCGCATCGGATTTACCCGCTTTCCGCGCCCCAAGAGGGCCGAGCTCATCGCCCGGGGGATGCTGGAGCCGCTCCCTGCGCACAGCACATGACCGGCGCGGTGCACCCGCGGCTCCGGATCCCGGGCGAAAGCCGGCTGTGGTGCCTCACGCCGGTACGGCAGCATAGCTTGAGGAGGACGCTCGTGTGATCGGGACAACCCGTGCGGCGGGCTGTGACCGAAACTAACTGCAATCGATTGACAACAGAAAGTTGCTGCGTCAGAATTGGTATAGGATATAGTATATTATATAGGCGTCTGAGGGCAGGCAGAGTGGTGGGACCCGTTGCGCATCGAGCGGGCCGCCGAACTCGAGCGCCAGCGGGATCGGTACCGGCCGGATCAAACAGAAGAATTCCTGGGGGCAAAACATGACAGACTCATACGAGCATCGGCCAAATAGCCTCGTGCGGCGCATCGTCGTTGTATTCGCCATGGCGGTGTCCCTGGGGGTGATGGCGCCCTTTGCGCTGGCAACCGCGCAGAATTCCGTCGCGGCGAATTGCCGGCGCCTCGCGGCGGCAGCCAACGATCACCTTGTGATATCCGCAGCGCACTGGGTGAAGGCGGGTCCCCTGCCGGCCGGCGCCACCCGCATGATGCCGATGCTTGCCCGTGTCCGACTTCCGGCCAATTGCCTCGTTCGCGGGGTTCTGGATCCGCGTGTGGGTGTCGGCGGAGTGAAGTATGGGCTCGGGTTCGAGCTGCGCATGCCGGCCAATTGGAATGGACGATTCCTGTTCCAGGGCGGCGGCGGCCTTGATGGGTTCATCGCTCCCGCGATCGGATTTGTCGCGCCGGGCTACAAGTCGGCGCTGTCGCGGGGATTCGCCGTCATCTCGAGCGACGGGGGCCACGAGGGATTCACTGCCGCCTTCGCCGCCGATCAGCAGGCCCGGCTCGACTACGCTTATGCCGGTCTCGGACCGGTGGCGCGTCTCGGCAAGAGACTCGTCAAGCGCTATTACGGCAGGCCCGCCCGCGACTCCTACTTTTACGGATGCTCGAACGGCGGCAGGGAGGCCATGATGGTCGCGGAGCGCTTCCCGACGCTCTTCAACGGCGTCGTGGCCGGAGACCCGGGGTTCAATCTCGCTCGGGCGGCCATCGCAGAAATGTGGAACGTCAAGCATCTTGAGGCGATCGCGCCGAGGGACTCCCATGGACGACCGATATTGAGCGAGGCGTTCACGAGCGCGGACCTGCAGCTGGTCTCTCACGCTGTCCTTAAGGCGTGCGACGATCTCGACGGGCTGCGCGACGGCATGATCAACAACTTCACCGCCTGTCAGAAGGCCTTCAATCCCAAGGTCCTGCTGTGCAGGCGGGGCGCCCGCGCACACTGCCTGAGCAAGGCCAAGGTGAAGACGCTCGAGGCGGTCTTCGGCGGTCCCCATGATGCCGCCGGGCACCCGCTCTATGCGAGCTGGCCGTACGATGCGGGCATTGACACGATGGGTTGGCGGGTCTGGAAGCTCGGAACCTCGCGCACCGGCGTGCCCAACTCGCTGGACGCCACCCTGGGAGTGGATGCGATGCGGTACTACTTCATGACACCGCCCGATCCGCGCATGACTCCTGCGACCTTCAATTTCAACCGGGCGCTGCAAGTGACCAGGCAGACCCGGGCGATCAATGACGCCACGGGGACGTTTTTCTCGAGCTTCATAGCCCATGGCGGCAAGCTCATCATCTACCAGGGATTGAGCGACCCGGTCTTCTCGCCGAACGCCATCATCGCCTGGTACCGGAAATTGATCGCTCAATACCACCGGCCGCAGCGCTGGGCCCGCCTCTTTCTCGTGCCGGGCATGAACCACTGCTTCGGCGGACCGGCGACGGATGAATTTGACCCGCTGAGCGCGATCGTGCACTGGACCGAAGATAAGAAGCCGCCTGCGCGCATGATCGCTCATGGACCGGCCTTCCCGGGGGTCACCCGGCCACTGTGTCCGTACCCCAGGTACGCTCGATACAAGGGCGGCAATCCGAAGAGCGCGAACAGCTTCGAGTGTGTCAAGAGCTCTTGAGGCCGGTCATGCGACGGGTGCCGTCGAGGGCGCAGAGGCAGCGGGACCGCGGATGCCGGCTGCAGTGACGATGAAATTAACGTAAATCCAGGTTTCGGGGGGGTTATGAAGCACGGCCAATTCGATGCTATTGGGTCTTGCGGCCCAACGTTCGCGAAGACATGCGTGGATCGGGCGGTGGCGGCAATCATTTCGGCCGCAGTCCTGTCAACTGCCGCGCTTGCCGCTCCGGCAGCGGCCGCCGTCCGTCCAATGCCCGCGAGCGCCGCTGCAGCGGCCGTCTCGAGCAGCCAGGGCGAATTCGGCGGTGGAGCGCTGCACGAAGTCGTCATTACGGCGCAGCGCCGGCGAGAGAACCTGCAGACCACCGCAATCTCCGCCACGGTGTTGAACGGCAGCCAGCTCGTGCAGAAGGGGGTGTTCAACATTCAGGATCTGCAAAACGCCTCGCCGTCCCTGTCGATCACGCCGGCCGGCCTCACCTCATCCGTCAACATCCGCGGCATCGGCCTCGACAGCGGATCGCCGTCCGTGGTGCCCGGTGTGGCCGAATACCGGGACGGACTCTGGCAGCCGCCGATCGTCACGAGCGAGAGCTTGTTCGACATCGCGAGCGTGCAGGTCCTGCGCGGCCCGCAGGGCACTTTCGTGGGCGAGAACTCGACTGGAGGGGCGATCTTCATAAACAGCCGTAACCCGGATTTCAACGGCGTGCACGGCTACATCGAGCTGCAACAGGGCAACTACTCCGACACCCAGGTGCAGGGCGCGGTCAATCTGCCCATAAACCATGCCTGGGCGGCTCGGGTGGCCTGGGACATGGAGAAGCGCAACAGCTTCTTCAAGGACATCGGCCCGGCCTCGAAGGTGACGCCCGGAGCGCAGCTCTTCGGCAATCCCGGCTCCCTCAAAGAGAAGAACGTGCGCGTGGGGCTGCTCGGCAAGCCGACGAAGGACCTCAGGATCCTGCTGAAAGTCGAGTATGACAACGCGAACACCGGCGGTTACGCCTACCGGCCCGTGCCCGGCACGCAGTACGCGCCCTACGCCAGTCCGAACATCTGGACGCTCAACTACGACACGGCCACCCAGAACAAGGAGTACTCGCTCAGGCCGAGCCTGCGCATCGACTGGAATATCGACGGCAGCGGCATAGACCTGCGCTCGATCACCGGCGATCAGTACATGTGGGTGCACAACATATACGATTCCGACGGCACCGATTCCACTTTGCCGGGACCGCCGGCGCTCGCGGAAT
>JAJZLX010000458.1 GCA_021850555.1 Pseudomonadota bacterium | reverse complement strand
GCGGTATTTCGGCGATGATTGGGGCATTCGCTCGTATACGGCGCGCATCCGCTACCGCTGGTACAATTCCACTCAGACGGCCTATTGGCAGCCGAGCGTGCGGTGGTATCGGCAAACGGCGGCGAATTTCTACCGCCCCTGGGTTGCGCTGAGCGCGGTCGGGCAGTTCACCTATCAGTCGGCTGATAGCAGGCTGGGCGCCTTCCATGCGCTGACGTATGGCCTGGAGTACGGCATCGATATCGGCACACCCTACGTGCACCCAAAGTGGCTCACGGTGCGAATCCAGTACTATCGGCAGGTCGTCGATGACAGAACCCCGGGGCCGGGACAACTCGCGACCCTCGATCTGTATCCGGGCCTGAGTGCGATTCAGGCACAGGTGTCGTACAAGTTCTGATCGCGCGCCACGAGCAACTGTGCATTCGGTTCGCACCTCCCGTCTGTGCATGGTGGACCTTCCGGGCGAGATGCTCGCCGTCCGGTTCGAGGCGATGGCCAGTCCATGCGAGCTCGTGCTGCCTCAAGCGGATCGACCTCGGGCACTGGAGCTCGGGGAGCGGGTGGCCGAGGAAGCCTGGCGAGTGGAGCGCAAGTTCAGTCGCTACCGCGACGACAGCGTCATCGGCTGGATCCATCGAAACCGCGGCACCGTGCTCTCGGTCGATTCAGAGACCGCTTCCCTGCTCGACTTCGCGGCACACTGCTACGCGTTGACCGACGGGCTATTCGACGTGACTTCGGGCGTATTGCGCCGGGTCTGGAAGTTCGACGGGTCGGACCGGGTGCCGACGGAGGCGGAAGTTGCACAACTGCTGCCGCTGGTCGGCTTTTCCAAAGTCAAATGGGAACGGCCGGTTCTGACGCTGCCCGAGGGGATGGAGCTCGACTTCGGGGGTTTCGGCAAGGAATATGCGGTGGATCGGGCCTTTGAGATTCTCGTGCAGGAGCGCGCTGCGCCGTTTCTGATCAACTTCGGCGGGGATTTGCGCGCTGACGGCCCGCCGCCGCGGGGCAAGTGGTATGTCGGAATCGAGCGGCCGGATACCGAAAAACAGGCCGCGGCGCTGCTGGAGCTCGAGCGGGGTGCGCTGGCCACCAGCGGGGACTCGTATCGGTTTGTTCTGAAGAATGGCGTGCGCTATGGGCACGTGCTCAACCCGCTTACCGGCTGGCCGGTCGTTGGTGCGCCGCGCTCCGTGACGGTTGCCGGGAGCAGCTGCACGGAAGCCGGGTTGCTCGCCACGGCTGCCTTGCTTCAGGGTGTGAACGCGGAGCGATTTCTGCAGATGCAGGAGGTGCGTCATTGGGTTCTGCGCTAGTCTCGAGTCCCGGCGCACGGATCGACTCATGGCTCCCCGAGGCGGGGCGGTCGTAACCGCGGTCGGGATTTCGCGGCTGGCTGATGTTCCGCCCGAACGCCCGCAGTTCGCGTAACCGGCATCGCGGGAGTGCACCCACCGTACTCGACGTGTGCCGGTTCGCCGTGTTTCCGCCATGCCGCGGGTCATCCGGGCACTGGCAAGCCGGGAAAATCGATTGCGAGTTGAGCGACCGATAGATCGACCTAACGTCAATACAACTGTCCATCGTTCGCTTCATACGAGGCGAGGGTATTCCCGTGCGCTGCGGCGTATGCCTGTAGGTAGCGTTGAAACGCGTCATAACTGGCCGTTCCTTTGCTAGCAATCCACTCCTCGAACAGCGTCAATCAAATTTCGACAGTGACGTCAAACAAACTTGTACACCAAGAGTGTTAGGTGCGAGCGACCGTAGCGGCAGTTCCATGGCCATGGCCGCACGTCCTTCGCGTTTGGGAGAGATGATGGGCGGGGTGGTCTGACGGGGTGCAGGGGCGGTGGTGAGCCGGCCGGAACGCGACGGCGCCCACTACGGACATGGCGCGCTCTGGAGAGATTGGGAGGGTATGGTGGGGTGATTCCGGATGTAAGAGGCGGCCGGTGGCGGGGGTCAGCCGAGGTGGCGACGGCAGGGAGGCGGCAGGCGCCGAGCCTTTGGCTGCTGCTGGGGGCAGCAGGCGAGTGTGATTTCCTCGGCAGGGATCGCTGCCGAGACATCCCTGTGTTGGCGGTATGGGGCTCTACGAGGTCGGGTCCTCCTCCCAGCCCTGGCGCTGAACGCGCAGGGCGGCTTCGGTCCACAGCGGCCCGAGACGATGGACCGACTCGAGCATGCGCCCCCAGGCGCGTTGCAGCAGATCGTAGCGTTCCAGAACCAGGGCGACGGCGATACGCTCGCCGGTGCTCAAGGTCCCGAATCGAGTCTCGTCGGCCACGACCATTATGACTTTCTGGCGAATCTGTCTTTCGGCGTCACACATATCGGCGGCGTGGATCATGGGGGTTGCTCCAGGCAGGCGTGGAGATTTCTTCCGAGAGCCGCGGGGTAGAGCTCGAGTCCGTCAGGGCTGTAGGCGCTGCTCGGCCTCTTCTTCGCGGTGGCTCTTCTTGCGTTCAAACTCGAGGATGATCGAGCGGTGGACCAGGCGGTCGACCGCGGCCATGGCGGTCATCGGGTTCTTGAAGATCTGGTCCCATTGGGAAAACACCAAGTTCGAAGTCAACGCGGTGCTCCTCTGCTGCTGATGTCGCTCGGCGAGGAACGTGAAGAGCACCTCCATTTCCTCGGCGGTATGCTGAACGTACCCGATATCATCAAGGCAGATCAGGTCAATCTTTCCGAGCCGCTCCAAGGTCTGTGGCAGTTGATGCTCGCTCTTGGCCAGGAGCAATTGCGAGACGAGTTTGTAGGCCGGCACGAACCAGACTTTCATCCGGTGCTGCTGGATCAGCTCCCGGCAGATGGTGCCGCAGTAGAAGCTTTTGCCGCGCCCCGGGAGCCCAAAGCACAAGAGATTGTCGCCGCGGCGCACGAAGTCCCCGGTGAGCAGCGTCGGCAGCATCCGGCGCGGTTTCTCCGGGACCCTCGTCTGATCCATCCGGGCCAGGGTGAACTCGCGCGGGATCTCGGCGCGCTTGGTCAGCACTGCGATCCTGCGGCTCAGGCGCTCGGCGAGTTCCAGGTCGGCCAGGTGTTGCAGGAAGCGCCGATACCCCCAGTTCTCCTGCTCCGCCTGGCTGATCACCGCGGCGAGCTCGCGCTGCATCATGTGCAGCCCCAGGGCACCCAGGGCGTGCTCCAGGCTGTCCGCGGGACTCTCTTGGGTCATGTCGCTCATGGTTGCTCGCGGCCCAGGAGGTCGTTATAGGTGGCCACCGACGGGGCGAAAGGCTCGAGCGCGTGCACCGCCTCGGAGGGCTCGGCGAGCGCTTGCAGCGCTTGCTCGATGCGCTCGGGCAGGGGCACCTCGGCGGCGCGCAGCACCGCGATGATCGCCTCGGCGACGGCCGTCTCGCTGCCCTTGGCCGCCAGATGCAGCACCTGCAGATACCGCTTGTCGGCCCGGGACTCATCGTGGCGCTTGAACGCCTCGTAGGCTTGGCGGAAGGCGACGCTGGGGAAGAGGCTCTCCCGGTACACGTAGTTCGCGAAGGCTCCCGGCTTGCGCACCAGCCAGTCGATCACATGCCGGTAATCGATCCGCTGCTGGGAAGCGGCGGCGCGCGCGACGGTGCGCACGAGCCTGCCGTGGTGATAGATCGCGAGTTCGTTCTCACTCAGCTGCACGCTGAGTGTCGCGCCGATGAGGCGCGAGGGCACCGAGTACGGGAGCTTCTTTACCTGAACCACGCTCGCCGAGGACACGCGTGCGGTCAGCTCCTGCGTCTGGGGGTGGCGCTCTCGCGGGAGCGGGCTCAGGCGCGGCAGCTCCTCGGCGAGCCTCTGAACGCGCAGGGCGTTCGCGCCGCGACAGACCTTGGCGACAAAGTGCGCGTACTCGGTCTCGCTGCGAAAGTCGCTCGAGCCGCGCAGGATCAGGTGGTTGCGGAGCCTGCGCTTGAGGTGCCTGTTTGCGGCCTCGACGTCGCCTTGCTCATCCGGGGAGTTCACGTGGATCGTGCGGGGCTCGACCTTCAGATACCGGCAAAATGCCCGGTAATCCTCATTGAAGGTGCGCTCTTTGCCCTCCTGGCTGATCTGGTGCGTGGCGGCCGAGCTCTGATCGGTCTGCAGCACTT
>JAJZLX010000756.1 GCA_021850555.1 Pseudomonadota bacterium | reverse complement strand
CTGGCGGCATTGGCGGCCGCTTGTCAGCGATACCGACGAGTTGCCCACCCTGCGCTGCGTGCAGCATCACATCACCCAATTGCGCAAGGCGGCAGCGTTGCGCGAACAGGCACATTCAGGCTATACGCCGTCCCCGTGAGCCATTTCGCGGCTCAGCTTGAGCTTGCGTGAGACGGCCCGGGACGACGTGATACACTTTCCCAAGCGTTCCGCAGTGTTCCTTAGCGTTCCGCCACAATCCATGCCCACGAAGGTCTACACCGTCACTTGCCAATGGGATCCCGAGGCCGCAGTGTGGTATGTGGCCGAATCGGATGTGCCCGGTTTGGTCACTGAGGCGCCCACCGTCGAGGAGATGAACGCCAAGCTCAAGCGGATGATCCCCGAGCTCCTCGAGCTGAACGAATCCGCAGCCCCATCCCGCGAAGTTCCTTTCGATCTCATCGCCCGCAAGCGTGAAATGACAGCCTGCGCTTGAGGCGCTTGCAGTGTCGGACTTCACGCCCGAGCTGAAGCGGATTCTCCGAGCTGCCGGGTGCTGGTTCGTTCGCCACGGCAACGGCGATCACGAAATCTGGCGTAGCCCGATCACTGCCCGCAATTTCCCGGTTGACGGCAAGATCAAGTCCCGTCACACCGCAGCACACGCGGGATTCACACTCGCCGCCGCCGTCGGCGGATCCCCGCCAGCCTCTGTGCGCTACATCAGAGCGTTCAATCGGCTGATGTTCTCCGCGCGCGCCGGCAGGCGGCTCGAGTGGCAGGTCGGGACCGACCCGCTGCGCGACTACCTGGCGACGGAGCTGTCACGCTGGGGCGCGACGCGCACTGGGGACCGATGGGTCTGGCGGGACTCGGCCGCGGATGAGTCAGTGGCGCTCATCTACCAGCCCGCAGGTCCGCGTGCCGGCAGGGCCGCACTCCTGCGTCCTGAGGCCGAGCTCATCATCGTGCACTACACACCACCGGCCCCGCCCTCCAGCCGGTGGCGGTAGCCATGCTGCCCCTATCGCTGTCCGCGTGGGCTGTGGATGAGCTATGGATAAAGTGACGCTTCGCGAGGGGCTGCACAGGCTGGCCGATGCCCTCTGCGCGGTCGCGCGACTACCACACTCCCTGCGGGTGGACGCCGAGGCCGCACTCTCCTACGCACTGTCAGAGGCCACTGACCTCGCTGAGCTCGCGCAGCTGGTCGGAGCGACTGGCCCCACCCAGATATCCGGGATCCACATCATCGATGACGGCTGCGTCCTACGCCACCTGATCCTCAGCGTCGACACTGCCGGGTGGCCGACCCTCGAGCCCGTCGAGGGTCCGACGGTATACGTCGGTCCTGATCTACTGGAGTGCTATCGAGCGGCGGCGGCCCTCGCGGCCGCGCCGGCCGTCCTGCTCGCGGACACCCCCGGCTCGGGGCGCGTCAGCTGCAGCGATGCCGCCACCATCCTGCAGGTGCTGCGATCGCCGTGGCGCCAGCCATTTGAACACGTTCAAATGAAGGTCTAGCCCCCGCCAGTCTCACGCGTGAGACTGGCGGGGGTACAATCCTCTGCATGAGCGGCGAAAGCCACCTAGAGTCCATCCTCTCCCGACTGGCCGCCTCGAAAGAGTGCGAGCTCGGATTACTGGCACAGCTGGACTCTCTGCTGGGGTCAGCCGCACTACCCCCCCACGTCGCGCGGGTGGTCACGCAGGCTCGAGAGGTGCTCGACGAGGACGCGGTGCGGTGGCTGGCGACTCCGCACTGGTCGCTGGACCACCAGATGCCTCTCCAGGTCGCACAGAGCGCCGAGGGCGCCGCCCGCGTCGAGGACCTGCTCACGCGGATCGCCGCAGGCATGCCTGTCTGACCTCCCCATGAGTACCCTGACAGAGCTCGCACTGGCTGCCCTGATCATCCTGCTCGGCGCTGCGGTGCTCGTCCTACTCGCGCGAGCGCTCTACCAGCGCAACAATCGGCAGTAAAGTAGTGTGCCCATGAGCCGGTTCGTGATCCGCAGAGCAGCGCTGCGTGACATGACTGGCGTCCTCGAGCTGTATCGATACTTGTATCCCGGCGTGCTCGCCCAGCCGAGGCATGCTGCTGATCAGTGGAGCAGACTGCTGGCCTCGGATTGCGCCCGCGTGCTGGTCGCCGAAGATCAGCAGAGTAGCGCACTGGTGGGCACGTGCGTCACCGCGATCATACCGTCTCTGGCACACGGATGCCGGCCGTGGGCGGTCATCGAGCACGTGGTCACGCACCCGGATCATCGCCGCAAGGGCATCGGCAGCTCACTGCTCAGGGCCGCGCTCGCGCAGGCCGACGCCGAAAATTGCTACAAGGTGATGCTGGCCACAGGGTCAAAGAACGCCGCGACTCTCCGGTTCTACGAGAACGCGGGATTCCCGCGCTCGAACAAAACCTTTTTCGAAATCCGGCGAGTCTGATCGGCCTCCGGCTGCCCGCCAGCCGGAGCCAATCGTGATCACCGGCGCTTGCCTCGGGTCGCGTTGATCTGACGAATCGCGCGGTCGATGTGCGGGCGGGGTGAGGCTACGGTCGCTAGGCCGGATTAACAACGCTTGCATCGATCGTTCCGGGCCCAGGCTTTTCGGCAGGGGCCAGGCCGATGCGGGAGACGCCGAGCATCGCGCCCGGCAAGGCGCTATCCGGAGATGGCCCAATGCGACCGACCGCCACTTGAATCTCGACCGTTACGAACCAGATGCCCTCATGGATTCCATAGTGCTTGACGAGCAGTTTCCCAAGTTCATTCAACGGTAATGGCTGAAGCTGAACTGTAGCGTTAGTGGTTGGTGGTGCGTTCACCGACCGTCTCCCATCTAAGCGGGGCCACACCGCCAGCCGCTAGGGTTGTTTCCGCCACGGGTACAAATTCGTGACGATGAATCACCGTGTGCTGTTGAACATTCCGTGCGGCTTCGTCGAGGGCGGCGCACACATACTCATTCAAGCCAATCCCTTTTTGCCTAGCGCGGAGTGAGGCAATGCGATGTCGTTCCGGGCCAACGCGAACATTGAAAGAACCTTTGCAAGGGGCATCCGGTTGGTCGCCATGCTCAGCGCAGGCTGCCAAGTAGTCATTCACGGCTTCTTCAAATGCACTACGCAGTTCAGCGACGGTAGTGCCGTGATAGCCGATCGCATCGCGAATAAAAAGTAGGCGGCCATGGAGGATACCGTCTTCTGCATCTACTTCCGCGGAGCCCAGGTAGCCTTTATATTCAAAGGTTCCGTTCATTCGATGATTACCCCGACTTCCTTCAAACCGTCGATTAGTAGTGCTATCTCATAAGGAAGCAGGTGAGGTCTGTTGTGTGGCTCATGTAATATCACCTTTGCACCGCTCATTTCGTGCCTGAACATACGCCGGGAACCGCTTCTGTTCTCGAGCGAAAACCCGTGCGCTGCCATAACGCTACAGCCCTCGGCCCAAGTGTAGTCGCGCGGTCTAGCGCGCAACCTTGCAAGCAGTTTGTCCTTTCGAGCCACGTTTAGTATCCGAAACCCATCACGGTTCTGCAACTAAAAACGGTTGCAGATTCAGAGATTACGTATTCCCCCGCGCCAAGTCTCCGGTTTTCGGCCTCAGCTTTGCAAGTCTATCGGATCCCTTCGCCTGGTCCGAGGCGTGGCGTAAGTACTTGGTTTATCGTGCGAATGGATGAAGACCTGGGCATCATTCACTCGACCAACCCCAGGGCACTCGGTGGCTCCTCGGCCTTCCACTCCGAGGATCCGGCGTTCTTGAGCCTCTGCCACCGCTCGATGCGGCGCAGGCTGTCCTGCCAGGCGCTACGCGCGCGAGAATCCTCAACGCTCAGCGAGTCGAGGGGAGGCCCACGAGCCCCGCCTGTGCACGCGCGGCGCTGAGAAAGTGGGATCAGCGGTGAGCATGGCTGCCTCCTACGGCATGCGGCGGCGCTACCGGGGGAGATGCTTTGAGCGGTTGGCCATAAACGTGGCCACAAGCGATCACCAAGTCACGCGTAAGTCATTGGTGGAGCCAGGCGGGATCGAACCGCCGACCTCTTGCATGCCATGCAAGCGCTCTCCCAGCTGAGCTATGGCCCCACGGAGTGGGCGGCGAAGGTACGAAAGGGACGC
>JAJZLX010000299.1 GCA_021850555.1 Pseudomonadota bacterium | reverse complement strand
TTTTCATCTCATACCCCCACAATGCTGACCGACAAACGAATCCGTGCGCTAAAACCTCGGGAAAAGCCTTACAAAGCCGCCGACGCCGATGGGCTCTATCTCTACGTCTCGCCCGCCGGTGGAAAACATTGGCGCCTGAAGTACCGCTTCGGGGGCAAGGAGCGCCTACTAACACTCGGTTCCTATCCTGCTGTATCGTTGAGTACGGCTAGGGAACAGAAGAACGCTGCACGAGAGCAGGTCGCGAAGGGAATCAATCCCGCTGCCACCAAAGCAGCCGGTAAAGCCACAAACGCGGTCACCTTCCAGGCTGTGGCAACAGAGTGGATGGCAAAACAAACGTGGGCCGCCAAGACGCGGAAAAAGGCAGAATGGACATTTCGGGATCTGATCCACCCCGATCTCGGAGACCGCCCCGTCGCCGAAATTGATGCGCCGATGATTCTCGACTGTCTGCGCAAAATCGAAGTCCGCGGCAAACATGAAACTGCGCACCGGACACGGCAGAGGATCTCACAGGTCTTTGAATACGCCATCGCCACCGGCAGGGCGAAGATCAACCCAACGCCACGAGGCCGATCACTTGCACCGATCACGGTGAACAACCGGGCTGCCATCACAGACCCGCGGCAAGTCGGCGGACTGCTGCGTGCGCTCGCTGATTATGCTGGTGAAGCCACGACCGCCGCTGCCCTACGTCTCGCCCCGCTGGCTTTTGTGCGGCCAGGCGAACTTCGCAATGCTCGATGGGATGAGTTCAGTCTTGACGAAAGCGATGACCAGGGTGCTCTGTGGAGAATTCCAAAGGAGAGGATGAAGATGGCGAGGGAGCATCTGGTACCGCTGTCGCATCAGGCTGTAGCCATTCTCCGCGACCTGCACGCACTGACAGGACACGGCAAGTTGGTATTTCCCGGTCTGCGCAGCCGCGACCGTCCAATCTCGGACAACACGCTAAACGCCGCGCTGCGCCGGCTCGGGTATCGCAGCGACGAAATGACGGCGCACGGCTTCCGGGCAATGGCCTCTACCCTCCTCAACGAGATGGGATTTCCGCCGGACGTCATCGAACTCCAACTGGCACACCAGGAGAAAAACAAAGTCAGGGCCGCCTACAACCGTGCACAGCGACTCCATGAGCGTCGCAAGATGATGCAGGCGTGGGCGGACTACTTGGACGGCCTGAAGGCCACGCGAGGACAGTGATGAGTCCCGCGGCGGATGACCTGCACGAGCGCAATTGGCCGAAGCCAAACTGGGACCTGTGGTTTGAAAAGGGAGAGGCGAACGCCAGTGAAGCGGTTGACCTGACTTTAAACTGCGACCCAAACCCACTTGACAGAACTGTCGGGTTAGAAAACCGCCCATCGCGGGAGCTCATGAAGATATGGAACATCAGGTATGTGGTGACTAAAAAATGGCTCTACGACCAGCACCCCGAGCTGTCGAGATTATATCCACCGCCTGATCGGTATCGCATTCCGCTCCCCGATCTCGCCCAGCTTGCTCACGATCATGACTGGGATATACCCGTCCAGCTCGCAGACTTGCTTCCCCGAACATCGCGGCGAGCGCAGAAAAAGTCCCATGCGCAGGTCGGCTCCACAGAAATGGACATGATCGAGAAAGTCAGGTGGCACTGGTGGAGTACCTACGAACCGGGACAGCGCGCATCCACCAACGAAGAAGTCGCCGCGTGGATCACCCAGGAGTTTGAGGGAATTTCAAAGAGCAAAGCGCAGGCCATCGCGCGCTTGGTACGGCCCGAGAATGCCCCTACAGGCCGCCCACGCAAGTCCGAATCCAAAAAAGGGTGAGACGATTTTCGGCCTATAAAATGCGCGGTTTGCGTGCCATTCCCCAAAATGGGTGAAACCCTTTTAGGATTTTTCTCCGCTGCGTGAGGTATAGCATTCGTGTCCGTCCGCCGGCATACGCCGGCATACGCATAGGACTGGACCCCCATGAGACTGCTACGGCTTCAGGGCCCTGACGGGGTCTGCGCCCGCCTCGGCCACCGGCCCACGACTGTGTACGCCCGCGTCGGCGACGGCACCCTCCCTCCCCCAATCAAAGTGGGCCGAAATTCGGTGTGGGTGGACTACGAGATCGACGCGGTCGTGAGCGCGATCATCGCCGGCCGCACCGACGAGGAGATCTGCGCTCTGGTGCAGGCGCTGGTCGGGCAGCGTTCTGCTGCTGCAACCGCCGCCGCAGCGGGAGGTGCGCGATGAACAGCACACCCAATCCGATGACCCCATCCGAGTGCCAGGCGTGGGCCGCCGCCTTTCGCCTTTGGTGGTGGGCGACAAGGGCGACATGTCGGGTCGCCGCACGCCCGCGAACGCCAGCGCACGGTCGCGCACGTCGCCTTTTCCGGGGCGACAGGCGGGCGACACGGGGGCGACAGTCCGCAACGTCGGACGCCTTTGTGCAAAAGAGTCTCCCTCCCCTCCTGCAATACTGTCGCGGTAGCGTGTGTTCATCGTCGGCCGCCTCGTCGAGCAGCATGCCGCCACCGCGCCGGAGGCAACATGAGTGAGCGGCCGAGCGAGACGGCGCTGCGCAAAGCGCGCGTAGCTGGACTACTTCGGGGCCAGTATGAGGGGTTCGCGGCGGGCCGCGAGCACATGCGTGACGAGCTGCGCGCGCGTCAGCGCGTACCGAGCTGCGGTCCGCTGCCGCTGGTGCCGCCGACCGCGCCGCCGGCCGAATACCCTGTGGATGCGCTGGGTTCGATCCTGGGCCCAGCGGCTCGCGCGATTGCGCGGCTCGTGCAGGCGCCCGCTGCCATGGCGGGCAACTCCGTGCTCACCGCGGCGGCGCTGGCCGCACAGGCCCACGCCGATGTACAGACGTTCGGCGGACATCGGCCGCTGTCATTGTTTTCGTTGACCTCCGCCCGAAGCGGTGATCGTAAATCCGAGACGGACCGACTCGCGCTCGCGGCTGTGCGCGAGCATCAGTGCAGCATGGAAGCGCAATACAAACAGGAGCGCGAGCGCCGCGAGGCGCTGCGCCGCGAAGGAAAAGGTGCACTAGTCGATGCCATGCCCCGGTTGCGCCTAGCGGGACTGCTGTGTACCGACCCCAGCCCGGAAGGGCTGTACTATCGGTTGCGCGATGGTCAATACTCTCAGGGGATATTCACGGACGAAGGCGGGCAATTTCTCGGGGGATATGCGATGAGCCCGGACAACGAGCTACGCACTATCGCGATGTTCTCCAGGTGTTGGGGTGGCGCGACGCTCGACCGGGTGCGCGCTGGCGGTCGAGACCGCGAGGATCATCCGACTCTCTACGGGCGTAGGCTCTCGATGCATCTTATGGCGCAGCCGCACGTCGCGCGCCTCCTCCTCGGCTCTCCGCTGTATCGGTCCCAGGGATTCCTCGCGCGCTTCCTCCCCGCGGAACCGGAGGATATCGTGGGCACTCGCACGCGCGACCCCGACGCGCCGATAGTGGATCCGCTCATCGATTCAGACATCCGGCACTATCAGGATGCGCTCGCGGCGCTCTTGAACTTGCCGCCGCATGAGGATGTGGAGGTCGGCGGGTTGGCACCGCATCGCCTCGATCTCTCGGACGAGGCGCGGCATCTGTTGGCTAGCGCCTATAACGAGACTGAGGTAGCACAGGGCGGAGACGGCCCGCTCGCGGAGGCCCGAGAGTGGGCCTCGAAATCCATGGAGCATGCCTGCCGCATCGCGGGCGTGCTGACGCTGCTCCGCGACCACAACGCCGGCATCGTCGATGTAGAGGCGATGCGCGGCGGCCTCACACTCGCCATGTTCTACCTCAGCGAGTACATGCGTTTGGTGGGACTGGCGGCTACGGACGCAGACATAACCATCGCACAGCAGCTACTCGCATGGATGCAGCGCCGCGTCGCCAGCCAGCAGGCGCTCGGTGCAGATGATGTCATCTCGCTGCGCGATATCACGCGGCTCGCGCAGCCGAAGGCCCTGCGCGCCGGACGTACCGCGCGACGCGCATTAGCGGTCCTCGACGAGTGTCATCGGCGGTCTGATCTTCGTGTAGATCCGGCGGATTGAACGTCGAGGTCTTGCGGGTCCGTTTTCTTCCGGGCCCATTTTCAAAATCGTCTTCTTCTGCCGCGTGC
>JAJZLX010000748.1 GCA_021850555.1 Pseudomonadota bacterium | reverse complement strand
AGGATGAAGGCCACCGCGCTGAAGGCGAGCCCGGGGGAAAGCCCCAGGTGCCCGGATGCGAGATGATCGGTGATCACCGGCAGCGCGGTGCTCGAGGAGATCTGCGAGGCGACGAAGATCACCATCAACAGCGCCGGCTCGGCCAGAAAGCCGACCATCATCTCGCGGCGCGCGCCCAGCGTGCCGAACGCGGTGCCGACATCCATCGCCGCCAGCGTCATGAACATGCGCGCCGCGGCGAACAAACCGACCAACGCGATCGCGTCGGCCGAGCCGACCAGCGGCAGCCGCGTGCTCATCGAGGGAATTATGCCCGCGGCCACCACCATCGTGCCGAAGACCACGTACGGGGCGATCCGGAACAGCGGCGAGGCGCTCTCGGCGATCAGCGCCTCCTTGTGAAACAGCTTGTGCAGGTTCCGGTAAGGCAACCACAGGCTCGGTGCCCGCCGATTCTGCAGCCAGGCGCGGCATTGGTTCAGCCAGCCGAGAAAGGCCGGGGCGGCCGCAACCGCCACCACGACCTCGAGCACCTGTGTGATCCAGTCGATCGCGTTCATCTGAGCAGCGCCACCGCCAGCAACACCAGCAGCGTCAGGAAACTGTACAGCAGGTACACCGAGATGCGCCCCTGCTGCAAGCGAGCGGCAGTGTTGGCCAGCCCCTCGACGGCGCCGGAAATCGGCTCATACATCAACCGCCAGATCCGCTCCCGAACGACCACGCGGTAACGGGGTGCGCGATCGGTCGGCTCCGGAAGCTCGCGCTCGATCTGGAAAAACGGCCGGAACAGATGGCGGATCGGCTGGCCGAAGCCCTCCGCGGTGTCCTGCATGCGTGCCGTGAGGTTGCCCGCGCCGCAATCCCAAGCGGGCCCGCGCCGTTCGCGCTGGCGGTAGGTGAGGCGCACGGCCAAGACGGTCATGAGCACCACGGCCAAAGTTGCCGTCAGAAAGACCAGCGGCTCATAGGAAACGGACCGGTCGGGCACGGGCGCAAGCAGCCACCAGTGGGAGGAGGACTGCGGAACGACCGCCCCGACCAGCTGATGCGTAACCGCCCCGAGCGCCCGGATCACCTGCAGCGGGAACAGGCCGAGCGCCACGCAACCGAGCGCCAGCCAGGTCAGCCCGATCCGCTCGAGCCAGCCGCAGTCATGCGCGCGGGCGAGGGCGGCTTCGCGCGGCTGGCCGAGAAAGATCACCCCGTAGAATTTCACCATGACGTAGCCGGCCAGGGCGGCCCCGAGCACGACCAGGGCCATGGCCATCGGGATCAGGAGATTCACGAACGCGTGCGGCAGGTGCCCGGTGAACAAAAATGACTGCAGCAGCAGCCACTCCGACACGAAGCCGTTCAGCGGCGGCAGCCCCGCGATCGCGAGCGTCCCGATGAGCGTCAACCATGCCACCCAGGGCATACGGTGAATCAGTCCCCCCAGGCGTCCAAGGTTGCGCTCGCCGGTGGCGTGCAGCACGGAGCCGGTGCCGAGGAACAGCAGGCTCTTCATGAACGCGTGGTTGAGGCAATGATAGAGCGTGGCGAGCAGCGCAAGCGCCGCGATCACCTTCAGCCCCGAGCCGGCGAAGACGATCGTCAGCCCGATGCCGGTGAACACCATGCCGATGTTCTCGACGGACGAGTACGCGAGCAGGCGCTTCATGTCCGTCTGCACGGCCGCGAACAGCACCCCGTAGACGATCGTGAACAGTCCGAGGATCAGCGGCGCCAGTCCCCACCACCACACCGGCCGGCCCAGCAGGTCGAGCCCCACCCGCAGCATGCCGTAGACGGCCGTCTTCAGCATGACGCCGCTCATGAGCGCCGAGACCGGTGACGGCGCCGCCGGGTGTGCTTCGGGCAACCAGACGTGCAGCGGCACCAGCCCCGCCTTGGCGCCGAAGCCGAGGAGCGCCAGCGCGAACGCCACCGTCGCCCAACCGAGCGAGAGGTGCGCCGAGCGCATGGCGTGGAAGGTGAAGTGCCAGCCCCCCCCCTGCAGCACGCCGAAGCACAGCAGCAGGCAGATCGCGCCCACGTGCGCCATCAGTAGATAGATGAAGCCGGCGCGCCGAATCTCCGCAATGCGGTGCTGAGTGGTGACGAGAAAGTAGGAGGCAAGCGCCATCACCTCCCAGGCCACCAGAAAGCTGTACGCATCGTCCGCGATGAGCACCAGCCCCATGGCCGCCAGGAACAGGTGGTACTGCAGGCACAACAGTCCCGGGGCCGTCCCCTCCCCGACCCGGAAGTACCCCCCGGCGAACAGCGAAATGCCGAACGAGGAGGCGCCGAGCAGCAGCAGAAAGATGCTCGAGAGAGGATCGAGCCGCAGGTGCATCGGCAGGTTGGGCAGACCGATCGGCAGGATGAGCCGCTCGATGCCGCCCCCGAGCAGGCTCGCCCCGGCGAGCACCGCGAGCGCAAGCCCGAGCAGCGCCCCGAGCGGAAACAGGAGCCGTCCGGCCAGAACCACACTGCGTGGGCGCACGAGCCCGGCCAGGCCGATCACCGTCCAGCCCAGCAGGAGTCCGACACAGCCGATGAGAAGCATGGGGAATGGAGCGGCCACGGGATGCACCAAGCGGTGCATCATATTATCATCGACTGATACTCCACTGTGAACAGGGTTCTCACCATGCCGCCCGAAATGCGCACCGCCCGCCTGACCATCCTCATCGATCCGCGCAAGAAGTCCGTCTTCGAGCGCCTGTGCGTGGAGGAGGACGCGACCCCCTCGCAGGTCGTACGGCGGTTGATCCGCGGCTATATAGAGGAGAGGCAGGGCCGTCCGTGGCGGCCCGAGGCGCCTCAGCCGCTGCCTCGGCGCACGCGCAACTCGACGCGGGGATCGCATTGATCTGAGCGTCCGGGACCGCCGGGCGGGTGGAGCTGCCCCGCGAGCCCTTCAACCCGGCGCTGCACGAGCTGGAGCGTGCGGCACGAGCCGGCGCCGAAGTGCCCGGCGCAGGAGCGGGCGCGCGGCGCCCTGCCCCAAAGAGGGTGCCGGTCGGCAATCAGTGGCATCATGACCGCTTCGGCGGACAGGTACGATGATCGAGATGACTGATGAGCGCCACGCTTTCAGGCCGGAGCGACACCGGCGGTACAGACGCAGCGGCTCCTCGGGTCGCGAAGCAAGACCTCCCGTGGCTCGAGGCGGCGGGAGGAGGCTTCTGAGGTCCGCAAACGCCGCATGTGCCGCCGGCGCCGAGCCGGTCACGGCGCCGTCCTGGAACGAGAGAGGTGAATCCCATCGTGTCAGTACCCGCCGCGGGCGTTGAAACGCCGCTCGAGCCGCAACCCGCGGGCCACTCGCCGCTCGTCCGGTTCATGGCGGTCGCGGGCGGGGGCCTCGAGCGCTCGCGATGGGAGCGCGCGGCGTATGCCGCCGGCCTGCGCAGCGAGTCGGGAAATTTGCTGACGCCGGCCCAGATCGCCAGGCACATGGACGCCGGGCTGGCGTGCGGCCATATCACGCAGGGGCGAGATGGGCTCCAGTGCGCCCCTGCGCACGCGTTCGCCGCGTTCCGGGCAGTGGCGCTCGGGACCAGCGGCTTGCGGGAATGGCAATCGGCGGTGATCTCGCTGTTCGACGGTCGGCGCGAAGCGGTTGCCGTTCGCGCGCCGAGTTTCGAGCGCCTGATCGCGATCACGCGCTTTGCGCTGTGCGGCGGGCTGCACGCGCAGAACCGGCACGAGCTGCTGGCGCGAAACAGGCCGCTCGATCCGGCTGCGGTGTATTTCGCCGCGTTTGGCGAGCCGTTCGACGCGCGGGTCGCGGATCTGATTCCAGCCGAGCACCGCACGGCGGTGGCGGAAGGCATTTTGCCGCAACTGCTGCGCAGGCCGAACGCATCGGCGCCGGCGGCGGTAGCCTGGGCGCTCGCGCTCATCGGGCAGGAGGATGCGGCGCGGCAATCGAGCACGCTGAAATATGACCTGTGCGAGCACCTGTTGTGGCAGGGACGCGCGCAGGAAATCGGCGCGCTCCTCGGCGCGGACAACAGCGCGCGCGCCGTGGCCCTCCAGGGCGCAGCCGCCGCGCTCGGCGCCGATCCGCGCCGCGCCATCGAGTTGTACGCCCAGGCCGAGCGAGTGCGGGTCGATGAGGCCCGCGCCCGCACCGGCGGCC
>JAJZLX010000596.1 GCA_021850555.1 Pseudomonadota bacterium | reverse complement strand
AACCTATGTGCTGCCGAGCGTGCTCGCGGCCTTCCGGCGCGAGCGCCCCGAGGTGAGCGCCTCGCTGTTCGTCGGCAATACCGAGCAGGTCTCCCAGGGTGTCGTCGACATGCGCTTCATGTTGGGTTTCATCGAGGGGCCGCTGCACCTGAAGGGGCTGCATGCGGTGATCTTCCAGCGCGATGAGATCACGCCGGTTGCCAGCCCGGATCACGCGCTGTTTCACAAGCGGCGCCTCGCGGTGGCCGATCTCTCCGGCAAGCCGCTGCTCGTGCGCGAGCCGGGCTCCGGGACGCGGGAGTTGATTGTCGATACGCTGCGCCGCCATGGCGTCGCGGCAGGCGAGGCCATGGAGTTCGGCAGCACCGAGGCGCTGAAGCGCGCGGCGGTGCACGGCGGCGGCATCGCCTGGCTGCCGCGCATCAGCATGGTGAGCGAGCTGCGCGAAGGAGCACTGCGCGAGCTGCCGGTGAAACAGCTGCGGATCGTGCGCCCGCTCATGGTCTTGAGCCGCGAGGGCGCGCCGCTCGAGCCGGCGGCGGCGGCTTTTCTGACACTGCTGCGCCGCAGTGCAGGCGCCGGCACCGCAGCCGCCTGAGAGGAGAGTTGCGGCGGGCCGTGCGCGCGGCGGCGCGCCTCAATCGAGGGGCTCGGCCGGGGGCCTCTCGAGGCTGTCATCCGGCCGTCGCCCCAGCGGGTGCCGACGGGACCGCTTCGGTCACTCCCTGACCCTCAGGCGCCGATCCCCGTGGCCGTGTCATCCCCTGTTGCCGCTTCGACGATCCTCGCCTCGGTGCCGAACCCGCCGGCCGGATCGAGCCGGTGAACGTGGTAGATGGGCCGGGCGTGCAGGTGAGGCGGATAATCGCCCTTGCGCAGCGGCGTCGCCGTGCAGGGCGTCACCATCGCCGCAATCTCTCCGATCCGGCCCCCGGTCGAGCGGTGAACATGACCGCAGAAGACCCCGGCCACCCGCCCCGAATGCTCGAGGGTGCGCTGCAACCTCACCATGGCCGCCGCTGTCACGAAATTGAGCGGGTCCGGGCCCACCGGGACCACGAACGGCGGATGGTGCATGAACACCGCGATGGGCTTGGTGGGCTCGGCCTCGATCAGCTCGATCAGGCGCCGCGCCCGCTCGGGACAGAACTCGCCCTTGTTGCTGCCCTCGCTCACGGTGTCCACCGCGATCAGCCTGACCGGCAAGTCCTCGACCGCATAGCTGAGGAACCCGCAGCCGGAATCGGGGCATGCCCAGGGGGAGAACGCCTCGCGCAGATTTTCTCTGTCATCCCGGTTTCCGGCCGCGACGTAGACGGGCGCGCGCGCCCTGCGCAGCAGGGATGCCGCCAGCGCATAATCCTCGCGGCGCCCGCCGTGGACGATGTCTCCGGTGTGAATGATGACATCGGCGGGGGGATCGAGAGCATTGATGTCCGCAATCGTGCGGGCGAGGTCCGATGTCCTGCGATTGCAGTCGGGCGCCTCGAGGGCGATGTGGGTGTCGGATATCTGCGCAATGATCATGATGCGGAAGGCGTCTGCCTCGAGTGTACGCCCATATAGTATTCCCTGAGAATCGCCACCACCTCGGGACGGCTGAACTCAGGCGGTATCTCGATCCCCGTCGAGAGCATCTCGCGCTGCCTCGTGCCGGAGATCGCGATGTGCTGCTGCGGATCGTGAGGACAGGTGCGCGAGGTCGCCATGCCGGCGCACTTTCTGCAGTAGAACGTGATATCGAGCCTCAATGCCTGCGTTTCAAGCGCGCCCTCCCACAACTGATCGAAGATATGATGTGCGTCGAAGGGGCCGTAGTAGCTGCCCACGCCGGCGTGGTCACGCCCGACGATGAGGTGCGAGCATCCGAAGTTCTGGCGGATGAGGGCATGAAGCAGCGCCTCGCGCGGTCCCGCGTAGCGCATCTCGATGGGGTAGCCCGCCTGGATCACCGTTCCCGGCTGGAAATAGTTGTCGACCATGGCCTGGACCGTTCGCGTGCGCACTTCGGCGGGAACGTCGCCCGGCTTCAGGTGCCCGAGCACCTGATGGATGAAGACACCATCCAGCACCTCCACCGCGATCTTGACCAGGTATTCGTGGCTGCGGTGCATCGGGTTTCGAGTCTGGAAGGCGGCCACGCGCGACCAGCCCTTCTCAAGGAACAGGGCACGCGACTCGGCCGGGCGGATATACAGCTGCGGAAACCGACCCGGGTACTCGCCCTCGCTCAGCGCCATCACCCGGCCGGCCAGGTTGACCTCCCCCTGGTGCAGGAGTTTCGCCACGCCCGGATGTTTCGCATCGGTGGTGCGATAGACGTGCTCGGCCTCGAGCGTCTTGTCGATCCCGTATTTTTCGCGCACCTCCATGATGGCCAGTATCTCTCCGCTGTGAGCGTCGATGAGCGCCGCTTCGTCCTCGAGGCGGATGCGGTCGGCAAGGTCGCGGTGGACGGGCAGGGTGATCGGGATCGGCCAGAACAGGCCGTTGGTCAATTTCATGTCCAGGCAGGAGCTGCGCCAATCCTCATATCCCATGAAGCCATCGAGGGGCGTGTATGCCCCCATGGCGAGCATGAGCACGTCAGAGACCGCGCGGGAGTCGAGCGGGATCCTGCGCAGGCGCTCGGCGCGCTTCAGCTCCTCGGCGCGCTCGAGCTGCGGCAGCAGCAGCGGCTTGACCGAGGCTGAGCCGTGCGGTGATACGAGTTGGGACATGCCGCGCCTCGCGAGAAGCCGCGCGCTCAGTCGATGATGTGGTACACGGGGGCCTTCTCCATCTCCCATCGGCCGGACTCCCGCTCGTAGCGCGAGAGGGTGAAGCAGTGCCAATCCTTGTCATCGAGTCTCGGGTGGTCCGCGCGGTAGTAGTACCCCGGCCAGCGCGTCTCCTGGCGGAAGAGGGTGTGCTGCGTGACGCATTCCGAGGCGAGCACCCGGTGGTGCAGCTCCCAGGCCCGCTGCAGCTGGTGAAGGTCCTCCGCTCCGAGGTGAGCCAGATCCTCCTTCAGCAGCGCGAGCAGCTCGAGCCCACGCGTGAGCAGCGGCTCATTGGTCGTGTAGTGGGCGCTGATGCCCCCTACATACTCGTCCATGATCTTCTCCAGGCGCTGCAGGCCGTGAAGCGGCAGGATGTAGCTCGGTGACACTGTTCCGGCCACGATCTCGTTGCGGCCGATCCGGTAGTTCTCGAGCGGTGCGTAGATGAGCTTCTTGAGCTCGGTGTATTGCGCTTCGTTGACCTGCGGTCCGTCCTTGCCCCGGTCCTTGATGTATCTGACGGCCGCCTTGGCGGCAATCCGGCCTTCGGTGAAGGAGCCGGAGGAGAACTTGTGGGCGGTGCCGCCGATGGTATCGCCGGCGCCGAACAGACCCTCGACGGTCATCATCCGGTTGTAGCCCCATTGGTATTCGGCGGGCGCATAATCTTCCGGTCCGCTCGCCCAGGCGCCGGAGCAGGTCGCATGAGAGCCCATGACGTAGGGCTCGGACGTGGTGAGCTCCGGGTTGGTCTCCTTGGGATCGATGTTCTGAGACGCCCACACGACCGCCTGCCCGACGGTCATGCCGAGGAAGTTTTCCCAGCCGACGGTCTCCTTGTGCGGATCCTTGAACGCCTCCTGGGTCACCATGCGGATCGGCCCGCGGCCGGCCTTGACCTCCTCGAGCAGCGCATGATTGCGCAGGCAGGTCGGTACCGGATGGTGATTGACGTAATCGCCGACCATCTGCTCGATCGAGTCGCGCCAGAACGCCTCGTAATCCTGTCCGTATGCGTTTTGCGTGTAGGTCTTCAAATGCAGGAAGTAAGCGCCCACGGGTCCATAGCCGTCTTTGAAGCGGGTCAGCACGATCCGGTTTTCCATCTGAGTCATCTTCGCGCCCGCCAGGATCGGCAGAGCGTAGGCGGAGGCGCTGCTCCATGGCGCATACCAAGTCCGGCCCATGCCTTCCCCGACGGCGCGCGGCTTGAAGATGTGCGAGGCGCCGCCGGCGGCCACGATGACCGCTTTGGCGCGGAAGACGTAAAAATCCCCGCTGCGCACGTTGAAGCCCACAGCGCCGGCGACGCGATTGGGACGCTTGCTGTCCATCAGCAGGTGGGTCACCATGATGCGGTTGTAGACCGTGCTCGCGGCCTTGCG
>JAJZLX010000466.1 GCA_021850555.1 Pseudomonadota bacterium | reverse complement strand
GGTCGGCGACGATTTTCGAGTACAGTGTTCCGGCGTTCATCGCCGATTACCGGCTCGGCCGCGGCGCGCGTCCGTCCGCGATGATGCATCCGGGCGGGACTTGCGCCCCGTCGACCACCGCCGCCACGCACTTCGCGGCGATCATGTTTGTCCGCGCCAGACTTTCGTGCGTCGATGCCCCGGCATGAGGCAACGTGACCACACTTGGAAGCCCGATCAGCTGCCGCGTGACCTCCTGGTAGGCCGGATCGATCTCACTCATGTAGACATCCAGGCCCGCACCGGCGATCCATTTCTCGCGCAGCGCCTCGAGCAGATCCCGATCCTCGACGAGCCCGCCGCGGGCGGTGTTGATCAGATACGCCGTAGGCTTCATCCTGCGCAGCGTCTCCTGCCGGATCAGGGCCCTCGTATCCGAGGTGAGCGGCGCGTGCAGCGTCAAGTAGTCGCTCTGCTCGAGAACCGTGGACAGGTCCGCATACTCGACACCAAGCGCCTCTGCGAGCCGTGCATCCGGCCTTGGCGTGTTCACCAGAATCCGCGTCTCAAAGCCCGACAGCCGCTTCGCCACGCCGCGGGCGATCCGCCCGAATCCTATGATGCCCACGGTCTTGCCGCATAGATCCGTACCGACCGGAATCGCCCACGATCCCTCACTCATTCCCTGCTGGCACTCTTTGAACCGGCGGCCCAGTGCCAGCATCAGCCCTACCGTCGCATCGGCCACCGTCGTGTCATTGCCTCCCGCAGCGATCGTGGCGACCCGGCCCAGCTCCCGTACCGCCTCTACATCCACACGCTCATAACCGACGCCTCTTCGTGCGACGACCCGCAGCTGCGGCAGCTTCATGAGCAGGCTGCGTGTCACACGCGCGTGCCCGAGGATCCATCCACAGGCGCCATCCAGCCAGTGCAGCAAGGCTTCCTCGGACATGTCGCCGTCGGCATGGCCGGGAGCGAGCTCGGCAAGCACCACTTCGCAAGAGCACGACCGCAGGTACGCGATTGCCGCGGAGTCGAAGAATCGCTGGGTCACGACCACCCGCCGCACTCGTTTCGTCGTCATCGTCTGTCTTCCCCCATCGATTGCGCAGCTTGCGAAACCCGCCCTTGGGGCGCCGCTCGGCCGCACCGCCGCAAGCACCCTCGGGGATCGTCGGCCGTATGCGACCGACACGTGTACGGATTCCATCGCGGCGGTACCGGAGGCTTTCAAACTCGGGATGCCCCCGGTTGCGCACTCCGCGGTCGACTGTACTGAAGGAATTGCCGCCCGGTCAATATTGATGGAGTTCGTCAATATTTGCGGGCTCAGCGGCTGCGCGTTATGCTTTTCACAAAGCGACGCACCGGTTGTAAGGCCGGAATCGTCGCGACCTTTTCTTCCTGGGAGCATCGATGTCTCTGGAGAACAACTATCTGACGGCTGCTCAAGCCGCGAAAATGCTCAACATAAGCCTGCAGACGCTATACGCCTATGTCAGCCGAAAAGGCGTGCGTTCCGTGCCCATTCCAGGCTCACGGCGCAGGCGCTACTGGAAGTCCGATATCGAGCGTTTGCGCGAAAAGAGCTCTCCGGCGACTCCGAGCCCGCTCGCGCACGAGAGCAAAATCACGCTGGTCACGGACAGTGACATCTTCTACAGGGGCCGCAACGCGCTTGAGCTCGCCGCGAGCGCCACATTCGAGTCCGTGGCGGCGCTTCTGTGGGGCTGCAAGGAGACGGACGCATTCGGCAGCGATGCGCCGCGCGTGCCGCGAACGGTAAGGAAGGTGGATGCGTTGCTCGCGGACGAAAGCGAGCTCAATCGGGCAACGGCGCTGTTTACGCTGCTCGAGCAGGCGAACCCGAAGGCTTACGATCTGTCCGCAGTGGGCATGGCGAGGACCGGGGCCGATATCCTGCGGTGCCTCGCCGCCATTACCGTCCACGCCGCCGAGCCTAGCGCGGAGCCGATCCACGCGTTCATCGCGCGCAGGCTGACTCTTACGCCTGCGCTGGCCGATCTGGTTCGCAGGCTGTTGATCCTCTCCGCGGATCACGCATTCGAGCCCGGAACCGTCGCGGTCCGCACCGTGGCCAGTACCGGCGTCACCCCCTGGCGCTCGCTCATCGCGGGATTCGCCGTGACGCTCGGCCGGCCCGCTCGGATGGGAAGTTACGAGGCGATCTTCCGCCTGATTGTCGAGCTCGTCGACGCCAAGGACCCGCGAACGCTGATCGTGAGCCGAATCCGGGACGGCGAGCTCATACCCGGATTCGACACCAGCAGCACTCCCGTCCATCCCGGCGGCGACCCTCGCGCCCAGGCGGCCTTTGAATCCTGCCGCGCCGCCCTGGCAAAGGACCCTGCGTTCGAGCGCTTGGCGCAAGCCGCCGCCATCGTAAAGGAAGCCAAGGGCCTGGAGCCGAGCTTCGCGCTCATGTGCATGTTCGTCGGCTGGAAGATCGGCCTACACAGCCATGACTCGATCTTTCACCTGGGCCGGGCAGCAGGCTGGATCGCGCACGCCATTGAGCAGTACCAGTCGGGCGAAGCCGCCCGTCAACCGGAGCTGTATCAGGGGCCTTTACCGGCGTGAGCCTCGCCGGCGGCGCGCTCCGGCCCGCCGCCCTGCGCCGCCGGGAGCCTAAAACTCCGCGATGAGATTCAATTCCGGATCGACCGTCACCGTGCAATCCGGGCCGACGATGAACGAGGACTCCCGCTCTTCGAAGACGGCGGGACCGTCGATCCTCGTTCCAGGCGTAAGCGCATAGCGGTCGAATACCGCACAAGGACAGTCGCCGAATCCCTCCAGATACACCAGGCGCTCTGCGCGCTGCCGCTTCGCCGGCGGAAACGAGCGCGCAAGCCCGATAGTTTGCCCCGGCACTCGCGCCGTGAGCCGCCAACAGATGATCTCGACCTGCACGCTCTGCTCCGTTCGTCCGAACAGGTCGCGATACCTGGCATCGAACGCGCTGCGGATCGCCCCTTGCGCGTGGCACTCCAGGTCCCCGGCGGGCAACGGCACTTCGATTTCGAACCCCTGGCCGATGTAACGCATATCCGCAGCGCGCGCGACCTCGATCGGCTCGTCTTGCGCGCCGGCTCGCGCCAATATGGCGCGTGCATGCGTTTCCATTTCCCCGAACAGACCACGCACCAGCTGCCAGTCGACCGTCGCCAACGGCGACCGGTACCCGCGGACCTCATCCACCGTCGGTGCCGCAACCAGAAATCCGAACGCTGACATCACGCCGGCGCCCGGCGGCACGATCACACGCTTTACCTTCAAGATTTTCGCCAATGCGTATGCGTGCACCGGACCGGCGCCGCCGAAGGCCATGAGGGAGTACCGCCGCGGATCCCTGCCCTTTTCCGCGAGGTGGACACGAGTCGCATCTGCCATGCTCTCATCGACGATCTTGCGAATGCCGGTGGCCGCCGCCTTGGCTGTCAGGCCGAGCGGCCGGGCAACGGACCCCGCGACCGCCGTGTCCACTTCCTCGAGTCCCAGTGACATCTCCCCGCCGAGGAAATAATCGGCGTTCAAGTACCCCAGCAGCAGATCGGCATCCGTGACCGTCGGACTCGTGCCCCCTCTTCGGTACGCCACCGGCCCGGGGACGGATCCGGCGCTCTTTGGCCCGACGGTCATCAGACCCAGAGCATCCACGGCCGCGATGGAGCCGCCGCCGGCGCCGATTTCGATCATGTCGACGACGGCGACTTTCAGGGGCAGGCCGGATCCGGGCTTGAACTTATCGAGCCTGCCGGCCTCGAACTCGTGCTTCCTGTGGGGCATGCCATTCTCGATGAGACACATCTTCGCCGTCGTGCCCCCCATATCGAAGGCTATCACCCGCTCCTCGCCGAGCCTCGCCGCCAGGTACGCCGCAGCGCAGGCCCCGGCCGCCGGTCCGGACTCGATGAGCCGCACGGGGAACGCCTTCGCGTCCTCGATTGAGGTGATACCGCCGCCCGAGAGCATGATGTAGAGGCTGCCCTCGAATCCAATCGATCGCAACCGATCGAGAAGTCCATCGAGGTAGCCATGCACGCGCGGCTGCACGTAGGCATTCACGCACGCCGTATTGGTTCGCTCGTATTCCCTAATCTCCGGCGCCACTTCGGCGGACAGAGACACCAACAGCTTCGGATACA
>JAJZLX010000432.1 GCA_021850555.1 Pseudomonadota bacterium | reverse complement strand
CCCAGGCGGTGCGCGCCGGGCGCGATCTGGTCTCGGTCATGGTCCGACTTTCGTGCGTCACATGGGCCGAGCGCTGCCTGATTCCGGCATTCGTATTCTTTTTCTTCAAGCTCTATCCCCCGCGCTGGATCGCCGCGGCGCACGCGCGCACCGCCGGCGCCGCGGGCGGCTGCATGCTGGTGCGGCCCGCCGCGCTCGAGCGTGCCGGGGGGCTGGCGGCCATCCGGGGGCGCATCATTGATGACTGCGCGCTCGCGGCCCTGCTGAAGCGTGCCGGCGGCTCGCTCTGGCTCGGCCTGTCCGATACGACGCGCAGTCTGCGCGTCTATGGCCGCTTCGCCGAGATCGGCGCGATGATATCGCGCACCGCATTTCATCAGTTGCGCCACAGCTGGGTGCTGCTCGCCGGCTCGCTCGCCGGGCTGCTCGTGACCTACGTCGTCCCGCCGCTGCTGCTGCTGACCGGCGAGCCTGTGTGCATGGCGCTCGGGGCGGCGGCCTGGGCCGTGATGACCCTGTGTTATCTGCCCCTGGTGCGCTTCTACCGGCTCCCGGGCGCGTACGCGCTGCTGCTGCCGTGCGTCGCACTGTTCTACGCGGCGGCGACGCTGCACTCGGCGATCCGCTACGCACGCGGCCGAGGGGGGCAGTGGAAGGGCCGGGCGCAGGATGTGCGCCAGAGCGAAACGGGGTGATCCGCCGGGCGCAGCCCATTCGAGTGCGGCCGCTCGAGCCGGGGCGCATCGAGCTGTGGTGCGCGTTCCTCCCCGACCTCGATGCTGAAAGGCTGGAGGAAGTGTACGCGGCGCTGCTCACCGAGGCCGAGCGCGCCCGCCAGCGGCGGTTGCGCTTTGCCGAGGATCGCCGGCGGGACCTGGCGGCCCGGGTCCTCGTGCGCACGGTGCTGTCGCGCTACGCGTCCGTGCCGCCCGAAACATGGGTGTTCGGGGTCGATGCGCGCGGCCGTCCGCGGATCGTCGCGCCGCAGCCTGCGACGCCGCTGCAATTCAATATCGCGCACAGCGGCGATCTGGTCGTGGTGGGTGTCGCGCCCGGAAATCCGCTCGGCGTCGATGTGGAGCAGTTGGCGCGCCGGACGGATACCACGCGGCTCGAGCGGTATTTCGCACCGCTGGAGATCAGACAGATGCGGGCACTGCCGGCGCGCGCGCGGCGGCTACGGTTCTTCGAACTCTGGACGCTCAAGGAGTCATATCTCAAGGCCCGGGGCGTGGGTCTGCGCATGCCGCTGCATTCGCTGGCGTTCGAGTTTCCCGGGCCCGGCGCGGTACGCATGTCGCTGGCGGCCGCAGTCCCCGACCGCGCCTCCCGCTGGGCGTTCGCGCAGTTCACGCTGCGGGACGAGTACATGCTTGCCGTGTGCGCCGAGCGCGCGGGCCTGCAGCCGTTGCAGCTTGCCGTGCACGAGGTGGTCCCCCTCGGCTCGCAGCGACGGCTCGCGCCACGGCTCGCGCGCGCCAACGGAATCGAGGCGGCCTCGCCGGCCGGCATGGCCGAGTCAGGGAGTTGACGGGGAGGTCGCCTCCGGCGCCCGCCGCTGTGCCCGCAACGCGGCGCGCCGCGCCCGATAGGGACTGCCTGCGGCCCAGTTCGGCCACTGAGTGCCATCGGCCAAGGTGCGCCCCAGCAGGTAGAGCGTCTCAATATCCTCCAGGGTGCCGCTGAGGTCCCAGTGCGGATTGAATCTGTCCCGCGGCGTGAGGAAGCGGTGCATGAGGTAGTCCCGCCAATCCGCCTGGCCCGCCGCCCGGCCCCCGCTGACCAGATCGAGACCCGGGGCGGGGAAGATCGCCGGCACCCCGACGCGGGCGAAACTGTACTGATCGGAACGATAGAACCAGCCGATCTGCGGCTCCGGATCGCTCGCCAGGGTGCGGCCCTGCAATGCCAGCACGTGCCTGAGATCGGTGTCGAGCGCCGATTCCCCGGTGGCGCCGAAGACGGTCATGTCGCGCGCCCGACCGATAACCGGCCAGGTATCGATGTTGATGTCGGCGACCGTACGATCGAGCGCGAAGACCGGATGGGCCACGTAGTAGCGCGAGCCGAGCTGGCCGGCGTCGCCGAGGGTCGGCAGCAGGAAGAGGATGCTGCGCGCGGGAGCGCGCTTGCGATGGGCGAATGTGTCGGCGATTTCCAGCAGCGCGCCCACGCCCACGGCGTTGTCGATCGCGCCGGGGAACAGCTCGGCGCGCCCACGCGGGCCGCGCGCGATGCCGAGGCCATCCCAGTGCGCGGTGTAGATGACGGCCTGATCGGGATGGACGGCGCCGCGGATCAGGGCCAGCACGTTGTCCGACCACGAGTAGCGGATTGCGCTGTGCAGTGTGATTGAAGCGGCGGCCTCGAGCGGCACCGGCTGGAAGCCCGGCCGGGCCGCCGCGCGCATCAACGCCCGCAGGCTCGCGCCCGCGGCGCGTACGAGTTCCTCGGCGGCCGCCTGATCGATCCACCCGGCAACCGCCAGGCGCGGTCCGGGCGCGATGCGTGCCGGCAGCGCCTGCGCGGCGCCGGCCAGCTCGTCACGCCGCACGGACCACGGCAATGTCGAGTTCGGCGCGACGTGAATGATGAAGCAGGCGGCCGCGCCGTGACGCGCGGCCGCGGCGAACTTGTCGCGCGCGCGGCCGTAGGCGCTCATCGCTCGGCCGTTGAACAGCTGCGGGTCGCCGGTCGCATGGCCCGGGTCGTTGTCGAGGACGAGCACCGTCTTGCCGCGCACGTCGACGCCGCGATAATCGTTCCAGTGCCGTCCCGGCGCATCGATGCCGTAGCCGGCGAACACGATCGGGGAGTTTCGCAGCGCAACGCGGGCGCGCGCCTGTTGTGTGCCGGCCAGCATTTCGCTGCCGTAGGCGAAGCTGCGCACACCCGCCGGCGTGCGCACGCGCAGGCGCACGCCGGTGTTGAGCAGGCGCGTCGAGACCATGGGCACCGGCTGCCGCCAGCGCCCGCGATAGCCGGGCGCGAGGTGCATGCGCCGCAACTGCGCGATCAGGTAATCGGTGGTGAGTAGCTCGCCCCGCGTACCGGGCTTGCGGCCGGCCAGCGCCCGCGACGTGAGCCTCTGCCCGTAACGCACCAGATCCGCCGGGTTGATCTGCGGGGCGAGCGTGATCGCCATCGGCGGGGGGGTCGCGGAGGTCGCCGTGGCAAGCCCGCCCACCGCAGCGCGCCGATCGGGCCGGGTGTGGCACGCGGCGAGTGCGATGGACAGCAGCAGGATGGCGGCGGCGCGGAACATGCGATCGGGCCAATGATAAGGGCCGGGCGTTCTCGGGCGAGATTACGAATTATTCATTTGTGCCGCGCCGGGCCCGGTACGCCGGGCGGTCCTTGGCGAGGGCGGGGCGCCTGGCCGGCCCCTGCGGGGGATGGCGCTGCGCTCGCTGCGGCCGGCGCGGGGCTATCATGGCGTTGCTCGCGTTGCCGGCCGTTGCGTGCGGCGCAGCGCCGAAGGAGTTCCAGTGGATCTTGTGATCGTGCGGCATGCCGGCGCCTTCGCGCGCGATCCTCGGCGATGGCCGGATGATCGCGAGCGTCCGCTCACCCCGAAGGGGGCGTTGCGCGCGAGGCGGGTCGCCGCGGGGCTCGGGCGCATCCTCGAGCCTCCGCAGCGGGTGTTGACGAGCCCGTTTGTCCGGGCGGTCGAGACGGCCGCGATCCTTACCGCCCACGCCGGCTGGGCGCAAGCGAGTCTGTGTACGGCGCTCGCGCCCGAGGTGCCGCCCGAAGCACTGCTCGAGGTCCTGCGCGCCGAGCGGGGCCGGCGGATCGCGATCGTCGGCCACGAGCCGCAGCTCGGCCGCCTCGTGGCCCACTGTCTGAGCGCCGCGCCGCCCGATGCGTTCGCGCTGAAGAAGCCCGGGGTGGCCCTGCTGGAATTCACCGGCGCCGTGCAAGCCGGCGGCGCGACGTTGCGTCTCATTCAACGGTGTCGCGGCAGGCGCTGATCCAGCGGGCCGTCAGTTTCTCCTGCAGGGAATTCTGGCCGAGGCGCTGGCGCAGCACGGCGAAATCGACCCGGTCCATCTCCTGGTCCTGGTTCAGGCAGGTGAAGACGATCGTCTCGATACCGGTGGTCGGATCGCGATGCGACTGCAGACACTGTGCGCAGATCGCCTTCATCA
>JAJZLX010000361.1 GCA_021850555.1 Pseudomonadota bacterium | reverse complement strand
ACTAAAACCATCGATAAAACCAATACTTTTCGAAGGCGACCTTGCCCAGATGCAACAAATATCCCGGAGCGCGCAGTCGCAGCCGTGGCGCAGGCTCGGCGAAAAAGTTGCCGCTGCCGAAGCCGGCACGTTTGCCGCCGATTTCAATGAAACAGGCCCCATGGCCCTCGAACGAGCGCGGTGCCCCCGCGCCGGTAATGGCGCATGTGATGTTATTGGCCACCACCTCCGCCTCGCTGTGAGCGAACACGCCGGCTTTGGGCAGCGGCCTGCCACTCACGAGCGGGATGCCGGTCACATCGCCGATTGCATAGACACTCGGGAATTTCGTTTCGAGCGTCTCCCGGTTCACGGGTACCCATCCGGACTCGCCGGCAAGACCGGCTGCACGAACCACAGACGGGGCGCGGTGCGGCGGTACGTAGGCGAGGAGATCGAAGGGGGCGGTCGCGCCATTCTTGAAGCGAATCAGCCGCGCCGACGGATCGACCTCGGTGACCGAATGGTCGGTATGGACACGCACCCCTGTGCTCTCGACCAATTGCCGCACCTTCGCCGATACCTCCGGGCCGGCCACCGGCATCGGGCCTGGCTCTGGCGTGTAGAGGCCGACGGTGACGGCTGGGTGCACGCCACGCGTCCGAGCGTCCGCCTCGAGCAGCATAGCGGCCTCATAAGGTGCCGCGGGACACTTGAACGGCGTTCCGCCAACCAGCACGGCCAGGTGGCCCTGGCGAAGGTCTCTGCGCGCCCGGTTGAACGAGTGCGCTCCCGCGAGAGTGTAGAAATTGTGCCCAGCCTCGGCGAGGCCCGGGATTGCTTCCGGTTCGAGCTCGGCGCCCAGAGCGACCACCATGTAATCAGCCGCGATCTCCCGCCCGGCCACTCGTACGCTGAGTGTTTGCGGCTCGATCCGTTCGACCTCGCCGTGCACGAACTCGATGCCTGATCGCGAAAGGCTCTCGATCGGGCGCGAAATCTGCTCTTCGCGCCGGGCTCCGACCATGAGCCAAAGCAGCGAAGCGGGAAAGACGTGTCGCGCCTCCCGCTCTACGAGAATGATCCGATGCTCACGAGCCAATTGCTTGCGCAGCAGACTTGCTGCCACGATGCCACCGATGCCGCCCCCCAGGATGAGAATGGCTTTGGCCGCCGTCATTGCACTGTCCCCGGATTGATCAGAACACCAGCACTTTGTCGGTGGTGAGCGTCAGCGCGGCTAGCTCATCCATCGTACCGCGTCGAGCACCCTCGATGAGTTCGGCTTCGGAGAGGCCGCGCGCATCCATACAGGTGCCGCAGAGCAGCACCTGGTGGGTGCCGCCCCGGAAGCGCTTCAGCATGCGCTCGAGGCTGTAATAGCCCTCGGGCGTCTTCTGGCCAACTTTGGCGCACCCGACGGCGTCGGCCATGAGGAAGACCGTGATCTCTGTCGCGGGGTCCGCCTTACCGAGCGCATTGGCGAGGCGCAGTGCGTTGTAGCAGCGCTCCGTGCCATAGGGCGGATCATTGAGGATGAACAGGATCTTCATGACATGTTACCTACTTGGCGCGCAGACGGCCGGACGCTGCGCTGGCCTATGCTTCAACAGGCAACCCCGCCGCCTTCCATTCCGGATAGCCCTCCTCGAGACGGTAGGCTTCACGCCCTTTCGATCGCAGCGCAGCGACCGCTTCGTAGGACAGAACGCAATAGGGACCCCGGCAATAGGCGATCACAGCGGTGTCCTTGGGCAGTCTTGCCAAGGCGGCATCGAGCTCGGCCAGGGGAACATTGATCGCACCCGGCAGATGGCCCTGTGCAAACTCCTCGGCCGGCCGGACATCGAGGAGGGTCACCGACTCGCTATGCAGTCGCTCGAGCAGTGTGTCGCGCGAGACAGGTTCGAGCGCATCGCGCGCGCGGAAATAGGTACTGATGATCCGCTCGACCTCTGCGACGTTGCGTTCGCCCACCCGTCCGAGTGAACCGAGAAGGGTGATGACGTCGGAGTCGGAGATCAGACTGTAGAGCATCCGCTTGCCCGCGCGCCGCGGCTCAGCCAAGCGTGCGCGCCTCAGGATCTGCAGGTGCCGCGAGGTATTGGCGATCGAGAGGCCGCTGCGCTCGGCGAGCTCCTCGACGCTACGCTCGCCCTGGGCAATCAGCTCGAGCAACTCCAGCCGATGGGGATGTCCCAGCGCCGAAGCAATCTCGGCAAGATGGGCGTAAATGCGCTGCTTGGGTCGACTGCTTGACATGGCGATTCCTTCTATCAATTATTCTCCAAATCGATTGAATATTCAATACCGAAATTCAAGGATGCCATGATCCTGCGCTAGTTCCTCAACAGAGATACGGTCGCCGTGTCGTACTTGCTGGGCTGTGTCGGCAAAGGGGCCGCGGCGATCGGCGATCCCGTTTATAGTCCCGCTCTCGGATCGGTAAAACCGCCGCCTTCAGGTGAGCGAGGAGATCAAAACGGCGCGCGATAAGTCGCGCCGTTTTTGGCTCGTGGCACTTGGGGGCTCTCGCAATCGGGGGATTGCGCACACACCTCTGCGGGCAGTTCGAATTGTCGCGGGCACAGGCCGCATGCGTTCGGAAGACTGTGCCCATGCCGGACACCCGCTCAATTCTGCTGGGCTGGCGCTGTCGGGGACATTCGCGGGCGCGCGCGAGCGTCCGAGGGAAGCTCGGACGCGCCGCGCAGATCCTGCGCGGCTTCTCTGTCTCCAAAATGAGACGCCGTTCCCGGAGGCCGCGGCATCACCGTGTAAAAATTCCAAAATAAGACCTTGGAAACGTTGCGTGACCCTATCGAGCACAGTGGAGGACTCAGCCATTCCGAAGCTCGCGGCTGCGGTGCGCTATCTCAAGGAACAACTGAGCGCGAGCGGTGGCGAAACCCTTCCATCAGAAGAATGTCTGAAGGATCTTGCACGAGATGCGATCGATGCAACCGGTCGGACTCAGCGGCAGGGCGAGTCCTACATCACGTGTGTCTGTCGGCATCTGGACGCGCGAGTGCGGTTCATCGTCCTGTGGACGAGTACTGACGAAGCGTTTGATCAGGCGGCCTGGCGCGACTTGGTCGGGATCGCCCGTAAGCATGCTTTGCCGCGCCCACGGAGCTCAGAAAGGCATTTCCCGACGGGGCGATGAGCTCGTTCCCCCGCGGCGTCGGAAGCAGGAGAGTTCATGGCACGCAGTGCTCGCGCGACCGCTGGATATGACTTCCTCGACCGGCACGCTGAAGTCATCAAGCGGCTCCTGCCGGCCGTCCGGGGCGTGGCGTTCTTCGACGCCCGAGGCAAGCCCCTCAGAGGCCACGGTCCGGTACCGCTCCTGCAGGTTCGCCTGCAGGTTCGCTCCGTCCTGAAATCCACGGCCATCGGGTCAGGTCGGCGCCCCGTGGACGCCATTCTACCGGTCAGCGCCTCCGAGAGCGCAGCGGCGTTCGTTCTGTATGCCGGGAGTGGAAGCAGCGGACCGAATCGAACGCCAGCTCCTGTGGCGGGGGTGTGTCTGGTCGTCTTTCACCTCGCCGCTGGCGAGGAGTGTCCACCCCTTGATACCCTGCAGGCCCAGCTCGAACCGGCGCTGGCCTGCGTGGGGGATCACCTTGCGCGGTACGCCGAAGAGAGCACACGAGGACCCCCTGCGGACGAGGCGGTGCGGGACCTCGAGTGGCTGTTCGAGGTCACAGCGCCTGCGCCCCAGCGAGGTGCATCTCAGGTGCTCCCCGATCGCGGTGAGCAACTGGCGCAGTTGGTCACGGGCTCAATGGCGTATCTGCAATGCGTACTGGGCGCGCTCATGGTGCCGGAGAGGCACCTGCGGATTGTCCGCACGGCGGGCGCCGCCCGGGACACGGAGGAGGCGCTGCGGCGACTCGAGCCGGCGGTACTCACCTGGGTTCAGGGAAAGAATCAACCCATGGTGGTCAACAAAACGACGACCTGGTGCAGGGGCGCCACCGCGAGAGGCACACCGTCTGCCGTTAGACTTCTTGCCGTGCCCGTGAACGGTCACGCGAGCGAACCGGCGGGCGCGCTGATGCTGCTGCGATCGGAGGATACACCTGAATTCACCCCCACACATCTGTCGCTGATCAAGCTTTTGGGCCGTCACGTGGCGTCCTTGCTCGAGAGGGACTTCGACGCCCTGACGGGC
>JAJZLX010000692.1:2734-4160 GCA_021850555.1 Pseudomonadota bacterium | reverse complement strand
CCCGCGGGGTGGGCGGAATCTTCTTCGACGAGCTCGCCGGCGGCGACGCCGAAGCGGACTTGGCGTTCGTCCGGCAGGTCGGCGAGGCGTTCCTGGAGGTCTACCCGACCCTGGTGTCGCGCCGAAAAGACACGCCGTACGACGAGGCCGACCGCGAGAAGCTGCTGTACAAGCGGGGACGGTACGTCGAGTTCAACCTGGTCTATGATCGCGGCACCCGGTTCGGATTTCAGACGGACGCGGACCCGGAGGCCTACCTCATGAGTCTGCCGCCGCTGGTCAAATGGTGAGACGTGTCAATCGGATGTTCAGGACGCTCGCGCCCCTGACATGTGCGCTGTTGGGCTTCGCCCTCTGCGGTTGCAGTCAACAGAATAGTCTGTTCATGCCCGAGAGCGCCCCAAACACGCCCTCGAGCCTGCCGCGCACGCCGCCCCCGGCCCCGTTGCCGGCGGTCGCACAGCGTGCCGCGACCCTGATCGGTCTGCCCGTGCGCTCCCAATCGGGCAAGACTCTCGGGGCCGTGCAGGACATCGTGTTCGGCGCGGGCGGCAGGGCGACGCACCTGATTCTGGTGCGCGGCCGCAATGCGGGCCCCGCCGGTCTGTTGACCGCGATCCCATGGAAGCTGGCCCTGAAGCACATCCACGGGAACGCCCTGATCCTGGGCGCCAAGCGACTCGCGGGCGCGCCCGGCTTTCCCCCCAACCGGTGGCCGGATCTGGGCAAGCGCGGCTGGAGCGCCGCGGCCGACACCTACTGGGCACAGAGTTCGCCGCACGCCTTCAAGCCGATCGATCCGACCAGCCGCTCGCGCGTACGCCCGCCCATGAAGCTGTGATGAGCGGCGTATCGACGGCGGTACCATCCGCAGCCGGCGAGGGAGTGGCTGCCGCACTCATCGATTGGCACGTGCGCAGCGGGCGGCACGATTTGCCCTGGCAACGCAACCGCACCCCCTATCGCGTGTGGGTGTCGGAAATCATGCTGCAGCAGACGCAGGTCGCCACGGTGATTCCATACTTCGAGCGGTTCACCGGCCGCTTGCCGCAAGTGCGCGCGCTGGCCGACGCGCCGCTCGATGAGGTGCTGCACCTGTGGTCGGGACTCGGCTACTACGCGCGGGCGCGCAATCTGCACCGCGCGGCCGTGCGGATCTGCACCGAGCACGACGGCCGCTTCCCGGAGCGCTTCGATGCGCTGGCCGCACTACCGGGCATCGGCCGCTCGACCGCCGGGGCCATCCTCGCGCTGAGCTTCAACCAGCGCCATGCGATCCTCGACGGCAACGTGCGCCGCGTGCTCGCCCGGCATTTCGCAGTGGACGGTGATCCGGGGGATCCGTCCGTCGCCCTCCGGCTGTGGGCGCTATCCGAGGCCTGTACCCCGCAACGGCACGTCGACGTGTATACGCAGGCGATCATGG
>JAJZLX010000692.1:0-2724 GCA_021850555.1 Pseudomonadota bacterium | reverse complement strand
GCGCGCGCTGTCCGCTCACGGAAACCTGCCTTGCCCGGCGCACCGGCCGCCAGCATCAGCTCCCGGCCCCGAAACACCGCCCGGAACGGCCGTTGCGGCAGGTGTTCATGCTGGCGGCGCGGCGGGCCGATGGCGCGGTCTGGCTCGAGCGCCGGCCCGAGCGTGGGATCTGGGGCGGCCTGTGGTGTCTGCCGCAGTTCGACAGCCCTGCGGAAGCGGCGGACTATCTGGAACAGATGCTCGGCGAGCGTGCGCCGGTACGGCCACTCGCGGTCATCGAGCATGCCTTTACGCACTTCGATCTTGTCATTACGCCGCTTCTGGCCCATTGTGCGAGCCTGGGCGGCGCGCCGGATCCGGCGCAGCATGCGTGGTATCAGGCTGTCGCGCCCGGCGCGCTCGGCCTTCCGGCCCCGATTCAGCGTTTTCTGCAACGCCTGGGGTCGGCACGAACCCGGCCGCAACTCTTTGATTAACGTAAGGTCTTTGACTTCGACGGAGAACATCATGCCCCGAATGGTGCAGTGTGTGATGCTCAAGCGCGAGGCGCCCGGCCTCGATCGCCCACCCTATCCCGGTCCCCTGGGCCAGCGGATTTTCGAGCACGTGTCGCGCGAGGCCTGGGCGCGCTGGGTACAGCATCAGATCATGCTCATCAACGAGTACCGCTTGAGCCCGATCGAGCCCAAGGCCCGCCAGTTTCTCGAGGCCGAGATGGAGAAATTCTTCTTCGGGCCGGGCTCGACCCGGCCGGACGGCTACCAACCCACCCAGGAGGACTGAATTGCCGATGACCGAGACAGCCGCACCCCTGAACCCTCGCGTCCGGGAGGTCACCGAGCGCATCCGCGAGCGCAGCCGCGACACGCGCAGCGCCTATTTGGAGCGGATGCGCGCCCAGTCGAACGGCCCGGCCCGCACGCGTCTGTCATGCACGAATCTCGCCCATGGCTTTGCGGCCGCCAACGTGCCCGACAAGGAAGCGCTGAAGGCGCTGCGCGGACCGAATCTCGCCATCGTCACCGCCTACAACGACATGCTCTCGGCGCACCAGCCGTTCGAGCGCTTTCCGGGGTTGATTCGCCATGCTGCGCGCGATGCGCATGCGACGGCGCAGGTCGCCGGCGGGGTGCCCGCCATGTGCGACGGGATCACACAGGGCCAGCCGGGCATGGAGCTGTCGCTGTTCAGCCGTGACGTGATCGCGATGTCAACAGGCGTGGCGCTCTCGCATGGGATGTTCGATGCCGCGCTGTGCCTGGGGGTGTGCGACAAGATCGTGCCGGGCCTGCTGATCGGCGCACTCGCCTTCGGGCAGCTGCCGGCGGTGTTCGTGCCGGCCGGTCCCATGCCCTCGGGTCTGCCCAACAAGGAAAAAGCGCGCATCCGCCAACTGTTCGCCGAGGGCAAGGTGGGCCGGGAGGCGCTGCTGCAGTCGGAGGCCGATAGCTATCACTCGGCCGGGACCTGCACGTTCTACGGCACGGCCAACAGCAATCAGATGCTCATGGAAGTGATGGGTCTGCACCTGCCCGGCAGCGCGTTCGTACCGCCGAACACGCCGTTGCGTGATGCGCTGACGGCCGCCGCCGCGCGCCGCGCCGCCCGCATCACCGCCCTGGGCGAGGAGTATCTGCCGCTCGCCCGCGTGCTCGATGAGCGCAGCATCGTCAACGCGGTGGTCGGCCTGCTCGCCACCGGCGGCTCGACCAACCACACACTGCACATCGTGGCCATCGCCAAGGCCGCCGGCATGATCATCGACTGGGACGACTTCAATGCGCTCTCCGAGGTGGTGCCGCTCCTGGCGCGCATCTACCCCAATGGCAGCGCCGACGTGAACCACTTCCATGCCGCCGGCGGCATGGGCTTCCTGGTGCGCGAGCTGCTGCAGGCCGGCCTCGTGCACGGCGACGTGCAGACGGTCGCCGGCGTCGGCCTCGAGCATTACGCGCGGGAGCCGTGGCTCTCGGGCGAGGGGCTCGCTTGGCGCGAGGCGCCCTCCAACAGCGCCGATCGCGAAGTCCTGCGCCGGACGTCGGATCCGTTCAGCGCCGACGGGGGTCTGAAGCTGCTGCGCGGCAATCTCGGCCGCTCGGTCATCAAGGTGTCGGCGGTCAGACCCGAGCATCGCTCGGTGGAGGCGCCGGCGCGGGTGTTTCACAGTCAGGACGAGGTCATCCACGCGTTCAAGCAGGGCGAGCTGTCGCGCGACGTGGTGGTCGTGGTGCGCTTCCAGGGTCCGCGCGCCAACGGCATGCCGGAGCTCCATGGACTCACGCCGGCGCTCACGTCACTGCAGAACAAGGGCCATCGCGTGGGACTCGTGACCGACGGACGGATGTCGGGTGCCTCCGGCGTCGTTCCGGCGGCGATCCACCTGACACCCGAGGCGGTATGCGGCGGCCCGATCGGCAAGCTGCGCGACGGCGACCTGATTCGCCTGGACAGTCGCACCGGGGTGCTCGAGGCGCGGGTGAACGAGTTGGAATGGAACCGGCGCGAGAACGTCACCGGGGATCTCGCGGCGAACGGCCACGGCTCCGGCCGCGAGCTGTTCGCGTTGTTCCGCGCGCACGCCGCGTCGGCGGAGCATGGCGGCGGAGTGTGCTGACACTCGGGCGCCGCGATACGCCTTCGCCACCGTCGAATCAATCGGGCCGAGGAAAATCATGGCGAGCAGCTGCTCGACGGTCCGCAGCGCAGCGAAGAGCGTGTGGAACG
>JAJZLX010000112.1 GCA_021850555.1 Pseudomonadota bacterium | reverse complement strand
CGAAGACGTCTATGAGCGCGCACCTCCAGATATACCCGAGGGCGCAAAATATTTCGATCCACGAATCCATATCCGCGACATTATGGAGGTTGTCAGGCATGCGCGAGCATTTGCGGAAGAATTTGGAAAGGTCAGCGACATCTGCTTCCAATGCGAATGGATGGGTCTGAACGGAAGGTTGACTACAACGCACGAGCGATATCAATCCCAGAGATACACGACGTCGACTAATTCGCGCAGGCACTATGATTGCGTGCCGTTCGCTCTGGTCGCAGGCGATGCCTCAGACGTTGTAGCACGGCTCTTTGCGCCCGTTTACCGCATCTTCAATCCGCGAGGGCAGATATCCGCGGATTATGTGAGGCGCTACATGCGCGAATTCATAGTACCAGGAACCTGATAGCCAAGCAGAGGACGCCTACGCCCATTGGGCGCCTTGACCTGATCTTTATGATTCGACGTTCCGATCGATCTAAGGCGCAAACCGAATCAGCATCCGCCCAATTCTTGAATTGCGCTCGATTGCATGCCGATGAAGTCCGCACTGTCTTGCGATCCGAACGACATTCGGTCGACCGTTCCAACGGGGAAGCGGTCGTCCCAATCGTTTCAGTTCGCCAAGGTAGTGCTCGACGATCTCAACGGGTCCGAAGCGCCGAGCGGGATGCATTGCGCGCTCTTTCCGATCGAATTCGTCGAGCACGCGCTGAATACGGGCCTGGTTGTAGAACAGGTCACGGGTGAAGCCGCATGCCGATGCAATGCCCCGCTTGATGGGAACGCCGCCCCTGCGCGGCAGTCCCTGCCCGCTTTTGAGCCTCTGCGTGCAATACGCCCGCAGCCGATCTTCGGACACCGCAACGCTATCGCCCCGTCGACGGCGCGCGGCCCGTTCCGCCACATACTCGGCTATTGCGGCCATCAATTGCGGTACGCGCGAGCGGGGGATGAACCCTTGTGGACTGGCATGATTTGCCCGCGCGACGAATATGACGGGCAGGCGCTTCTTGCGGATCAGCCTGACCAGCAGGCGTGGCGACCTGCGCTTCTCCCGCGCTACTGCCGCCAGCGGGAGATAGGCGGACTGGAACCGTTCCAGCGATGGCGTGGTGATGCGCTTATAGCCTGTCACTACCGTCTGCACAAGATGACGGGCTCTGACCGCCTCGGCGATGGCGGCGCAGCATAGACCGGTCTTCCGAGCGCACTCCTCGAAGGAACAGGTCGCACCGACGAGCGGTCGCAGGTGGCTGTTGATAAATGCGTCGATGTCCTGTTTCTTCAGCAGGATGCTGGCGGGGCTGGGACCGGAACGACCCTCCGCTTTCAGCGCGCGATTGAGGAGCGCAGTCACCACTGCAACTCGCGTCTCGACTGGCAGAGTGCTCCTGCGCATTACTTCGCCCAGCGTGACGGTGTCCGACGGGCTGCGTCCCGGCGAGACCGGCGCGAGAGCGAGCAGCCGGGCTCGGAACGTTTCTGCCTCGTCCGCAAACCACGACTGCGCATATCCACGCCGCTCGGCTGCCTTGTAGAATCCCTGCTCCCTGAGGCTCGTCAGCACGCGGACAGTGAGCCCCAGCCGCTTTGCGGCTTGCCTGACATGGAGGATCTTTGTGATGGGAGCTGGGATGGGAGTGTTCTGAGCATCGACGACTGCGCGCTCGATACCCTTCACGGGGACCGTGACACCCCCCAATACCCCTGACGCGGTCATCTTGCGCACCGTCGGCGCCCAGAGTCGATGCCGTCTTGCGAGCTCCGATCTCGACACGAACCGCGCATTCTTCAGCACGGTCTTGTCGTGCAGCATCCTCGGATCGATGATGCCCTTGCCCCAGTGCTGAAGCCCGAAGGCGATGAATTCGTCGCGCAAGAACGCGGCATGCTCGCGTATGGCCGGCCGGTTCTTGAACAGCGTCTCGTAGAAGTCCGCGAACTGCTTGCGCATGCCAACAGTCTTCTGGCCCGATACAAGATTGTGCTCGCCGAGCGTGCGCAGAAAGTCGTGATATCCGTGTGGCCAGTCGCTCAGGATCTGGGCGACAGCCTCAACTTGCGCAGCCGGGCATCCTTGCGCCGACGACAATTCCGCCGGTACTGCGACTGCGGCCGACGAGGCCCGTGCGGCGAGCGAACTCCGGGGGTCAGCGCTTCCGCCATTCTCGGCGCTGGCGATGGCGCCCAGTATGGCGATGAGGTGGAGCAGCGCCCCAAACGGCATTGAGACCAAGTGCTCGAGTGGCAGACCTCCGGTATTGCTGGTTCTGCCGTGCAGCCTGGACTGGAGCAGCCTCATCAGGTCCAGGACTGGTAGAGAAGCCTCTGGGCCCTTCATCTCGAGGAGCGAGCCGCCGCAGCCACAGGTAAGTAGTCCAGGCCGTTCCCACCCAATCCTTCTCCGGCACGCCGGACACGCCGTCAGAACCGTAGCCCCGTGAATCGGGCACGCCACGGCGGCCGATAGATCCCAATACGCATCGATGTATCCTGTTTCGGCCACACATCGCGGGCAGAAAGCCGGATACTTCAGCCGCAGCGGCTCGCCGCGCAAATTGTCTCCCAGGTGATGACCCAGGATTTTGAACGATCCTCGGCCCTCCAGGTTGGCGCGGTACGCAAGCGGATATAATGCGTCGCGCTTCAGTCCCAGGAGCGCGGCCAAGGGCTCGGTCGGAAACCGAGGGGCAAGGTCGGAACCGCGAGGTAGGTCGGCAGCCCTCCAGATGTGGCGCGGGGTGTCGTATCCGTTGGACTCGCTTGCGCGCAGCACGAAGCCAAAAAGACTTTCCGTCTGCTGCGGTCGTGGCGTGCGACAGAGCAAGGGCATCGCGCCTTCTCACGCGGCGGAGAGAACATCTCGAGCGCGCGCATGCCATACCTTGCGGCGTGACGGGCGCCCTTCGGTCACCGCCGGCGCGGCAGCACCGATCCGGGACACTGTGGCGAGAAGCGCCTCCGACGGCTCCGTTGCGAAGCGGGATCCGAATGGATCTGGCGCATCGCCATAGTCGTGGCTGCTGCGCACGGAATGCGCAAAGGCTTCGCGGAGATGCTTGAGGTTTACAGCCTTGCGCCTGTCATCAATGGCGTCCCAGACCACCTGGCTCAGCAGCATGGCCAGATACCCGATCAGCCCTCCCGTCGCGCAGTACAGCCTGAACGCCATCTCCGCCGAAGTGAAGTCCGGCAGATCGATGTGCTCGGCGAGCGCGTCATAAAACGCACTCAGGATGGCGGCGAACTCCTCGCGATCCTCAGCACTTCGCCAGTCGAACCTCTCGAATGCGACGGGAGTACGGAATCGACCTCGCAGCTGTTCATTCTGTTCGATGGTTGCGAGACAACCGGGAATTCCGGCGACCACGAGTCCGATCCCGGTGTCATCGACCAGCACTTTCAACCAGTCGGCGGCATGGTGCATGACCTTGTTCTGGCCCTTGTCGTAGAAGTGCTGGAACTCATCAATCATCGCCATTCGGGTTCCGCAGTTGCAAATCAGGGTCATGAGCCGACCAGTGCGTGCGTTTTCTGTCCCCTTGTCGAATCGCGGATCGCCCATCTCCCGGAGCATGATCTCGGCCATTGATTTGACGGTGGGCTTGGACGGCGTCTTTACCCGCAGTATCGGCACTTCGAGCCCCTCGGCGGTGCGCACCGCGGGGTGTGCTGAGGCGAACTGCCCCAAGACACTGGTCTTTCCAGTCCTCGATGGTCCAACGATGGCCAGGCAGGCCGGATTGCCGTGCGCTTGGGCATTCTGGTAGCACTGACCGATACGCCGCAGCGCGCCCTGAAAGGCTGCGTGGGGGACCAGGATCCGATCAATCAGGTTTCTCGGCATGACCATTGGATTACCCCTCAGTCCCGACTTCTCCGGGCGACGGTTTACGAATGATCGCGGTGTATTTCCGGACGGGACCGTCCGTAAGGGGATAGACCTCCTTTGTCGACGCCACCGCCGGATCGGGCACGGGGGGAGCGGATGGCCGAGCAACCGGTTCCGAGCGTGGGGAGGACGTGATCGGATTCACTGTCGCTTGCGGTGGCGCGGCAAGACTGGGAGTCCCCTGGTAGCGGGCAATGCGCTTTCGGGATTTGGACTTGCGATGCATCAGTTCCCGTTCGACGATCTCGGCGATTTCCCTCTTGGCTTCGATCCACCCCTGGAAATCTGATCGGCCCG
>JAJZLX010000052.1 GCA_021850555.1 Pseudomonadota bacterium | reverse complement strand
TCGAAGGCCGCACCCGGCGGCTGGTTCTGGGCTCGTGCGGGGTGCTGACGCCTGAGCAAGCACGAGCCTTGGCGCGCCAGAAGCTGGCTGCCGTCGCCGAGGGCGCCGACCCATCGGCGGATCGGCACGCCATCCGCGACGGAATGACGGTCGCGGACGTGTGCGACTGGTATCTGAAGGAGGCTGGAGAGGGTCGCCTTCTCGGGCGCAATCGTCGGCCCATCAAGGCGACCAGCATCGCGATGGATCGAAGCCGGATCGAGACGCACATCAAGCCCCTGCTGGGGCCGCGCCTTGTGAGCAACCTCACCTTGCGAGATGTCGAGGCGATGCAGGCCGACATCGCCGCCGGCAAGTCGGCGCGGGGGAAGAAAGCCCAGGGCCGCGGCGGACGCTCGACCGGCGGCGCCGGCGTCGCAGCCAGAGCGATCAGCACCTTTCGGGCCTTGCTCGGTCACGCCACTCGGCTTGGCTTAATCGAGAAGAATCCCGCATCAGGCGTGCGTCAGATGGCGTCACGCAAGGTCAAGCGCCGGTTGAGCGCGGACGAGGTTCGCCATCTCGGCAAGGTCATGCGGCAGTTGATCGCGAACGGTGAGCACCCGACAGGGCTCGGCGCCATCCGGCTCATGCTGCTGACGGGGTTCCGACGGATGGAGGCGCTGAGCCTCCAGAGGGCTTGGCTCAATCGGCAGGAACGCGCCATCCACTTCCCCGACACGAAGAGCGGCGAACAGCTCCGGGTCGTCGGCGGGGCGGCCATCCAATGTATCGAGAGCCAGCCCGTCCAAGAGCATTCTCCCTTTGTGTTCCCGGCCGATGTCGGCGATGGGCACTTCATCGGCGTCGTTCGGGTGCTCGAGCGGGTTTGCGCGAAGGCGAAACTGTCCGGAGTGACCCCGCACGTCCTCCGACACACCTTCGCCAGCATCGCTGGCGATCTGGGGTTCTCCGAGCTGACGATCGCCGGATTGCTGGGCCACACATCGCGCGGCGTCACGCAGCGATATGTCCATCTCGACGCCGCCCTTGCCGTCGCTGCCGACCAGGTCTCGGCTGAGATCGCCAAGCTGCTGGACGGCGAGCGCGAGAATGAGAGCGAAGCGAAGCCGACATCTCCCAGACGCAAGCGCAGCCGCACATCGTCGGATGCGGCAGATCCGCAGTTGCTTGACGCTCAACTTTGATCATGTATATTTTCCGCAAAGACAAATAAGCAATTTGCTATGCAAATTGCCTATCACTCAAAAGTCTGACTTGGAGGATTACGTGATGTCTGACTTCCCAAAATTCGTGCAATTAAACGAAGAGGGGCCGCGCGAGGGCTTTCAGATCGAGAAGGGGCCGATCTCCACCGAGCGTAAGGTGGAACTCATCGACATGCTGTCCGAGACCGGGCTTTCGCAAATTCAGATCGTTTCCTTCGTCAATCCGAAGCGTGTGCCTGGCATGGCGGACGCAGAGGAGGTGGTAAAACGCTTCACGCCGAAGAAGGGTGTGCGCTACACGGGGCTTTGGTTAAACGACAAGGGCTTTGAGCGCGCGATCGGCACAGGACGTCTGGATATTAGCGGCTCGATATCCCTCACGGCATCGGAGAAATTTCTCCAACGCAATCAGCAGCGCAGCATGGCGGAGAATCTTGCCGATCAGGGCAAGATGATCCTTCTCTATAAGAAGCACGGTGTCACCGTAGATCGGGGCAGCATTATGGCCGCGTTCGGCTGCAATTTCGAAGGCGATATCCCCGTCCCGCGTATTCTAGATCTGATCCAGAACATGCTCGATCTCGCCGAGGAGCATGGGCTGATGTTGAAGACCATATCGCTCGCAGACACTATGGCTTGGGCCACGCCGCTCTCGATCAAACGCATGGTGGCTGCAGTGCGCGAGCGTTTCCCCAACCTGCGCATATCGCTACACCTGCATGACACGCGCGGCATGGGTATCGCGAATGCTTATGCGGGGCTCGAGATGGGCGTGGACAGTTTCGATTGTACGGTCGCCGGGCTCGGCGGCTGCCCGTTCGCCGCTCACAACGGGGCTGCTGGAAATGTATGCACGGAGGACCTCGTTTTCATGCTCCAGGAAATGGGGATCGAGACGGGCGTAAACTTAGAAGTTCTGCTCGAGGCCGCCACACTTGCCGAGGCAATTGTGGGTCACCCCTTGCCAGGCAGCGTCAAGGTTGGCGGTAGCCTCAATAAGCTTCGCGCCCAGCTGCTTCACTAATCCGCTAGGTCAATCCCTTGATGCCGATTCAGGCAGGTCACAAACTCTATGACGCAGACTACGGGATCTTCGTTCCTATGGGTGGGCGCGTATTTTTATGCTAGATTAGTAAAAGGAGAGGATGATGCCGCTTACCAAAGCGCTTGGTCAGTTCGTTTCCGAGCTTTCTCCGAATCGTCTGTCCGCAGAGGCAAAGCACGTCGCCGAGACTGGTTTCATCGATTGTATCGCTACGATGATCGCAGGGTGGGGCGAGCAGGCACCGCAGATTCTGAAGACCGTTCTAAACCCGGTGAGTGGAAAGGCGACGCTCTATTTCAGCGATCAGACATCACCCGCGCCGGAGGCCGCCTGGATTAACGGCACTGCGGCACATGCGCTCGATTTTGATGATGTGGCCATGCGCGGACATCCGAGCACAGTGCTGGTGCCCGCCATCTTAGCCGAGGGCGAGGATCTGAACGCCTCTGGCGCTGCCATGCTCGTGGCTTATGTGGCGGGCTACGAGACCTGGGCCGAGCTCGTCCGCCGCGACAAGGGCTTCCATCATAACAAGGGTTGGCACCCAACCGGCATCTTCGGGGCAATCGCGACCGCAGCGGCATGTGCGTCGCTCCGCGAGTTGGATGCGGAGCGTGCGGCCCAGGCGCTTTCGCTTGGCGCCTCGCAGAGCGCCGGCCTAATGGCAAATTTTGGCACGATGACAAAGCCGTTCCATGCCGGGCGGGCGGCACATGCCGGAATTATGGCAGCACGATTAGCAGAGGCCGGCTTTACATCCTCAATGGACGGACTCGAACATCCACAAGGCTTTCTTAGCGCCGTCTCCCCGGCGGGAGAGGTTGATCGGGGGGAAGCGTCGCCGACGCTTGGCAAGGAATTCCAGATCGAGAAATTTGGCCTCAGCATCAAAAAATACCCGACCTGTTACTGTACGCACCGCGCCATCGACGGAATGCTTGATCTCGTGGCGAGCAACAAGGTGCGACCGGACGAGGTTTCGGAAATTACAGTTACCCTCAGCGAGAATTACGCGACGATCCTTCGCAACCATACGCCACAGACCGGGCTGGCCGCGAAATTCAGCATCGAGTTTGCGATGAGCTGCGCGATCGTGGCGCATCGTGTTGGTCTCGCCGAACTCACGGACACTTTCGTCCAGCGCGGTGACGTCCAATCCCTCATTGGCCGCGTCTCGATTGAGACGAACAAGAACTACGATCCGGAATCTTCCGGTGCATCCGTGCAGGATCAAGTGAGTATCCGCCTCGTTTCCGGCGAGACGTTGATTGGGGAGCCTGTGACGCACGCCCGTGGGCATGCGAAACGGCCGCTAAGTGAGGACGAGCTTTTCATGAAATTCGAGAACTGTCTGGACGTCGGCAAGAGCCGGGTGCCGGCGTCAGTGCTATTCGAACGCTTGAAGGGGCTGGAGTATGCTTCCGCCAGACAAATAACGGCAGCATAAGGAAGGAGTTGGGTATGGACGCGCATATTAATCCGGAAGGCGCGGGCTATAGTCTGCCGCCGTCCATCGTAGAGTTTCGTGATCTTGCGCGTCGGATCGTGCGCGAGGAACTCATGCCGCTTGAGCGGGAGTATATGGCAAGTTCCAGCCATGCCTATGGTCTACCGCCGATCACTTGCCTGCGGGCCGTGTTCGACAAGAAGACAGTAGACCGGCTTGTCGGCATCTCCAAGGATAGCGGGCTGTGGGCACATATGGTGCCGGAGGAATTCGGTGGCTCGGGGTTGTCCATGCTCGCACAGGTGGTAATCCAGGAGGCGTTTACGTACTCCCCCGTACCGTTCCCGGTGCCGGAAGTGGCCAACATTCTTTATGAAGCGCGTGGCTCTCAGGTTGATCGTTTTCTGAAGCCTGTGATTGAAGGGGACAAGACGACGTGCTTTGCGCAGACGGAGCCGAATGCCGGTTCCGATCCTGGTGGGATGA
>JAJZLX010000180.1 GCA_021850555.1 Pseudomonadota bacterium | reverse complement strand
GCGCGGTCGGACTCCCCGGAGGCATCGAGGGCGGCCACCAGCTCCCCTTCGGGGTCGAAGATCGGGGCGGCACAGCAGGTCAGGCCGGTGTTGCGGGAGAAGAAATGCTGGTTGCGGTGCACGATGAGCGCGGTGCGCTCGATCAGGCAGGTGCCCATGCCGTTGGTGCCCCCGTGCTGCTCGTCCCACATCGCCCCGAGCACCAGCCCGGTGCGAAAGGCGGCGTTGCGAAAGCTCAAGTCCCCGTAGTAATCGAGCAGCACCCCGTCGCGGTCGGTGAGGATGATGGAGTAGCCGGAGCCGGCCAGCTGGTGGTACAGGTGAGCCATCTCCGCATCGGCGAGGGCCATCAGGGCCTGGTTGCGCTCCTTGCGGGCGAGGTGCTCCTGGCGCGGCAGCACGAACGGCTCGCGCTCGGATTGCGGATCGAGGTGGTACTCGTTGAGGCAACGCAGCCAGGAGCGCTTGATGTACTCGGGCGTGCCCGGCCCCTCCTCACGCGTGGTGCCCTGCAGCACCTCCTGGATATGGCGCACATGATCGGGCTGGAGCATGAGCGGATCCCCCCTCCACCGGCATTGAGCATTATGTGCACCTTCGTCGCCGGTCGGACCGGCCAGCACCGATTCCGATACAAGAGGTCTCGAGAGTGTTCCGAATCGGGACAGCGCATTCGGGCGCGTGCATCCGGCGCGTGCGCCATGTGAACCCATCCCAACCGCGCGTAGACTGCCGCCTCCGGGGGCGGATCCCCCAGTCGAGAGCCATCCATGAAAACCAAAGCAGCAATCGCGTATGCGCCGGGCAAGCCGCTTGAAATCGTGACCGTGGACCTTGAGGGTCCCAAGGCCGGCGAGGTGCTGGTCGAGATCAAGGCGAGCGGAGTCTGCCACACCGACGAGTTCACCCGCTCGGGCGCCGATCCGGAAGGGCTGTTCCCCGCGATCTTCGGCCATGAGGGCGCGGGCATCGTGGTCGACGTGGGCCCCGGGGTCACCTCGGTGAAAAAGGGCGACCACGTGATCCCGCTCTACACGCCCGAGTGCCGGCAGTGCAAATCCTGCCTCTCGCGCAAGACCAACCTCTGCACCGCGATCCGCGCCACCCAGGGCAAGGGTCTGATGCCCGACGGCACCAGCCGCTTCTCCATCGGCGGGCAGATGGTGCACCACTACATGGGCTGCTCGACGTTTTCCAATTACACGGTGATGCCGGAGATCGCGGTGGCGAAGATCCGCGAGGACGCGCCCTTCGAGAAGGTCTGCTACATCGGCTGCGGCGTGACCACCGGCGTCGGCGCGGTGATCAACACCGCCAAGGTCGAGCCGGGCGCGAACGTGGTCGTCTTCGGCCTGGGCGGCATCGGGCTGAACGTCATCCAGGGCGCGCGCATGGTCGGGGCCAACATGATCGTCGGCGTGGACCTCAATCCGCGGCGCAAAGCGCTCGCGGAGAGCTTCGGCATGACCCACTTCGTCAACCCGAAGGAAGTCGGCGGCGATCTCGTGCAGCACCTGGTCGCCCTCACCGACGGCGGCGCCGACTACAGCTTCGAGTGCGTGGGCAACGTCGAGCTGATGCGCCAGGCGCTCGAGTGCTGCCACCGGGGCTGGGGCGTATCGGTGATCATCGGGGTCGCCGGCGCCGGCCAGGAGATCCGGACCCGTCCGTTCCAGCTGGTCACCGGGCGGGTGTGGAAGGGCTCGGCTTTCGGCGGTGCCCGCGGGCGCACCGATGTGCCGAAGATCGTCGATTGGTACATGGACAAGAAGATCCGGATCGACGATCTCATCACGCACGTGATGCCGCTGGAAAAAATCAACGACGCGTTCGACCTGATGCACCGCGGGGAGTCCATCCGCTCGGTCGTGACGTTCTGAACGCCTGCAGCTACTACAGAGGAAACAACATGGCTATCTCGATACATCCGCTAGTCGATCAAGGCGTCAAGGCCGGCAGTCCGTCATTTTCCGGCGGCACCCTCACGTGCAAGTGCGCCTCCGACCCCGTCACGGTGAGCATTGGGGCCAACGTCGCCTTCGACCACGTATGCGGCTGCACCAAGTGCTGGAAACCGGCCGGGGCGCTGTTCTCGCTCGTGGCGGTGGTTCCGAGAGACAAGCTCAAGGTGACCGCCAACGCGCACAAGCTGAAGATCGTCGACGAGAGCGCTGTGATCCAGCGCTACCGCTGCACGGGCTGCGGCGTGCACCTGTACGGTCGCATCGAGAAGACCGACCACGCCTTCCATGGATTCGATTTCGTCCATCCGGAGCTCTTCAAGGAGCAGGGCTGGGCGGCGCCCGAGTTCGCGGCGTTTGTTTCGTCCATCATCGAGTCGGGATTCCCCCCGGCGCGCATGGGCGAGGTGCGCGCGCGTCTGAAAGAGCTCAAGCTGGAGCCTTACGACTGCCTCTCACCCGCCCTGATGGATGCCATTGCCACGCATGCCGCCAAGCAGAGGGGTGTACTGGCGGGCTGAGCGATCCGTTGAGGGGGGTATCGATGTCCACACTGTGTCTTCGGATGTCGCGGCGAGGGCTGCAGGCAAGCGTAAGCGTTTGCTTGACAGGAGCCGGCCGTGTACGGCGCGAAGCGGCAATCGCATTCGGGCGGAAACGAGACACTGGTGTATCAAATATAGGTCAATCTGGCACATCGGCGACCACATGGGTCGTCCGGTGTGCCGGATCGGACTTCCGCGCGCATAGTAGCGCCCTTCGAGTTGACATACGGCGTACAAACTCAAAACAGCCTAACGTAGGAGAATCAAACCGTGTATACGCAAACTGATCGCAGGCCAGGGGGGGCGGATCGGCGCAGGTGGCGATGGTTGCTCACGGGCGCCGCCGCCGCGCTGCTCACAGCCGGCCTCTACTCCTGCTCTCTCTCGAAGCCGGTGCAAGCCCATGTGCTTGGGCCCACCACCAGCAACTGGACCAAAGTCGGAGGCAACGACTACCTCTGGCGCTACAGCGACCTCAACCAGATCAATACCAGCAATGCGCACAAGCTGCAGGTCGCCTGGACCATGTCCACGGGCGTGCTGCGCGGCCACGAGGGCCAGCCGCTGGTCATCGACAACAGGATGTACTTCGAAACCCCGTACCCGAACCACGTGTACGCGGTCGATCTGAGCGATAAAAACCACAGGGTCCTCTGGGAGTTCACCCCACCGCCGGACCCCAATGCGCCGCCGGTCGCCTGCTGCGACGTGGTCAATCGCGGCGTGAGCTATTACAACGGCATGGTGTACATGACGGCGTTGGACGGCATGGTCTATGCGCTCAATGCCGCGAACGGCCGTGTGATGTGGAGCTTCAAGAACGCCTATCCGAGGGACGGCCAGACGATCACCGCCGCGCCGCAAGAGTTCGACGGCGTGGTGCTGGTGGGTGTCTCGGGCGGTGAATTCGGCGTCCGCGGCTATCTCACTGCGCTCAATGCCGACACCGGCAAGATGATGTGGCGGGCCTACAGCGAGGGGCCGGACAACCAGCTGCTGATGAACCCCGAGAAGACCATCAACGGGGCCACCGGAAAGCCGGTGGGCGTCGATTCGAGCCTCAAGACCTGGCGCGGCACCGAGTGGAAAGAAGGTGGCGGAACGACGTGGGGCTGGTATTCCTACGACCCGAAGCTGGATCTGGTCTATTACGGCAGCGGCAATCCGGGCACCTGGAACCCCTCGCAGCGGCCGGGCCTGAACCGCTGGTCGATGACCATTTTCGCCCGTAATCTGCAGACCGGCGAGGCGAAGTGGGTCCTGCAGATGACCCCGCACGACGGCTGGGACTTCGACGGCGTCAACGGGATGATCCTGTTCAATGACCACGTCCACGGCCGCACGATTCCCGCGCTGGCACATTTCGACCGCAACGGGTTCATGTTCGTGGTGGACCGGGTCACCGGCAAGCCCCTCCTGGTCGAGAAGTACGATCCGTCGGTGAACTGGGCGTCGCGCTGGAGCATTGCCGAGGGCAAGCCCATCGTCGACCCGAAGTACATGACGAAGGCGGGCGAGAACGTGAAGGGCATCTGCCCGGCCGCGCAGGGCGACAAGGACGAGCAGCCGGTGTCGTATGATCCGCAGACCGGCATGATCTATGCGCCGCTCAATCACCTGTGCATGGACTACCAGGCGTTTGCCGTGAAGTACAAGGCGGGCTTCCCCTTCGTCGGGGCGATCGTCAACATGCTTCCGGGTCCGGGTGGCTACCGCGGGCGATTCATCTCCATCAGCCCGCAGACCGGCAAGACCCAGTGGTCGATCCACGACGAGTTCCAGGACTGGGGCGGGGCGCTCACCACCGCCGGCGGCCTGGCGTTCTACGGCACGCTGAAGGGGGATTTCCGCGCGGTCGATGTGCACACCGGCAAGATCCTCTACAGCTTCCATTGCCCGTCGGGGATCATCGGCAATCCGATCACCTACATGCATGACGGACGCCAGTACGTCGCCGTGCTGAGCGGAGTCGGAGGCTGGGCGGCGATCGGCATGACCAACGACCTGCACAAGTCCACGGCCGGGCTCGGCGCGGTGGGCCTGGTGGCCGATCTGCACAACTACACCCAGCTCGGCGGAACGCTGATGGTCTTCGCGCTGCCGCGCGCCTGAGGCGTAAGGGAAGCGCCGGGTGCAAGGTGAGAGACGCGCTTCCTTTCTAGTGGGGAATGGGCCGCGCCGGAGACATCCGGCGCGGCCTTTTTTTTCGGTGCGGGCTTTTTCCGTTTGACCCTTTTTTTCCGGCGGCGGAAGTGCCAGCATCACAATCAGTTGTGGATTGAGTCTCGGAGAGGCTGATGACGAAAAAAACGATCGTGGGGTGGATCGGGGCTCTGGCGGTAGCCTGTCTCGTGGGCGGCTATGCCCACGTGGCGTCCGCCAAGCCGCTCAAGGTGTGTGCGGATCCCAATTACATGCCGTATTCCAACAGGCATGGCCAGGGATTCGAGAACAAGGTGGCGCAGCTGGTCGGGCATGCGCTCGGGCGCCCCGTGCAGTACGTGTGGTCGAGCTACCGGCAGAAGGGTGGATTCGAGAACTTTCTGGCTCTGAATCTCGACAAGCATCGCTGCGACATGATCATGAACCTCCCGTACGGGGACTACGAGGAGAGCTTCACGAAGCCGTATTACGGCTCGACTTACGTGTTCGTTTACAAGAAGAGCCATCATTACGATCTTTCCGAGGGGATGGACTCGCCCATTCTCAGCCACATCAAGATCGGCTTCGAGGTCGGCACGCCGGTGGAGGCGGGACTGAAGATGCGCGGGCTCGTGCTCTCGTCGGTTCCGTTCAACACGGCCGGGAGCGAGACGGCCTCGCCCAAAGCTCCGCTGCAAGCCGTCGAGGACGGCAAGGTGGACGTGCTCATCACCTGGGAGCCGCTGGTCGGCTATTTCGTGCAGAAGGATTTCCGGAACCTCGCCATGACGCGCGTGCCTAATACGGACGCGCTGGGCACTCCGGAACGCTACCTCTTCTTCATGTCAATGGGGGTCGCGCCCGGCGAGACGGCGCTCAAGCGCCAGCTTGACCAGGTGATCAGGACGCACAAGGCCCAGATCCAGCGGATCATGACTGCCTACAACGTCCGGATCCTGCCGTGAGCGGGCTTCGCACGCCGCGGTATTCATTTCCATTCACCACGATAGACCGATGACAGTGATGCAGTTCATGAGCTATCCCAGTCGCACCCCTTCCGGCCCAGTTTCCGTTCCCGCTCGCAGCCCCGGGCGCCTCGCCCGCCAGCGGATCACCCAGGCCCTGCTGGGTGTGACGGCACTGGCATGTACCTTGGTCGCGGCTGGACCCGCAACGGCGGCGGCCGCCAAGGTTCCGGCCGGAGAGAAGGTGGCGCGAGGCAGCAATTGCTTCTCCTGCCACGCCCTGCATCACAAGGTGGTCGGGCCGGCATTCCAGGCGGTGGCCAAGCGCTTCGCGAACCAGCCGGGGGCGAAGGCGATGCTCATGCATGCCGTCAAGTTCGGTCACGTCGGCACCTGGGGGCAGATCCCCATGCCGCCACACCCGGATCTGAGCCCCCTGCAGCTCGATGAGGTCATCACCTGGGTGCTGTCGATCAAGCCGCAGGCCGCGGCCGCCGTCGAGCAGAAGACCTATACCTACGTCGTCGACGGCAAGAAGGTCATGCTCGATTTTCCGGTATACCAGCCGGGCACGCACAACGTGACCAAGACGGTGTTCCGCGGCTACGAGCTGTTCAACTCGTACTGTTTCCGCTGCCACGGCGAGGATGCGATCGGCTCGGAGTACGCGCCGGATCTGCGCACGGCGGTCAGAAATGGGATGACTCAGGCCCAGATGACGCAGATCGCGATGGAAGGCATCAAGGCCAAGGGCATGCCCTCCTGGGCGGGATTTTTCTCACCCAGGCAGCTCCAGGCGATCTACCAATATGTCGCCGGGCGGACTTACAAGCTGGTCGGCGAGGGCGAGCCGCCGCAATGAGTCATACCGGCCGGTCGTCTCGGCGGATCACCCGAGGCGGCCGGCCGGCATCGGAAGCTGATGGCCCCCAGACGTTCCATCGCGGCATGAGGATGTTCCGCGAGGCGTCTCGAAACGGAACAAAAAAGACATAGAACATCCTGGCGCGGCCGCTCTGCGTTCGGCGGCCGTGGCGTTCCCGGGATCGGGTGTCCCTGCAATGCCGGGACCCTGTCGTGCCGCGCAACGTGCTGGCGGCGTCCCTGGAGAAAATCGCTCGCGGACGCGGCCGTCCGTGATGTCCACCTGATTGCCGCATCTGTTCGTCGACGGCTGATTCCCCGGCCGTGTGATTTCCCTTTCGATTGCTTGCGGCCGGTCTGCACACGCCGGCGGCTTCGCCGTGGCACGAGGCTTGCAAACTGACCGGCCGTGCCCGGTCGCACGCAAGCCGATCCGGCCGTAGAACCTGACAACAGAGGGGAACAACGAGTATGACGATCATCCATGCACCGCATCCGCGGCGCCGTCTGTGGCTCGGCGCCGTGCTGGCCGCCACGCTGGCGCCGGTTGCCGCACGGGCCGCCGCCGGCTACCCCGCAGTGACCAACGCGCGTCTGGCGAGGGCTGCGAACGGCAACGGCTGGCTGATGTTCCGCCGCGACTATGCAGGCAACAGTTACGCGCCGTTCCGCCAGATCAATACGCGCAATGTCTCGGGGCTTGCGCTGGCGTGGGACTATCGTATCGGCATGAAGCAGGGCTTCGAGGGCAGCCCGATCGTCAACGGCCGCTACATGTTCGTCACCACGCCCCTGGATCACCTGATCGCCTTCGATGCGGTCACGGGCAAGGTGCTCTGGACGTACGCGAAAGACTTGTCCGATACCGGCCTCAAAACGGTGTGCTGCGACGTGGTCAACCGAGGTGTGGCCCTTTACGGGGACAAGGTGTACATGGCGACGTTGGACAACTACGTCGTCGCCTTGAATGCGCGTACCGGCAAGGTCGTGTGGCAGAAGCAGCTCGAGCCGGCCGACGTCGGCTATGCGATGACTCTGGCGCCGCTGACTTTGAAGGGCATGGTGATCGTGGGCACCTCCGGTGGGGAGTACGGCGCCCGTGATTTCGTCGAGGCCCTCGATGCACGCACCGGCCGGGAGCTCTGGCGCACCTACAGCACGCCCGCACCGGGCCAGCCCGGCGGCAACACCTGGCCCAAGGGCATGTACAAGACCGGCGGCGGCTCGACGTGGCTCACCGGTACGTACGACGCCTCGACCAACACCCTGCTGTGGGGGGTCGGAAATCCGGGCCCGTGGCTCGCGACACTGCGGCCTGGCAAGAACCTGTATACGGACTCGGTGGAGGCACTGAACCCGATGACCGGCCGGCGCAAGTGGTACTACCAGTATACGCCGCATGACTCCTGGGATTATGACGGGGTCAATACGGCGGTGGTCACGAGTCTCACCTATCACGGCAAGCGCTATCAGGCCATCATCCACGCCGACCGCAACGGCTGGCTCTATGCGATCAACCGGCTCGACCACAAGCTCATCTATGCGGTGCGCTTCGCGCATGCGAGCTCCGTGGCGGGCTTCAAGGATGGAGAGCCCTACACCAACAGCGCGCTGCGGCCCACGCTCACCCGGCAGGTCTTCACCTGCCCGAGCTTCCTCGGCGGCAAGAACTGGTGGCCGATCTCGGTCGATCCGCGCACCCACATGGCCTACATCCCGACGATTCACACGTGCATGACCATGAAGGGCGCGCCGAGCTTCTATAAGGCGGGATTGCCCTATCTCGGCGAGACGTTCAAGGTCGTGCACGATCCGCTCGATCACAACTGGGGCGCGCTGCAGGCCTTCGACATCGATACCGGCAGGCGGGTCTGGGATCACGAGAGCAAGCTGCCCTGGGATGCGGGCGCGATGAGCACGGCCGGCGGCCTGGTGTTCAGCGGCACCGTCAGCGGCCACCTGCTGGCCTTCAGCGCCCGCACGGGCAAGGTGCTGTGGAGGAGCCCTGCGCTTGCCTCGGGCATCATCGCACCACCCGTGACGTACCGTGTCGATGGCAGGCAGTACGTTGCTATCCTGGCCGGCTATGGCGGTGGGGTGCCGATCTGGGGCGGGCAGATGGTCAAGGCCGTGGCCAATGTCCCGCGGGGCGGCGAGCTCTACGTCTTCGCACTGAAGTAGGCCATCCGTGGGCATCCGTACGGTGCAAGCCATCGCTTGCGCGCTCCTTCTCGCCGCGCTGCCCGTGCAGCGCGGCGAGGCGGCTGGCGCCCCGCCGGCGCTGTATACGCCGGCGCAGGCGCAACAGGGCCGTGCCGTGTTCGAGCGGCACTGCGCCGTCTGCCATGGGCACCACCTCGAGGGCCGCGTAGGCCCGGCCCTGAAGGGCGGCAATTTCGCCTCGGTCAAGGCCGGCTTCACGGTCCAGCAGATCTTCGACTTCCTGTCCGTCGATATGCCGGCGTACGCGCCGGGCTCGCTTACTTCGAAGCAATACGTGAAGATCATGGCCTTCCTGCTTCAGCAGAACGGCTATCCGCCGGGCAAGACGGCCCTGACGGCTCGGATCGCCAGCGGATCGGCGGTGGCGCTGGTATACCGGGGGCCGAGGAAGTCCTCCTCAGTGACGGCCAGGCGAGACGCCTCGGCCTCTCATCCCGCAAAGCAAAAGCCTCCGCTCCGACGGCAGCCTCTGCGCGGATCTTCCGGCAAGCCGATCCTCACTGTGAGGGGCAGCGCCACACGCTGAGGGGCAGGGTGCCGGACACCCGGCCGCAGAGCGTCTTCCCCTGATTCCCCTCGTGGGATTCCCTCATGTCTGACCGCACTCCAAATTTAGTAAAGTAGCAAGGTGTGGCTCGCAGCCTCGGATCGGCTTGCCGGGGAGGCTGCCCGCCGGCGTCCCCTGACGGTGCCCCGGGACCTGCGGTCCGGGCGATACGGGCGCGGGCGCACCATGAGCCGCCATGGCGAAGGAGGAGTGGTGGCAAGAACAGCGGGCACGATTCGGGATTCGGCGGAGCGCGCTGGCGCGCTCGATGCCGGGGAATTACTCGAGGCGGCAGTCGGGCGCGCGGGGGGGCGGGACTTCGCGGACCGCTCGTTCGTGGCGCCACTGAGACGTCTCATCGCCTCCTGCAACGAGGAGGGGGATCTCAATGCCTTCGGCCAGCGGGCCGCGCGTTTCGAGATCCTGCGCAGCCTCAACAATCTGTTGCAGCTCGAGCGGCGCGAGCGCATCGAGCCCGCGCTCCGCTGCCGCCCCATCGAGCGGCCGATCTTCATCACCGGCATGCCGCGCAGCGGTACGACGTTCCTGCACCGGCTGCTCTCACGCGATCCGCGGGTCGCCGCGCCGCTGTCCTGGCAGCTGGTCTACCCCTATCCGTCACCGGCCGGACGCTTCGGCACGGTGCTGCGCAAGGCGTGGGTGCAGGGTCAGTTCCACATCATGCGCCGGCTCGCCCCTGAGCTCGACTCGCTGCATCATGTCGCGCCCGATGAGCCCGAGGAATGCACCGATATCACCGCGCAGGTGTTTCAGAGCCTGCGCTACGACAGCGTTTATCGCGTTCCAAGCTACCAGGGCTGGCTGCAGCGCTACGGGCACCTGGAGGCTTACCGTTTCCATCGGCGCTTTCTGCAGCATCTCGATGCGCAGAGACCCGGCCGGCGATGGATCCTCAAATCCCCGGATCACGTGTTCGCTCTGGAGGACATCGCCCGCGTCTACCCGGACGCGCGCTGGGTATTCATCCATCGGGATCCGGTGGCGGTGCTCGCTTCGGTCGCGAAGCTCACCGAAGTGCTGCGGCGCCCGTTCACCCACCGCGTCGACCTGGAGGAAATCGGCCGGCAGGTTTTTGATGCCTGGCTCGATGGAGCCGGGCGCATGATGCGTGCCGCGGCCCGCTCCGATGCCATCCTGCACCTGCGCTACCGGGAGATCATTGCGGCGCCGCATGAGGCGGCGCAGCGGGTGCTGCGCCACGGCGGGCTGGCCGCGAGCGAGGCGGGCACGCAGCGCATGCGCAAATGGCTGGGGAATCGGGCCAACCGCAAACACCGGCCGCACGCCTATCACATGGAGCACTTCGGGCTCGATCCCCGCGTTCTGCGCGAGAGATTCGGGCCCTACACCGACGCCTTCGGCGTCGATCTCGAATGGCAGGCTGATCGGGCGGTTCGCGCCAGAGCATGAAGATGAGGGGACGCACGGTGGCCGGCCTGCTCACCGGCGCGGCGATCCTGGTGGCCGTGGTGCTCTATGCGGGTGCCGGGGCCATCGTGCGGGCGCTGGAAGGGCTCGGCCTCGCCGGCCTGCTCCTCATCGTGCTCGCCCACCTGCCGATCGAGGCGCTGATGGGGCTCTCCTGGCGCCTCGCCGCCGGGCAGGTGCCGCCGGCCTCCAGGGGCCGATTCATATGGGCGCGGCTGGTGCGCGATGCCGCCGCCGAGACGCTGCCGTTCTCGCAGATCGGCGGGTTCGTGCTCGGGGTCCGTGCGCTGCGCTCGAGCGGGGTGGAGGCACTGAAGGCGGTGCTCTCGATGAGCGTGGACCTCATCATCGAGCTGTCCGCAAAGCTGCCCTACGTGTTGGCGGGCCTGCTGGCGCTGTTCGCGCTGGCACCGGCATCGGAGCTGCTGAAGCCGATGCAGATCGGGCTGGGTGTCACCCTCGGGGCCGTCGTGGCGGCGCTGCTCATCGGGAGGCGGGCGGGAGCGACGTTCGAGACCCTCGTGCGGCGCGCCTCGGCGCGCTGGCCGGTGCTCGCCTCGCTGCGCGAGTTGCATCTGAAGGGCGACATCGAGGTCGCGCTGAGGGACATCCTGCGCCCCCGCGGGCGGCTGTGGGGGGCGCTCGCGCTGCACACCTTGTGTTGGTTTCTCGGCGCCGCGGAGCTGTGGCTGGTGTTTGCGCTGCTCGGCCGGCCGGTGGGCGCGCTCGATGCCCTGGTCATCGACAGCGTGGTGGCGGGGCTGCGGACGTTCGTGTTCATGGTGCCGGCGGCGGCCGGCGTGCAGGAGGCGAGCTACGTGCTCGCCTGCGCGGTGTTCGGCATTCCGCCCGCCGTGGCGGTGGCCGCATCGCTCGCGCGCCGTGCGCGCGACCTGGCGCTGGGTGTTACGACATTCGGCATCGCCTTCGGCGCCGAGGGCCGCACCGGCGTCGCCCGCGGTCTTCGGGCGTTGCTGAAGCGCGGGTCGCGTACCGAGGCGCGGACCGACTAGGCTCGGTGCGCGGCGGGCGATTCCGAGTCCGACAGCGAGTCGAGGCGCCTTGCCGGCGCATCCCGCGGCCGAGTGCTCCAAATTGCAACAATCAACGCCTCGCGCGGCCGCCGCGGCTTGCGCCGTCCCGGGAATTGCGGTATTCCACGATGGACACTCGCCGCAGGCCCGCTCTATGTTCGTCATCACCGGTAGAATCGGTCCGGAGCGGGCGCGTCAGGCCGCTTGAGGGGGGGTTGATGAGGCACGAATCGGCATCACAGGGCCCGGCGCGCGCCGCGCCCGCGCGCGAGCGCGCCAAGGTCGTATCGCTGTGGCACGAGCGGGCGCGCCGCCTGGGGCTGACCGAGGGGCTGCGGCCGGATTTCGGCGCCGTGGGCCGCGGCGAGCTCGCAAGGCTCGTCGAGCAGCATCACGCGCTCTACCGCCATGCCCTGCCGGTGATGGACATGCTCCATCAGCAGATTCTCAACACCCACAGCATGGTGATTCTCACCGATCAGCGCGGCACGATCGTGCACGCGCTCGGGGATGCGGATTTCCTCGAGAAGGCCGAGCGGGTGGCGCTGAAGCCGGGCGTCCTGTGGTCGGAGGACAGCAAGGGGACGAACGCGATCGGCACGGCGCTCGCGGAGCGGCGGGCGACGCTGGTGCACGGCAGCGAGCACTTTCTGACAGTCAATCGCTTCCTCACCTGCTCCTGCTCGCCGATACGCGATCCGCGCGGCGAGGTGATCGGCGCGCTCGATGTCTCCGGGCCGCAGGAGAGCTATCACGCGCACACCCTGGCGCTGGTGCGCATGTCGATCCAGATGATCGAGAACCACCTGTTCGCCGACCGGTTCGGCGAGGCTCTGTGCGTTCACTTCCACAGCCGCCAGGAGCTGATGGGCACGCTGCTCGAGTGCATCGCGGCGTTCGACGAGGAGGGCAGGTTCCTCGCCGCCAATCCGAGCGGCCTCACTCAACTCGGGATCGATGCGCGCGGCGCTCACCCGCACACGCTCTCGTCTCTGTTTGGACTCGATGCGGGGACGCTGCTCGGCGGGTGCCGCGCCGGACAGTTGCTGCGGCTGAACCTGTGCGACGGCACGCCGGTGGTGGCGCGGATCGATTTCCGTGCGCAATCCGCCGGTCGCCCCCGGGCGGCGGCGCAGCCGGCGCAAGGCGCCGTAGGGCAGGGAGCCGGCGGTGTGCGGGCGGAGCGCGGTGCGGCGCACGATGCGCCTGTGCTCGCCGATCTCGACACCGGCGACCCGGTGCTCGCCGATGTGATCGCCAAGGTGCGCAAGGTGCAGTCTCACGACATCCCCCTCCTCATTCTCGGGGAGACCGGCACCGGCAAGGAACTGCTGGCGCACGCGGCGCACAACGAGTCGGCCCGCCGCCGCCACCCGTTCGTCGCCGTCGATTGCGCTTCGCTTCCGGAAGCGCTCATCGAGGCGGAGCTGTTCGGCTACGAGGAGGGCGCGTTCACCGGCGCCCGCCGCCGGGGAAATCCGGGCAAGATCCTGCTCGCCAACGGCGGGACGCTGTTCCTCGATGAGATCGGCGATATGCCGCTCGCCTTGCAGACGCGCCTGCTGCGCGTGCTGCAGGAGCGCGCCGTGCGCCCGCTCGGCGGGCACAAGCCGATCGATGTGGATATCGCGGTCATCTGCGCCACGCATCGGGACCTGAAGGACATGATGCGGCGGGGGCTGTTCCGGGAAGACCTGTACTACCGGCTGAATGGCCTGGCGGTGCGGCTGCCGCCGCTCAGGCAGCGCCGGGATCTCGAGGAGCTGATCCGGCGCATCCTGCGCTCCCAGTGCGAGGCCGCCCCGGAGCTGACAGCCGAGGTGCTGGGCCTTTTCCGGGGCTACGGCTGGCCGGGCAACATCCGCCAGCTCGCCAACGTGCTGCGCACCGCGAGCGTCATGGCGGACGGAGCAGGCTCGATCGGCAAGGCGCAGCTGCCGGAGGACCTGCTCGAGGAGCTCGGCGAGCCCGGCCCGCAGACAGCCCTTCAGGCGCCGCTCGAGGCTCCTGCCCGGGAGGCGAAGCTCAAGGACCTGCGCGCCTCCGCGGTCGCCGCCATGCTGCAGCGCAACGCCGGCAATGTGTCGGCGGCGGCGCGCGCTCTCGGGGTGTCCCGCAATACCATCTACCGGACGCTGAGGGCCGCCGGAGGCGGCGCCGATCAGATGCTTGCGGGAAGCAGCCGGTAGAGCACGCGGGCGATGCCCGGCACCAGGCGCGGGCGCAGCAGCCGCACATCGTAGCGAGACATGCGGCGGTCGTTTTCCGCGAGGCACGTCTGCAGCAATCGGTGCAGGGTCACCCCGGCGCCGAGATCCTGGTGGGCGGTGAGCGTGAAGTTCTCGGCGGGCTTTGCCGATTCCCGCTGCGGCCCCGTGCCGAGCGAGCGCGCCGTTTTCACTCTCGATGCGACCTGCTTCAGAATGATCCAGGCGCAGCGGATGCGGAAGGCGGGGCGCCGCCACCACGAGAGGCTTTCGCGGCGGGAGGCGACCCAGTTGACGAAGAACAGGATGTGCCGCACCTCTTCTTCCATCACCGGCTCGAAGATGCCCACCAGGCCCGCCGGGAAGTAGCCTGACTCGCGCGCCAGGGCGAACAGGCCGAAGGCGAAAAAGGAATCGAAGCACTCGCCGAAGCCGGCGAAGAGGAAATCGTCCTCCAGCGAGCGCGGCGTGAACGGCGGCGGCTGCTCGATCGGGATGCCGTAGTGCGAGGTGAGCGCCGTCAGCAGCCGCGCGTGGCGCTGCTCCTCGAAGCCCTGCAGCGCGATGGCCGCGCGCACTTCGGGATCCGGCTCGATCTCGGCGGCGGCCGCCACGGTGTTGGATGTGACGTTCTCCGTCGAGACCGCCTCCTGCCAGAACGGCAGGCCGGTCAGGCGCGTGAGCTCTCCCTCTGAGAGCGCCGGCCAGGCGATTCTCTCCGGAACATACTCCACGTGCGTGTCGATGAAGAACTGCGCGAGCAACCGGCGGTGCCCGGCCGATCCGGGCCGGACTGTCGAGGGTTCAAGATCGGCTGGAACCACGGACATGCTGCAACTCCTTTCTGCCTTCCATCCAGTACCAGGATAGCAGCGCCGGGGTGCCGAAGAGAATCTCCCGCATGCGCTTGGTGAGGGACAGCGCGAGCGCCAGATCGCCGTTGATGCCGAGCAGGGCTCCGACTCCGACGAGCGTCGCCTCCTGGACGCCGATTCCCGCCGGTACCACGAAGATGAAGTTGCGCGCCGCCTGGGTCAGGCTCTCCAACGCGAGCGCGGCCCCGAAACCGACAGGGTGTCCCAACCAGCGCAGCGCCAGCCAGGGCTCGATTGCGCAGGCGAGCAGTCCCGCGAACTGCCAGCCGAGAGTCTCGATCAGGCGCCCGGGCTGCGCGATGAGCGCGCGGATGGCGGCATCGAGGCTCGCTGACTTTCCGTTGAGGAAACTCAGTGTTTCCTCGCCGAGCATCCGCACGGCGAGCTTCTCCAGGCGCTCGAACAGCGAGCCGTAGCGCAGCAGCACCCCCGCCAGCACGATCACCGGGAGGCTCGCGCCGAGGCCGATCAGCGCCTCGGTCACCGAATGCACGGTGTGGGTCACGCGCAGCAGGCAGGCGATTCCGAGGGCGACGAACAGGTACTGGCTGAACAGCGACAGCAGCGTCTCGGTCGTGACGCTCGCCGCTGACTCGATTCCGTCGGTGCCGCTCGCAGCGAGCAGGCGTATGCCGATGAGCTCTCCGCCGATGTTGGCGACGGGCAGCAGCCGGTTGATCGCCTCGCGCACGGTGGCGATCCACAACAGCCGGGCCGCGTGGACCTTGCGCTCGAGCAACGCCTGCCAGCCGCGCGAGTCGAGCACCAGGGGCACGGTGTGCAGCGGCACCAGCCACAGCAGCACCCATCCGGCGCGCATGATGGGTGTCAGGATCGAGCCGCCTTCGTGCGCGATCAGGCCGATGAGCAGCGCGAGACCGGCGAGCAGAGCGATGCGTACGGCAAGTCTCATGCGGCGTGCGCACTCGCCTCGGGTGTCCGGCGCGCGCGGATGAGGTCGCGAAATCCTCCGGTGGCGGCCCCCGAGGCGGCAACGGCCGCGCGCACCGCGGGACTGAGCAATGCGGCGAGCTCCTCGCGGTGGAGGTAGGTGCTCATCGCGGGGGTGAGCCCGTCGCGCGTGGCCGGATGCAGGTAGATCTCGCTCGCGCCCTCGGGCAGGCGGGGGAGGATCTCGAGGAGCGCCGCTTCGTGCATCGAGCCGCTGCCGGCCACGCCGAAGACCCGGTCGTTGTGAGCGAGGCCGGCTGCATCGAGGCGGCGGCGCATGAGCGTGAGCCAGGGAGCGAGCAGGCCCGAGGCCGCCGGCGCGAGGGCGCCGCCCCGGCGCGCCGCCCATGCGGGCTCCCTCGGCAGCCGCACCGCCGGCAGGGCGAACTCCTGCCCGATGCGCAGCATCATCCCGAGCAGCGTCGGGTGCAGATGGAAGTGCTTGTGGGCGTTGACATGGTCCAGCGGCAGGCCCGTGTCGGCGAATGCCTCGAATTGGGCGCGGATCTCGGCTTCGAGCTGGCGCCGCACCGAGGGCAGGGCGAAAAACCGCAGACCGTCGCGGGCCATGTGCTCGCCGAAGCGGCCCGAGGCATCGACGAGCGAGGGAATGCGCCGCGCGGGCAACACCGCCTGTCCGTCCGCGAGCACCAGGTGCAGACCGACGGCGAGTCCGGGCAGCGCGCGTGCGCGCCGCGCGGCATCAGCAGCCGCCGGTGCTCCCACCATGAGGCTTGCGGCGGTGAGCACGCCCGAGCGGGCGGCCTGCTCGACGGCTTCGTTGACGGCCTCGTGCAGGCCGAAGTCATCGGCGGTGATGATGAGGAACTTCAATGACGATCCGCTCGCCCGATCATTGCCCTCGGCGCACTTTGCGGGCACGGCGCGTCCCCTTGCCCATGCGAGGGGCACCCGTTGCGCTCGATCTGGCGAGAAGCCCGCTGAGATGCGTCCCCGCGATCCCGAGCGCCCGAGGAAGCGGTCTTGGAGGGCGGAAAAGCGTCGTTCCTCTCAGCGCCCGGGAAAGGCCGCCTCGCGGTCGCGCTCCCGCCCCCTGTCGTTTGCGTCATGACTACCGCCGGGCCGGGCTGCCATCAGGCCTCGTGCGCGCGCAGGAAGCGGAAGAACTCGACGCCCTCGCGCAGCCGGCGCTTGGTCATCTCCCAGCTGAGCAGCATCTCGCCTGTGAGCTCGGCGATCTTGCGCGGCCGGAAGTAGAAACGCTTATAGAAGGTCTCCACCGCGTGGTAGATCTCCTTCGCCGGGAGGTGGGGATAGCTGATCGGCGAGAGCTGAATGCCGCGGTCGTTGACCAGGTTCAGGTTCTCGTGCGCGGTGATCCAGCCGTTCTCGACCGCCTGGGAATAGAGCTGCGTGCCGGGGTAGGGGGCGGCGAGGGACACCTGGATGGTGTGCGGATTGATGTCCATCGCGAACTGGATGGTCTCGCGGATGGTGTCGGGGGTCTCCCCGGGCAGGCCCAGAATGAAGGTGCCGTGGATGGTCACACCGAGCTTGCGGCAGTCCTTGGTGAAGCGGCGGGCGATGTCGGTGCGCAGGCCTTTCCTGATGTTGTGAAGGATCTGGTCGTTCCCGGACTCGTAGCCGACCAGCAGAAGGCGCAGGCCGTTGTCCTTCATGATCTTCAGCGTCTCGTAGGGCACGTTGGCCTTGGCATTGCACGACCAGGTGACCCCGAGCTTGCCCAGGCCGCGGGCGATCTCCTCCACCCGCGGGCGGAAGTCGGTGAAGGTGTCGTCGTCGAAGAAGATCTCCTTCACCTGCGGCATGTTCTCCTTGATCCAGCGGACCTCCTCGACGACGCTGGCGGCGCTGCGCACCCGGTAGCGGTGTCCGCCGACGGTCTGCGGCCAGAGGCAGAAGGTGCACTTCGAGCGGCAGCCCCTGCCGGTATAGAACGACACGTAGGGATGCTGCAGGTAACCGATGAAGTAGTTCTCGATCGTGAGGTCGCGCTTGTAGACCGGCGTGACCCACGGCAGGTCGTCCATGTTCTCGATCATCGCGCGGGCGGGGTTGTGCTCGATCTGCCCGTCGGGGCGGCGGAAGGACAGGCCCGAGATGCCGGCGAAGGGGCGCCCTTCGGCGACCTCCTTCAATGTGTAGTCGAATTCCTCGCGGGCCACGAAGTCGATCGCGTGCGAGGCGCCGAGCGAGCCCGCCGGGTCCACCGCCACCTTCGCGCCAACCATGCCGACGAGCAGGCGCGGGTTTTCCTCCTTCATGAGCTCCGCCACCTTGGCATCGGTGGGAAAGGAGGGGGAGCTGGTGTGCATGACGAGGAGGTCGTACTGGCGCGCAAGCGGCAGCACCTCGGCCATGGACAGCCCGTCGGCCGGCGCATCGAGCAGCCGGCTCTGCGGCACGAGGGCCGCGGGTTGGGCGAGCCAGGTCGGATACCAGAACGAGCGGATCTCGCGCTTGGCCTGGTAGCGCGCGCCGGCGCCTCCGTCGAAGCCATCGAACGACGGGGCTTGCAGGAACAGGGTCTTCATCATGAGCTCTTCCTCAGGTAATCGGGTGGGCCGAGCCGTCACGGGCCACACGGTAGCGCTGGTGCCGCCATTGCACTTCCCGCGCCGCGAACCCCCGGCACCAGAGCGCAAAGCCGAGCACATCACTTGCGGGCAGCGCCCAAAGCCGCCTCCGGCTCCCGCCCAGGGCAGGCTCCGGAGCATAAACCATCAAATGTAGCATTACCCGAGCCGCAGCGGTGGCGCTCAAAAGGATGAGCGCACCGGCACTTGCGCCCGCGAGCGCGCAGCCGAGGACGGCGACCGGCAGGCTGAACGTCACTGCCGAGGCGGCGTACCCCCCGGGACGCACCGCCCGGATGGTCCGCAGCCACCGTGTCTCATGCTGAACGAGCTGCCGGAAGCTGGGCTCATCGACCGAGGTCTCGACCACGACGTGCGAGAGCACGGTCGCAAGACCCAGGCGGCGGGTCAGCTCCCCGAGCCGGTAGTCATCGGCCAGCTGGTCGGCGATCGCGGGAAACCCGCCAATGGCCGAAAGGGCGTCGCGCCGCAGCGCAATGGTGGCGCCAAAGGCAAAGCTACGTGACCCAAACAAAGCGGCCACCCGCACAGAGGGCATGAACCAGTCGTTGACGAACAGCGCCCCGAGCTCGGACCACAGGCGGGCTCGCCCGGGACCGGCCACCGGCCGGCCCCGGTAAGGACAGGTCACGATGCCGACCCCCGGGTCCGCAAGCGGCGCGCACACGCCCTCGAGATATCCGGGGGGTACGCGCACGTCGCTGTCGGCGAGCACCAGCCAGTCGTACCGGGCCACCGCCATCATGTTGATGAGATTGCTCACCTTGGCGCTGTGGCCGTGGCGGCGGGGGTCGATGACGACGTCAATGTGGAGCCCGGGGAACTCCGCCTGCAGCCGCCGGACAGCCCCGAGCGCAGGGTCGGCCGGATGCTGCACTCCGAATATAATCTGCATGACCGGATAGGCTTGCACGCAAAGCGAGCGCAGGTCCTCGTACAGCGCAGGCTCCGCTCCGCACAGTGGCTTCAGCACAGTCACGGGGCGCAATGCGCCGCTCATCCGCGGAATGCGTTTGTTGCGAGAGAGCAACACTGCGATACAGGCAGTGAGCGAGTAGCCGAACGAGGCCGCGGTCAGCACAATGCCGAGCGCGGCCAGCGCCTGGCCAGTTACACTGAACGTGGAGCCGGTTATCATGTCCAACAACATCCGCACGTTGCGGGCTGCCGATGTGCAAAAGAGCAGAGGAATTCAAGTCCGTGAACGGGCGTATAGGGTACACGTTTGAAGGTCTGCGAGGGATGAGATAATGGAGGTATGCGGCAGCGATATGTTGCTGGAGCACGACAGCCTGGCGGCCCCGGATACGCTCATCCTGGTGGATGAGGAGGATCGCGAGGTCGGCCATGCCAGCCGCTCCCGCTGCCACGAAGGGACCGGCTTGCTGCACCGGGCGTTTTCGCTGTTCATCTTCAACGACCGGGGCGAGCTGCTGGTGCAGCAGCGGTCGGCCGCGAAGCGGCTCTGGCCGTTGTACTGGTCGAACAGCTGCTGCAGCCATCCGCGGCGCGCCGAGACCATGGAGGCGGCCGTGCATCGACGCTTGTACGAAGAGCTGGGAATCAAATGCCTATTGCACTTTCTGTTCAAATTCCAGTATCAAGCACAGTTTGACGGTGCAGGAGCCGAGCATGAGCTGTGCTCGGTGTTCATCGGGCGCTGCGGCGCACCCGTGCGTGTCAACCGCGAGGAGATCGCGGCATGGCGCTGGGTGAGTCCCGAGGCGCTCGATGAGCAGATGCGGGGTGTGGGCTCGGAGCGTTTCACGCCCTGGTTCACCCTGGAGTGGGAGCGGATCAGGCGGGATCACCAGGCGGCGTTGCAGGCACTGCAGCGCCAGTCTGCGCAGGTAGAGTAGCGGCTTCGCTGACGGAGCCGGCCGGTCGAGCAGACCGGCCCAACCACGGGAGAGCGGATTTTGGGCATTCCACTGATTCAACAGTACCGGGTCGCCCGGTACATCTTGGGCCGCAAGCTCAGCGGGCATAAGCGCTATCCGCTCGTGCTGATGCTGGAGCCCCTGTTCCAATGCAACCTCGCCTGCGCCGGGTGCGGCAAGATCGACTATCCGAAGGAGATCCTGCAGAAGCGCCTGTCGGTCGAGCAGGCGCTCGCCGCGGTGGACGAGTGCGGCGCGCCCATGGTGTCGATTCCCGGGGGCGAGCCGCTCATCCACAAGGATATGCCGGACATCGTCGCGGGCATCGTCTCGCGCAAGCGCTTCGTGTACCTGTGCACCAACGCGATCCTGCTCGCCAAGCACATCGACGAGTACCGGCCTTCGCCCTATCTCACCTTCTCCGTGCACCTCGACGGCAATCGCGAGCGCCACGACCAGTCGGTCTGTCAGGAAGGGGTGTTCGACAAGGCGGTGTCGGCCATCCGGCTCGCCCGCTCCAAGGGGTTCAGGGTCACGGTCAACTGCACGCTGTTCCAGCAGGAGGAGCCGGCGGATGTCGCCGATTTCTTCGATACCGCGATGAGCCTCGGTGTCGAGGGCATCACCGTCTCTCCGGGCTACAGCTACCAGCATGCGCCCCGCCAGGACGTGTTCCTCGGCCGCAGTGCGAGCAAGCAGCTGTTTCGCGAGATTTTCAAGCGCGGCCGCGAGCGCCGTGCGCGCTGGTCGTTCAACCACTCGGCGCTGTTCCTCGATTTCCTCGCCGGCAACCAGAGCTACCAGTGCACCCCGTGGAGCACTCCGACCTACAACCTCTTCGGCTGGCAGCGGCCCTGCTATCTGCTCACCGACGAGGGGTACGCCAAGAGCTACCGCTCCCTCATGGAGGAGACCGACTGGGATCGCTACGGCGCCGGGCGCAACCCCAAGTGCAACAATTGCATGGCGCACTGCGGTTACGAGGGGACCGCGGTCGATGACGCCTTCGCTCATCCGCTGAAGGCGCTCAGAATCTCGCTGCGCGGACCCCGTGTCAGCGGCCCGATGGCGCCCGAGCTGCCCGTGCTCTACGATGAGCCGCCGCTCAAGGCCGAAGCGCCCGCGGAAGTGACGATTCCTCTTGCCGAGGTGCGTCCGAGCGCGAACCGGGAAGACCGCCGTGTCAGCGGCGCTTGAGATCGCGGGCACGCAGCTCGAGGCCTGGCGGGCGCGGATGGAGGATGCTCTGGCGCGGCGGCTGCCGCGCGCCGAGGAGCTGCCGGAGCGTCTGCACGCGGCCATGCGCTACAGCGTGCTCGGCGGGGGCAAGCGGGTGCGTCCCATCCTGCTGCTCGCCACCGCGCATGCGCTCGGGCTGAAGGAGGATGAGGTCGAGGCGGCCGCCTGTGCGCTGGAGCTGGTGCACGTCTATTCGCTGGTGCACGATGACATGCCGGCAATGGACGACGATGATCTGCGGCGCGGCCGGCCAACCTGCCACAAGGCCTACGACGAGGCGACCGCGCTGCTCGTCGGCGATGCGCTGCAGTCGCTCGCGTTCCAGCTGCTCGCGCGCGACCCATCCCTGCCGCAGGATCCCGCCGTGCGCGTGCGCCTGGTGGGGCTGCTCGCCGAGGCCATCGGCAGTCGGGGAATGGCCGGCGGGCAGGCCATCGATCTGGAGTCCGAGGGGATGAAACTCGGCATCGAGCAGGTCGAGCGCATGCACTCGCTCAAGACCGGCGCCCTGATCCGCGCGAGCGTCATGATGGGCGCCGCCTGTGTGAGCGGCCTCGACCCGGCGCTCGAGCGCGCGCTTGCGGGATTCGCCGCCCCCATCGGGCTCGCCTTTCAGATCCAGGACGACCTGCTCGATGAGTTGAGCGACACCGCGACGCTCGGCAAAGTCGCGGGCGCCGACCGGGAGCACGGCAAGTCCACTCATCCCTCCATCCTCGGCATCCCGGCCTCGCAGGAGCGGGTCCGCCGGCTTCACCAGCAGGCGCTCGAATCGCTCGCGCCGCTCGGCCGCAGCGCCGATGCGCTGCGGGCGGTGACCGACTGGCTGCTGGCGCGGCGGAACTGATCGCGTGAGGCCCATGCTGCTCGATCCCGCCCGATCCGATGAGGCATTCCAGGACGCGATCCTCCCGCACGTCTCGCGCACGTTCGCGCTCACGATCCCGCAGCTGCCGCCGGCGCTGAGCACCGCGGTCACGAGCGCCTATCTGCTCTGCCGCATCGCCGACACGATCGAGGACGAGCCGGCCTTGTCCGCATCCGACACCTACGCCTGCCTGCAGCGCTTCACCGCGGTGGTGCAGGGCCGTGAGGATGCCTCGCGCTTCGCGCGCGAGGTGACCCCGAAGCTCTCAGGGCACACGCTGCCGGCCGAGCGCGATCTGCTCGCCAACACGGCGCGGGTGATGCGTGTCGTCGAGGGCTTCGATGCGCGCCAGCGCGGCGCCATCCGCCGCTGTATCGAGGTGATGTGCCACGGCATGCACCACTTCCAGCGCACCGCCAGCCTGAGGGGGCTCGCCCGTGGCACCGACCTCGATGCCTACTGCTACTACGTGGCGGGCATCGTCGGGGAGACTCTGACCGAGCTGTTCTGCGCCTACTCCCCGCACATCGGGCGCCACTACGCGCTGCTCTACGAGCTCGCGCCGTCCTTCGGCCAGGGCCTGCAGATGACCAATATCCTGAAGGACGTGTGGGAAGACCGTGAGCGCGGCGCCTGCTGGCTGCCCCAGGAGGTGTTCAGCCGCTACGGCGTCGATCTCTCCGCGCTCACCCCGGAGCGCTCGGATGCGCGCTTCCACGCCGGCGTGATGGAGCTGGTCGGCGTCGCTCACCAGCACCTGCGCAACGCGCTCGCCTTCACGCTGCTCATCCCTGGCGATGAGGGAGGCATCCGCCGCTTCTGCCTGTGGGCGATCGGGCTGGCGGCCCTCACGCTTCGCAAGATCCAGGACAATCCCGGCTACACGAGCGGGCAGCAGGTGAAGGTGTCCCGCTCGGCCGTGGCGATGACCCAGACCCTGACCAATCTCTCGGTGCGCAAGGACCGGGTGTTGCGCCAGCTCTTCGAGCGTGCCGCGCGCGGCTTGCCGCTCACCGAGGCGCCCGTGCCGTTGAAGCCCGCGGGCGTGTGGCCCGGGGCCGACGAGCAGACCCCGACCTCTTCCGTGCAGATTGGAGGCACGGCCTCTTGAACGACAACGTCCAGACAGAATCCGCCGAGGCGTTCTTCCAGACATCCTCCGCCGCGGTGGAGGCGCCCGCCCACATTCCCGAGCTCCCCGACCTGGAGCGCTCGATCCGCCAGGCGCGCGATGCGCTCATCCGGCTGCAGCAGCGCGACGGTCACTGGCTGTTCGAGCTCGAGGCCGACTGCACCATCCCGGCCGAATATATCCTGATGATGCATTATCTGGATGAGATCGACGGGGAGCTCGAGCGAAAGATCGCGGTGTACCTGCGCGCGCACCAGGCCGCGCACGGCGGGTGGCCGCTTTACAGCGGCGGGCAGCTCGATCTGTCCTGCACCGTCAAGGCCTACTTCGCCCTGAAGCTCGCCGGCGACGATCCCGAGGCTGCGCACATGCGCCGGGCCCGCGAGGCCGTGCTCTCGCGCGGCGGAGCGGCGCACGCCAACGTATTCACCCGGATCGCGCTCGCGCTGTTCGGCGAGGTGCCCTGGCGCGCCGTGCCCTACATCCCGGTCGAGATCATGCTGCTGCCGAAGTGGTTCCCGTTCCACCTCGACAAGGTCTCGTACTGGTCGCGCACGGTGATGGTGCCGCTGTTCGTGTTGTGTACGCACAAGCCCGTGGCGCGCAATCCGCGCAATGTGCACATCCCGGAGCTGTTCACGACGCCCCCGCAGCAGGAGCGCCATTACTTCCGCCTGCCGAGCCAGGGCAAGGGGCTCGCGCGGGTGTTTTTCACGCTCGATCGCCTCGGCAGGCTGATCGATCCGCTCATCCCGGCGGGCATGCGCGCGCGCGCCACGCGCCGCGCCGAGCAGTGGACGCTCGAGCGCCTGAACGGCGAGGACGGCCTCGGCGCGATCTTCCCCGCGATGGTGAATGCGCTCGAGATGATGGTGCTGCTCGGCTACCCCGCGGACGATCCGCGCCGGGTGACCGCCAAGCGCGCGCTCGAGAAGCTGCTCGTCGTTCAGAGTGATCGGGCCTACTGTCAGCCGTGCGTCTCACCGGTGTGGGATACGGGACTCGCCTGCCTGGCGCTTCAGGAGGCGGGCGATCCGCAATCGCGCGCGGCGGCGCTGCGAGGCCTCGATTGGCTGCGGCCCCGCCAGGTGCTCGAGCAGATCGGGGACTGGCGGATTCGCCGGCCGCGCCTGCGGGCCGGCGGCTGGCCGTTCCAGTTCGGCAACGCCCATTATCCGGACCTCGATGATACCGCGGTGGTCGCCTGGGCCATGCATCAGGCGCAGGTCCGCGAGGGCGAGCCGCAGCGCTACTCGCAGGCCGTCGAGCGCTCGCTCGAGTGGCTCGCGGGCATGCAGAGCAGCAACGGTGGCTTTGCGGCCTTCGATGTCGACAACACGCATTACAACCT
>JAJZLX010000578.1:3754-4200 GCA_021850555.1 Pseudomonadota bacterium | reverse complement strand
TTACGCACCATTTCTTTCCAACGTCTCCCAGGTCCGCGTGCGGGTGCTAATCGGCGCGAACGCCGATGCAGCGATCGGCGACCTAGAAGCACGCGTCGTCAATGACGGGTCCAACTTGGGAATCATCGAAGCCAAGTCGTCGGGCGAACTGTTGTTTCGCGAGCGGTCCGATGGCCTGTGGCTGGCCAGCCCCATCCAAATCTATCTTGACCTGTTGCGCGGCGAAGGCCGTTCCAAGGAAATGGCCGAGCACTTCCGCAAGGAGAGGATTGGCTTCTGATGATCAAGCCCGCAACGCTCGCCGATTACAGCGACCAATACACATTGGACTGCGAACGTGTCCTCGTGACGCTTTTGCGCGGTCTCGGTCCTTGGAAGGATTCTGTCTACCTGGTCGGCGGACTCACGCCGCGGTATCTCGTCGCCGCGCGACCACCTGTGGTTCC
>JAJZLX010000578.1:0-3744 GCA_021850555.1 Pseudomonadota bacterium | reverse complement strand
AGCCTCGCCAGCACGGAGGCCACTGCGTTTTCCGGACCATCGTGACCGCTGATTCCGGACGAACGTGACCGGCCGTTCCGGCCGAACGTGACCGCTCATTCCGCTGGAAGGTGACCGATTTTGGGCCTCTGCCCGGAATCGCCGGTCACGATCCCGGAATCCGCGGTCACGTTCCCCCGGAATGATCCCGCCGGGTCTGAGCTAGACCCTCACCGCTGGCTAAGCTGCCCGATTTTTACCTCGGGAGAAGCCGATGCCAGCCAAGCGGAGTGCCATGCGCAAAATCACAGAAGTCCTGCGCCTGAAGTTCGAGGCACGATTGAGTCATGAGCGGATCGCGGCGGCGACCGGCGTCTCGAAGGGCGCCGTGAGCAATTACGTGCAGCGGGCGATCCAGAAGGGCCTCGGCTGGCCGCTGCCGCAGGAGCTCGACGAGGCGGCCCTCGAGCGGCTGCTTTACCCCCAGGTCGTGCAGCGCGAGCAGTACACGCACGCCGATTACGCGTACGTGCACCAGGAGCTCAAGCGCAAAGGGGTGACACTGCAGCTGCTCTGGGAGGAGTACCACGCCGCGCACGGGGAGCGGGCCTACCGCTACAGCCAGTTCTGCTGGCACTACCAGCGCTTCCAGGGGAGCCTTGCCCGCTCGATGCGCCAGACCCATCGGGCCGGGGAGAAGCTCTTCATCGACTATAGCGGCGACACCGTGCCGGTCATCAACGTCGTGACCGGCGAGATCCTGCAGGCGCAGATCTTTGTCGCCTCGATGGGAGCGAGCAAGTACACCTATGCGGAGGCCACCTGGACGCAGCAGCTGCCGGACTGGATCGCCTCGCACGTGCGGATGTTCGAGCACCTGGGATGCGTGCCCGAGATCCTGACACCTGACTGTTTGAAGAGCGCCATCAAGAGGGCCTGTCGCTACGAGCCGGAAGAGAACTCAACTTACGCCGATATGGCGCGTCATTTTGGTTGTGTAATTATTCCGGCGAGGCCGAAATCGCCGAAAGATAAAGCCATCGTCGAGAACCACGTGCTCGTGGTGCAGAGGTGGATCCTGGCGCGCCTGCGCAACCGCCAGTTCTTCTCGCTCCCCGAGCTCAACGCCGCGATCGCCGAGCTCCTCCTCATGCTCAACCATCGCCCGTTCAAGAAGCTGCCCGGCTGTCGCGCCGAGGCCTTCGAGTCGATCGACCGGCCTGCGATGAAGGCACTCCCCGAGAGGCGCTACGAGTACGCCGAGTGGCGCAAAGCCAAGGTCGGCATCGACTATCACGTGGAGGCCGATGAGCACTATTACAGCGTCCCGCATCAGCTGGTCGGTGAGTACGCGCTCGTGCGCATGACCGCCTCTGCCATCGAGTGCCTGTTCAAGGGACGCCGTATCGCGGCACACGCGCGCTCCTACCAGCGCGGCAAGCACACCACCTTGCCCGAGCACATGCCGGAATCCCACCGCCGGCATGCGCAGTGGACGCCGGGGCGACTGCTCGCCTGGGGAGAGAAGATCGGCCCCGGCACCCGCGCCGTCGTGCAGTGGCAGTTCGACCACCGGCCGCACCCCGAGCAGGGCTATCGGACGTGCTTAGGTCTCCTGAACCTCGCCAAGACCTACGGCGAGGCGCGCCTGGAAGCGGCCTCTCGCCGGGCTCTGACGATCGGCTCCCCGACCCGCAAGCGCATCGAGGCGATCCTCGAGGCCAAGCTCGATCAGCACCCGGACCTCTTCCCCGGCGCGGACACGGCCGCGCCCACCGCCTCGCGCTCGCACGAGAACGTACGCGGGGCGGAGTACTTCCGTGGCACCACTCAGACGGCTACGCCGTCCACTACCGAAGGAGATGACGAGACATGCTCATCCAACCCACCCTCGATGCACTGAACCGCCTGAAGCTGCACGGCATGGCGCTCGCCTTGAGCGAGCAGATGACGACCACCGCCGCCCAGCAGCTCGCCTTCGAGGAGCGTATCGCGTTGCTGCTCGAGCGCGAGGTGACCCACCGGGAAAACAGCCGCATGGGGCGGCTCTGGAAGGCCTGCCAGCCCAAGGAGCGCGGTGCCGTGATCGAGGACATCGACTACCGCGGACGCGGCGGACTCGACCGCGCACAGCTCGCCAGCCTCGCCTCCTGCGAGTGGATCCGCCAGAGCCAGAACCTGCTGATCCACGGGGCATGTGGCGCCGGCAAGACCTACCTGGCGTGCGCTCTGGCGCATCAGGCGTGCCGTGCGGGCCTCTCCGCCTGGTACGTGCGCGCACCGCGCCTGTTCGAGGAGCTCAGCCTCTGTCACGCCGACGGCAGCTTCCGCAAGCGCCTCGCCGCCATCGCCAAGATCCAGCTGCTCATTATCGACGACTTCGCGATCAGCCCGATCGGCCCGCGCGAGCGCAACGACCTGCTCGAGCTCCTCGATGATCGCGTCGGGTCCCGGGCATCGATCCTCGCCAGTCAACTGCCGATCGAGCACTGGCATGAGTACCTGAACGACCCCACCCTCGCCGACGCGATCATGGACCGCCTCATCCACTGCTCGCACAAGATCCACCTGCAGGGCAAGGAGTCGATGCGTGAGCGCACCAGCAAGAAGGCGGCCAAGGGCTGAGGCGATGGCGAGGTCGCACTCCGTCGATATGCCGGCGCAGGCTCTTCTGCCCGCCCTCCGGGCGGTCAGACTCCCCTACGGCTTCTCCGTGAAACGGGGAGCGAAGAGGGGGACCAGAGCGCCGCAGGCGTTGACGGAACGTGACCGATCGGAGTAATAAACCCTCACAGCGCCGACCCGGCGGAATCGCCGGTCACGTTCGGCCGGAACGGCCGGTCACAATCGCCGGAATACGCAGATCATGCCGAGCCGCTTCATCTCAGCCATCAGGTTGCGGGCAACAGCGGTACTCATGGTTCACTCTACCGTTTTGGGATGAACATCGGGATCGGTGGCAAGGCCGCCGCGCACGTAGCGCAGCATGGGGTTGCCAGGCAGGCGCACGAGCTGACGCGCGGCGTCGCGGTGTCGGGCTTTTGTTGACGTCGCTGCGCAAGCAATTCTTTCAAGTATGGGGCACGGATCCTGTGGTAGTGGCGCATCTGGGCGATGGCCGACTCGATGCGCGCACTCAGCGGCTCGGATCCGGGGATCTGCAGCTCTCTGGCTGCCGTTCGGATCAGTGCCCTGGACGCGACGGATGTTGCCGTATACACCAGTGTCGAGCAGATCGACCACCAGGCGGTGTAATGCCGGGCCGATAAAGCCGGCTTGGGAGAACAACTGCCGTGGAGTGGCCTCGCAGTAGGCCTGGGAAGCCGGCGGGAATTGCGCATCGATTTTGATCCGCCGGCCATCGCGGTGCCGGCTGCGAGAGTGGATAGCGAGTCGTTCAAGTCCGTGGAAAATCTCCACATGATGCTCGGTGAGCTTCACGCGCAGCACCTGGCCGCGGTGGATGTGCGGGGCGCTGGAGGCAACGCTCTCGATCTGCTCGCGTTTGATCGACGGCGGGAAGGGGAACTCAAAAGTCTCGAGCGTCTTGACCGCTGGCAAGCACGAGGCGCGCATGGCGGCTTTTAGGCGACGGTTGTTGCGCAGATTGATCTGCGCGGCAAGTACACGGTTGATCGCATCCGTGGCGCCGAGGTACCCGCCATCAACTTCAGCGAGGATGGCGTCGACGCCTCAAGTGATCCGGGGCATCTTCAGATCTGCGAGCATGGCGCGGATCGGGTCGCGTTCTGAGCGGCTCGGGCT
>JAJZLX010000200.1 GCA_021850555.1 Pseudomonadota bacterium | reverse complement strand
CGTCATCATCATCAGCCCGAGCACGCCGGCAACGAGCCCGCGCAGCATCGATCGCTCCGCCAGGCCGCAGATTGTCGAGAGGCCGAAGAGCACGAGCGCGAAAATCTCGGCCGGGCCGAACCTGATCGCCACCGCAGCCACCTGCTCGTATTCGATGCCGTCACGGGCCATACGACGCCCCATTACTCGTGGAGGCCGGCATGTAGCCGGCGATGTGGCTCAGAATAGCGTAACAGATGGTGTTATTCAACCGTAACGTAACTGATAACGCTTGCGCTACGTTACGAAATAATATGTCCGACAATGCCCCTTGTCGGACACAACGATAGCGGCTAAGCTCCCGCCCATGGACGCTCCTCCCCTCCTCCCTGCCCTGACCCGGGGCCTGCCCGCGCCACCGATCGCGGAGATCGCCGCCCTCGCGCCCGAGGCGCTGGCCGAACGCCTGGCCGCGCTCGGTCCCGACCTGGACCGCGCCTATGCCGCGAATACGAAGCGCCTGTGGCGCGCGAGCTGGCGCGTCTGGCGGGCCTTCTGTGCCGCGGCCGACCCGCCTTGGCCCGTGCTGCCCGCGACGGTCGATTCCTTGCGGGCCTTCTTGCGGGCGCGCCAAGGGACCGGCAAGCGCCTCGCAACGCTCGAAGGCAATCTCGCAACGCTCGCGATGGCGCATCGGCTCGCCGGTCGACCCTGGCCGCTACAGACCGTGGAAGGCTCGCTCATGTGGCGCGGGATCCGCCGCGAATTCACCGCCCGGCAGCATCAGAAGGACGGCCTCACGATCGAACACCTCGAGCGCATCCTCCTCACGCTCAATCCGGCCGTGCCCCGCGATGCCCGCGATGCCGCGCTGATCTCGGTGGCGTACGAGACGCAACTGCGCCGAAGCACCGTGGTCGCTTTGAATGTCGAGCACGTGCGTTTCGAGCTGGATGGCACTTCGACGGTGTTCGTCGAGAAGAGCAAAGAGGACCAGGAGGGAAAGGGGCGTGTGAAAGCGCTATCGGCCGAAACGACCCGGTACCTGCGCCACTGGCTCACGCTCGCCGGGATCACCCAGGGCGCCCTCTTTCGCTCGACCCCACACTCAGCTAAGCCGGATCGCTTTGCGCGACGGCTTACCGATCGGGATCTCGCACGCGCCTACCAGCGCCGGGCTGCCGCCATCGGGCTCACTGCCGATATCGGCGGGCACTCGACGCGCATCGGCGCCGCGCAGGACATGCTAGAAGCCGGCTTCAGCGGCGCAGAGATCATGCAGCAGGTCGGCTGGCGCAGCGAGCGCCAGCTCGCGCGCTATACCGAACGCATGCAGGCGAAGCGGGGGGCGATGGCCCGATTCCTCAAGCAACGCGGTGCGCGTACGGCGGCGGCCGAGGCCGGCCCCGCGGACAAAGTGCCAGGCTGATGGGCACCGGCGCTCAAATCCCGCCTGCAGGCCCGGGCGCTCGGGGGGTCGAACACCCTCGCCCAGTAGGTGAAGCAACTCAAGGCCCGGCGCGATCAGCTCCACCAGGAACTCGAGGCGATGACCTATCAGGTCACGCAGCTCGCCACCCAGCTCGAGAATCGCCAGGAGGCATTGCGCACACAGGAAGACGCGCGACGGGAGGCACTGCGGCGGGTGGAGGCAGGCTTTGCCCGGGTGGAAGCATTGCTCGCCCGTCCCGCCGACGCCCCTGCCGCGCTCGCGCGCGTGACCGCCGGTCTCGAGCGGCTGCGCAAGGTGCTGCACACCGCCCCACCGAAAGCGCGCCGAGCGGTCCGTCCGCAACCTGCCGTGCGTCACCCCCGCGCCAGTCCGTCACGGCGCGCTGTCAGCAGGCGGAAGAAGACCAAGCCTGTGCCGCGCCGTGGCGCGCGGCGCCGGGCGCGGTGAGGCCTATTCCGTTCATGTCGAAACAGACGAGGCGAACTCCATCACGAATACTGACTCGTCGCCGCCTGATGGCAATTTTGCGGAGCACAGGGTTGTGACCGTAAACATTTGGATTAAAAGATTTTTCCGTTTCCAGATTGCTTTGATGTAACTCCCTGTTGTGGGGTATGCTTCGTGGTGATCGAACGAGCTGCGCAAAGCGTGAACTCGGCCGGACAGTCGGTGAAAACAGGTAGTAGAGTCGCCTCTATGCAAGAGCAAGAGCTCGTATTTGAAGTCACTCAGGAAGCCGATGGCGGCTTCGTCGCCGAGTCGCTGGGCGAAGGAGTCATTACGCAGGGCGATACCTGGGACGAACTGCGGCGTAATGTGCGTGAGGCAGTCGAGGCTTACTTCTTCGATAGCGCTCCGCCGAAACACATCCGGCTGCATCTGGTGCGCGACGAAGTGCTTTCGGCCGGATGAAGCTGCCACGAGATCTCGGCGGTCGCCAACTCTTACAGGCACTTTGTAGCGGTTGGGGATACCGGCAAGTTCACCAGGTCGGCAGCCATATCATCATCGAAACAGACACGCCGCGGCATCAAAGGCTGAGCGTGCCGGATCACCGGCCGTTACGTACCGGAACGCTCAACGCCATCTTGCGCGCAGTGGCCGCGCATAAAGGCGTCAGTCGAGAAGAGATTTTGCGCTCCCTGTGAATGGCATCAGAAAGGGTCGACGATCGCTCAGACGATCGCTGTCAACAGTTGGGGTTCCCTCGTTTTTGCTGCCAATTTTCCCGGTAGGAATGGCGTGTATTGCGGCCGTGGGAGCGAGCCTGCTGCTGCAATGCCCTGAATTGGAAGGCGTTTCTGTTCGTTGTGTCGGAACGCGCTTTCGGCCGGGGATTTCACGGTGATTGCGCCATGCCCGAGGCTGCCTTGAGGCTGGAGCCGGGAAGCAGTCGGTCGGCATAGGCCTCGATGGGGAAGCGGAATACCCCGCGCAAGTTGATGCCCTCGGTGCGCGTGGGCGCGATTCGGCCCATCAGCTCCGGTGGCACGGCCGTGGCGCGCCGGGCATTGAGCCGATCGAAGGCGGTTTGCAATTGGGCGGTGTTCCAGGCCATGACGATGTTCGCCAGCAGGCCCAGCGCATCACCGACGGCGGCGAGCTCCTCGTGCCGCTTGGCCTGGAAGGCCGCGACACGGCCGGTATAGATCGCGCGCTTCAAGGCATTGACGGCCTCGCCCCGGTTGAGTACCCGTAGCAGCTCGCGCCGGAACGGCTCGTTGACGAAGTAGTCGGCGAGGAACACGGTACGCAGCAGCTGACCGAGATGCACGAGCGCTTCGTAGAGCGGATCGCCGCGGGCGGCCGCGCCGTAGCGGGCCAGTGTCTCGACGGCGCTGGCATGGCCGCTGTGCACGGAGGGTAAACGTACCAGCGTCTACAGGCTGGCGGCGTAGTCTGGCGATCGGTATGAGGCTGGTGCATGAAGCACCAGAGAAGCGCGAACTCGGCGCGTAAACCGAGCACTCCAGGTCGGAAGATTTGTCGACGCGGAGCTGCTGAGTGGCGGCGCTGGCTGGCTCGATACGAGCGCAGCGGACTGTCGCAGAAGGCATTCTGCGCTCGGCACGGGCTGGCTCTCTCGACGCTCACCTACTGGCGCAGACGAGAGCGAGCCAGGGCCGCCGAGCATTCGACATCCTTCGTCGAAGTGCCGCAACCGGCGGTGGCCGCCGTGCCGTCATCAATGGCTGACACGGGAGTACTGATCGAGCTGCCCGGTGGGGTGCGGCTCGAGCTCTCGCGGGACACGGACCCGAAGTGGCTGGCGGCGCTGCTGCGGGATCTGGGGACGGTGGCATGTTCGCGCTGAGCCGCACCACGCGGGTGTTTCTGAAGGTCGGAGCGACGGATCTGCGTCTCGGATTCGATGGCCTGTACGGCCAGGTGGTCTCGATCCTCAAGCAAGACGCCCTCTCGGGCCACGTCTTCGGGTTCTGCAACCGGGCGCGCACCAAGGTGAAGTTGCTGACCTTCGACGGATCGGGACTGTGGGTATGTGCGAAGCGGCTCGAGGGCGGCCGTTTTGCCTGGCCGCAGAGCGGGGAGTCGGAGATCGACATCCTGGCGCTGCAGGCGGTGCTCTCTGGTTTTGAGCTCAAGGCGCGCAGGCACTGGTACCGAAGGTCGTTGCCCGGAGCACGGGCGCCGGTGCCCGGAAGTCCCTCATCGACATAACACGCGGCGTTCGTGTTGGGGTATACTAGAACCCAACATGAACGCCGTCCTCACTGCTGCCTCTGTCGAAGAACTCGCCGCGCTGCGCGCGC
>JAJZLX010000408.1 GCA_021850555.1 Pseudomonadota bacterium | reverse complement strand
ACTCTTCAGCAGGTTGCTCGGGAAGTCGCAGACATAGGCGTGCAGCCGCCCGCCATCGAGCGCGGCGATCACCTGGGGATCCTCGACGATGCCGGGCCGAGAGAAGTTCAGCAGCACCCCGCCCTTTTGCATGAGCTTCACTCGGTATTCGTTGACGAGTCCCCGGGTCTGCTCGTTGAGAGGCACGTGCACCGTGACGAAGTCCGAGCGCGCGAACAGGTCATCGAGCGAGAGAGCCTGCTCGACGCCCGAGGAGAGCTGCCCGGCGCGCTGCACGGTGATCTGCGGATCGTAACCCAGCACCTGCATGCCGAGGGCCGCGGCGGCGTTGGCCACCTCGACACCGACCGCCCCGAGGCCGACCACCCCGAGGATGCGCCCGGCGAGCTCGAAGCCGAAGAACGCCTCCCGGCCGCTGTGCACCTGCGCATCGATCGAGGCGTCATCGCCCTCGATCGCGCGCGCGAAGGCCCAGGCCTGACAGATGTTGCGCGCGGCGAGAAACAGGCTCGCGAGCACCAGCTCCTTGACCGCGTTGGCGTTGGCGCCGGGGGCGTTGAACACGGGGATGCCGCGACGGCTCAGGTCCTCGACCGGAATGTTATTGACGCCCGCGCCCGCGCGGGCCACGGCGCGCAGCGTCTGCGGGACGGCCCACCTGTGCATGTCGGCGGAGCGCACCAGGACCGCATCCGGACGGTCGAGGCCGGAGGCGACCTCGTAGCGCTCCCGCGGGAGGCGCTCGAGCCCCCGGGCGCTGATCTGGTTGAGCGTCAGAATGCGGTATTTCATACAGGCCGGACTTACCCGTGGCGGCGCTCGAACTCCCTCATGAAGGCGACCAGCGCCTCGACGCCCCCGATCGGCATGGCGTTGTAGAGGCTCGCGCGCATGCCGCCGGCGGAGCGATGCCCCTTGAGGTGCGTGAGGCCTGCGGAGTGCGCTTCGGTGAGAAACAGCGCATCGAGCTCGGGCCGCACGAGCGTAAACGGCACATTCATCCGCGAACGACACTCCCTCGCCACCGGATTGCGGTAGAAGTCCGAGGCGTCGATGGCGCCATAGAGGAGCCCGGACTTGGCGCGGTTGAGTGCCTCCATCGCCGCGAGCCCCCCCTGCCTCTCGATCCACTCGAACACGAGCCCGGCGATGTACCACGCGAAGGTCGGCGGGGTGTTGAGCATCGAGCCATGAGCGGCCATCTGGGTGTAATCCAAGATCGAGGGGGTGGCGGGCCGCGCCCTGCCGAGCAGGTCCTCGCGCACGATGACGATGGCGAGCCCTGCGGGGCCGATGTTCTTCTGCGCACCGGCATAGATCAGCCCGAAGCGGCCCACCTCGATCGGGCCCGACAGGATGTTCGAGGACATGTCGGCCACCAGGGGCACCGCGCCCGTATCGGGCACATACGGGAACTCCACGCCGCCGATGGTCTCGTTGGTCGTGTAATGCACATACGCGGCGCCCGCAGCAAGGCGCAGCGTCTCCCGGGCCGGCACGGTGGTGTAATGGGACGCCTGCTCGTCGGCCGCCACGTTCACCTGCACGCCTAGCCGGCCGGCCTCCTCGATCGCCTTGGCAGACCAGCTGCCGGTGTTGAGGTAGTCGGCTGCGGCGCCGAAGGCGGCAAGATTCAGCGGCACGGCGGCAAACTGCGCCGTGGCTCCGCCCTGCAGAAAAAGCACCTTGTAGCCGGCCGGAATGGCGAGCAAGGCTCGCAGGCGCGCCTCGGCCCGCTCAGCGAGCTCTACGAAGGCCTGCCCGCGGTGGCTCACTTCCATGACCGACATGCCGCTGCCCTGCCAATCGGTGAGCTCCTCGCGGGCCTGCTCGAGAACTTCCAGCGGCAGCGCCGCGGGTCCGGCGGAGAAATTGAAGACGCGCACCTTGAAGGCCGCCTCGCATTGGAATTCGGGGAATAGCGGATAGTATCATTAGAGCCCAGACTTGGCCCTGCGTTGAGCTGTTCCTGACAGCACACGCATGACCTCGATCCCGAAGGACCTTCCATCCGGCTCGCGCTTCTTTGCGGTCGGACTTGCCTCGCTCGACTGGACCGAGCGGCGTCACGGATCCGCTCCACGCGCTTTACGTCCCGCCCTCTCGGCGGCAGAGGCTTTCACCTAGCTGATATTTTATACAGCTGCCCGAACCGATGCAAGGTCTGGGCAAAATCGTCCCTGCCGGCGGACATCCCGCTGCGCGGTGATTTAAACCGCCGGGGTCGCTCCATCCCAGTGTGCTTCACCGCGCACACTCGAGATGCGGTCCCGCCCCCAAGCAACCGGTCCCCTGGAGCCGCGGCCAGGGTCGTTCAGAACCGCACGGCCACACCCAGGCTGACCATCGGATACCAGTGCACGACGTTGAGTTTATGCTGCAGCTTCAGCCGCTCGGCAGCCACGTCGCTCTGCGCGCTCATGCAGGCGGCGCTGCCGGCTGGCGCTGCCGGCCCGCACTGCGCTGCCAGCGCCACTTGCACGGCACCGCCGTAGACCGCGCCGATGTCGAACAGAAAGTGAACATGCCCGTCCAGGGCGGTCGGATTTCCCCACCCGACCCCGAGGTAGGGCGCGACGGATTGCGCGAACCTGGCGCGTCCGACCAGCGAGCCGACCTGCGCGCTCGTGTAAGTGTTGCCGTTCAACGTGTAGGCGCCTTGGCTCGGCCGGCCCACCACATCGAGGCGCGTGCGGTCATCGACGACACCGGCGGTCAGATGAAACATTCCGCGGAAGGGATACCAATCGAGCAATGCCGTGGCCATACCCAGCTTCAGTCTGCCGTTGTAATGGACGTCGGACGTCGCGATGGAATGATCGAGGTCGAATACGCTGTACCCCACACGCACTCCCCACTCGGGGGACAATCCGAAGTCGAGATCGAGTCCCACCCCCGGCGTACCCGCGCGCAGCGCCAGGGCCATGGGCGGCGCAGCCGCCGAGACGCCCGGCAGGATGAGCGAGACGATGGCCAGCGCCGTGCCGGCGCAGGCTGCGCGCAGGCGCCGGCTCGCGGCCCCGGCCTTGCGCCGCGACGTGACATGATGAGCCAAAAGACCTCCCGAACAGCCGTGGCGCCCGCGCCGCGCAAACCATCCGACGGGCGGCGGTCAGCTCCCGCAGGCGATCAGAGACATGGTTAGTTTAGCCGGGCGTCCCCGGGGCAACCGCGAATCCGGTCACGACTCCAACTCATCGCTTGATCCGGGCTTGGGGAATTCGCTGTCCCCCGCGCGACGGCGACGGCCCTGCACGGCCGTGAGAAAGCCGCGCAAGATATTGACTTCGTTGCGGTCCAGCTCTGCGCGCTGACAGAGACGACGGATACGGGCCATCAGGTGGGTGCCGCTCTGGGTTCGATCGCGGAATTCGATTGCCTCGAGCACCGTCGCAAAATGCTCGTACAGCCGCTCGAGCTCGGCGGGATCCGCGAGCGGTCCCGCGCCGGGCGCGGGCTCGATGTCGACGCCCCGCAATCGAAAGAGCGCATAGGCGACCAGCTGCACCGCCATGGCGAGATTGAGCGACGGATAGGCGTCATCGGCGGGAATGCGAATGAGCAGATGCGCCATCTCGAGCTGCTGGTTGGTCAAACCTGCGCGCTCGGATCCGAACAACACGGCCACGGGCCCCCGCGCGGCCTCCTGCATCAACCGCACGGCCGCATCCCGCACGTCCGCGACGCGAAAATACTGATCGCGGCCGCGTGCCGTGGTCGCTGCAACGAGCCCGCACCCCGCAAGCGCCTCCTCCAGCGACCCGACCACCCGGGCGCGCGCGAGCACATCATCGGCTCCCGAGGCGCGCGCCGTGGCCTGCGGGTGCGGGAATTGCCGCGGACTCACCAACACAAGCTGCTCGAGCCCCATGTTTTTGATGGCCCGCGCCGCCGCACCGATGTTACCCGGATGGGTCGGCTCGACCAGGACGATGCGTATATCCGGTGAACTCATTGATCGGCTCCCGCGCCGCGCCACCCGCCGCGACGATCACCGCCCGAGGCGATAGTCAGCGATCCCGCAATTCCTCGGGCACGAACGGAGCAAACAGCTCGATCATCGCCGCATAGACCTTCGGGGTGCCTGCGACGACGTAACCGCCTTGACGGTACGGCTCTCCGGTCAGCGTGCCGATGTGACCGCCCGCCTCCTGTACGAGCAGCGTGCCCGCCGCCGTATCCCATGGTGCAAGCCCGAGCTCCCAGAACCCGT
>JAJZLX010000328.1 GCA_021850555.1 Pseudomonadota bacterium | reverse complement strand
GCACATTCAGCGCGCCGCACCCCGAGCAGGTCTTGCTGCTCGGGTAGAACGTATCGATCAGCACCACCTCGCGCGCGGCCCAGGCGCCCTTGTAGGTGATCTGCCGGCGCAGCTCCCCGAGGGCGGCATCGCCAACACCGCGGCGGAAGGCCCTACGGCCCATGCCGCGCGCCATCGCCTTCACGCGTAGGCTCTCGATGGCGATCACCTTCGCCTGGCGCACGATGCCGCTCGTGGCGCGGTGCAGCGCGTCGCGGCGCAAGTCGGGGATGACTCGCGCGCTCGGACGCTGCGCAATGGCTCAAAGCCGGCGGGCTCACTCACATCCGTGTTCGCTCATGAGGCGGATGAGCACGATTCTTCTTGAGCAGCCGTGCCGAGTATCCCTGCTGGGTCAAAAGAGCCACGGCCTTCTTGTCGAAAGACACGAAGATGTCCCCGCCCCGCCGTGCGCCTTCCTCGGCGATGACCGCGTCCGCGAAATCGCCGCCGGCTTCCAGCATTCTCAGGCCTGCCTCGGCCAGGTCGTCATCCGCGTGCACGCTCTCTGTCGCCAGGAGCGTCCTGATCGCGGATGCGATATCGGCGGCTGTCAGCCCGTAGACCCGACGCAGCACCCATACGAACTCGCACAGGCAAGGCACAGATACCGCGATCACCGAGGCGCCTTTCAGCACTTTGGCCGCCGCGCGCGCCTGCTCGAGGTCATCGCGCACAACGGCGCGCACCAGAACGTTGGTGTCGGCGGTGATCTTCATTTCTCGTCTGCCCAACCGCTCGCGGCAGCTTCGGTAATTTCCTCGATGGTGGCGACTTTCTTGGTCTTGCCCGCAAGCAGGCCGAGGAAAGTGTCGATGCGTCCGGTCGGGCGTGCCGCCCGCACCCGCAGCTCGCCACCGGGCAGCTTGTGGAAGTCGATCCGCTCACCGGGCTTGACGCCGAGGTGATGCAGCAGGTCTCGCTTGAGGGTGACCTGGCCTTTCGCGGTAACGGTCTGGGCAGTCATCAGAATGACCTCCTGCATGATCAGTGGTAATGTATAAACTCCTTACAAGGTAAGGTACTTATTCATTACTGTCAAGTGCGATCGGACTCGAGGTTGGAAGCGAGACCGGGGCAAAGATGTGCTGAGGCGCTGAGGCGGGAACTTCCCCCCATTTCCTCCGGTCGCATACCGGGGCGCCGTGGTCCGCGCGCCACAGGTTCTGAGGCTCCCTGGGGCGATTCAATTGGTCGCGCCGAGCGCTCGGCTCGGCGCACCCCGGGGGCCGGGTGTGCTCTGGACTCGGTCCGGTTTGGCTAGAATCAGGGCCACAAGGAACAAATCCGGCCGTATCGGCCGCGCAGTGATCGAAGACCCGTGACCGGCAGGCGACTCGCACGACTCACCCGACACCGGCGCTACGCGCCGCGGCACGGCGCGCCCACGTGGGCCGTGGCGCTGGCGCTACTCGGCTTCGCTCTGCGCGCGCTCATCCCGCTCGGGTTCGAGCCGGCCCACGGCTCGCTCTCGATCGTCCTGTGCCACGAAGGCTTCCCCACGGGGTTCTTCTCGCACGGGCGCAGGACGGCCCTGCAGGCGCACGGGGGAGGGGGCTCGCGGAGCGATGCGCACTGCGCTTACTGCAACGGCACCAGCCCCGCGCCGGCGTTCTCTCTCGCGAGCCTCGTGCGCACCGCGCCCGTGGCGATCGGCGTCGTCAGCTTCCTCGAGTCCTCCGCCCCGAGCGTGCGTCTCGCGCACGTTCCCCAGGCACGCGGGCCCCCGCACCTCGCCTGAGCCTTCCGCTCATCGATTCGCCCGCAGCCGAGGGTTGTCCGGGCGCTCAGGGTATTTCCATTGAGGATTCGAGGGTCCGCCGCCGGCGGACCCGGAGGTTTGAGGCGTGACAGTCAATGATCGCAAGGCGGGGCGCGCGCGCCGCCGCTCTTTCTGGTTTTCTTCCTCCCTCGGCGCGGGCCTCGGGGTCCTGGCGGCCCTGGGGCTTGCCCCGGCACGCAGCTGGGCGGGCTCATACGGCAGCGTCCGGGTGACGGTCGAGAACGTCCACAACAAGCCGATGGCGGGAGTGCGGGTGAGGCTTCGGGCCGCCTCCGGGCGCGTGCTGGCGGCACGCACCGACGCGCGCGGCCGCGTCGTCTTCCCGACGGTGGCGATCGGCAGCTACCTGCTCACCGTCAGCCGGCACGGCTTCGCGGCCGAGAAACAGGCGGTCACGGTGGAGGCGGGATACTTTCCCACGCCCCTCGTTCACCTGGTGCCGGTCTCCAAGCTCGCCCGCGTCACCATCTCGGGCAACCGCGTGCCGGTGGTCGCCTCGGTCACCCCGATCACGCTGGTGAGCGCCCAGCAGATTCAGCAGACCCCCGGCGCCATCGACGTCAACAGCCTGACGATGATCACCGACTACGTCCCGGGCGCGTACGAGGCCCACGACATGCTGCACATCCGCGGCGGGCATCAGACGAGCTGGCTGATCGACGGGGTGGAGATCCCGAACACCAACATCGCCGAGAGCCTCGGTCCGGCGGTCGCCCCCGAGGACATCCAGACGCTCGGGGCCGAGCGGGGCGGCTACAGCGCCAACGAGGGCGATCGGACCTACGGCATCTTCAACGTGATCCCCAAGAGCGGCTTCGGCAAGAAGAACCAGGGAGAGATCGCCGTCTCGGCCGGAAATTTCGGCCACACCGATGATTACCTGAGCGTGGCGAGCCACATCCATAATTTCGCCTACTACGCGAGCATCGAGGGCAACCGCAGCAACCTCGGCCTGCAGACCCCGGTCTCCCAGGTGATTCACGATCAGTCCCAGGGCTACGGGTTCTTCACCAACCTGCAATACGACCCGAGCGCGAACAACGAGGTGCGCTTCGTCGCCCAGCTGCGCCAGGACAACTACCAGATTCCGAACTGCCTCACGCCGCTGCCCGATGACCCGCAGTGCGTCGGGCAGTTCGGCGACGTGCAGAGCGAGGCGGACAACTTCGCCTTGCTCTCCTGGGTGCACACCTTCACGAACGACATCGTGCTCACGAGCTCGGTGATGTATCACTTCGAGCGGGCGGCCTACGACGGGGGCGCCAGCGACTACCCGATCATCACCCATTTCCACCACACCTCCCAGTACGAGGCCGGCGAGGAGAGCCTGCGCTGGCACCTTCCCCACAATCACGTGGCTGTCGGCGTCTACGGCTTCGCGCAGCAGGACCATGCCGACTTCAATCTGGGGTTCACCAGCGGAGCGCCGAACCTCATCGAGCTCCAGAACCCCACCGGGGGGCTCATCGACGCGTGGATTCAGGACAATTATCACCCCGTGCGATGGCTGCACCTGCAGGCGGGCGTGCGCGAGTCGCACTTTCAGGGCCTGGTCACCGAGACCGCGATCGACCCGCGCTACGGGGCGACCATCGAGCTGCCGAAGCTGCACTGGGTGCTGAGCGCCTTTTACGGCAAGTACTACCAGGCGCCGCCGCTCGAGTCGCTCTCCGGGCCCATCCTCGGCTTCGCCACCGCGCAAAACAGCCATTTCCAGCCCCTGCACGGCGAGCGCGACAAGGAGCGCCAGTTCGGCGTGACGATCCCGTTGTATGGCTGGCAGATCGAGGCGGATTACTTCGTCACCGAGGCGAAGAACTTCTTCGATCACAATCCGATCGGCGAGTCCGACATCTACCTGCCGATCACCGACCAGGGGGCGCTCATCCGGGGCCGGGAGCTCACGGTGAGCTCGCCGGCGTTCTGGAAGTACGGCAGCGTGCACCTGGCCTACTCGAACCAGACCGCGCAGTGCTTCGGCTCGATCAGCGGCGGGCTCGTGGTGCCCGGAACGGCCTGCGGCGACTACACCTCGCTCGATCATGATCAGCGCAATACGCTCAACGTCGGCTACAACGTGAACCTTCCCGAGGGGTACTTCTTCGGCAGCAACCTGTCGGTGAACTCCGGGCTCATGAACGGCTTCGCGGGGCCGCCCACCTGGCAGCCGAGCCACCTGCCGAGCTACGCGATCCTCGATCTCACCGTCGGGCGCAACTTCACCCGCAACCTTCAGGTGTCGGTCACGGGGCTGAACGTCACCAACGAGCACCTGCTCACGGACAACGCCCTGACCTTCGGCGGCGTGCACTGGAACAACCCGTTCGAGATCTACGCCGAGCTGCTCTACAAGTTCCACTATTAGGAAGCGCTGGATCCGGGCATCGTGGCCG
>JAJZLX010000034.1:7828-24897 GCA_021850555.1 Pseudomonadota bacterium | reverse complement strand
GCCTGCCCGGTGAGGTAAGATTTTGGCCCAAGCTCAGACAATCGATCGATCCACCCCATCCAGCGCCTCAGGAGCCCCCAGCCCCACTCTCCAGGCTCATACCTGAATTGGAAAAGACTGCCTCTGCGCGGCCAATTCATTCTCGGCGGCCCACTTCTGAAGTCGCGTTAGACCTGGATGTCCGGATTGGATTCCTATGCGCGTCGCGCGAGTAGGGTTGGGGCGATTCTGCCGTGGCCCTGCGCGCAGCATTTCGGCTTCCGTCTTCTGGGAACGTACCTCATATCCCACAGTCCCTCACCTCCACGCAATCCCGAGCGCTAGCTTGCAATGCCTAGCGAAAAAATTTGCGTTCCAGCCAACAGACAGTTGTGGCCCCAGATCCGGAGGGAACCGCCAGTTCGGAGGCGCACGTTCAACGGATCAACTTACACGCGTAGCCGAAATCGCAACCCGATTTTGGACTATCCGTTTCTCGGTACTCGTTTTGTTATCGTTGGACCGTAACTCATTCCAAGATGTATTTCAAGCGCCCCGATTGTGGTGCGTGGAGTCCTCTGAGATCTCCTCCATTATTTTCTATCAGGAGCCGAAGAGGCTGTAGAGCTCGTCTTCCTGTGCGAAATGCAGCGTCAGGATCGCGTGCAGGCCGTAGAGCAGGCGGCGCAGGTCCCGCAGGTCCTCGCCCGCCGGCCCCGCCGCAGGCAGCTGCTCGACGAGGCGGCCGAAAAGCCGGCTCAATCGGCGGATCTCGTTGTGTGTCTGGATGAGAGGGCCGGTCGGGTTCTCTCCCTTCAGCATTTTCTCGATGAGCGGATAGGCGGTGCGCTGCTCCTCGCTCTCATGGGGCAGCAGCTCCTTCTCGAGCATGTCGCGGATGCGCTCGAGGCGCGAGCGCGCCTCGGGGCCGGGCAACGCATCGAGCTGCACGGCGAGAGCGGCAAGCTCGCCCACCCTGGGGCGCAGCGAGCGGTGGCTGCTCGCAAGCGCCTGCGCTAGGCCCTTGATCTCGGCGCTGCCGGCAATGACGCTCCTGCGACCTGCGAGCGCGCGCAGCGCGTTGAGTATCACCAGGATGTCGATGCCCTCCTGCAGGATCGCGCCCGCCACGGGCGCGATGAAGCCCGCGGCGGCGAACGACATCGCCACCAGTGAAAGGCCCATTCCGGCGATTACGCTTTGCAGCGCGATGGCGCGGGTGCGGCGGGCGATCCCGACCGCCTCGGCAACGCCCTCGAAGCGGTCCGAGGTCAGCACCACGTCGGCGGCCTCGGAGGCCGCCGTGGCGCCCCTCGCGCCCATGGCGATCCCGACATCGGCCAGGGCAAGCGCGGGCGCGTCGTTGATCCCATCCCCGACCATCGCGGTGAGGCCCTCGGCGCGCACCTGCCGGACCACTTCGACTTTCTCCTCGGGTGAGCGTTCCGCGAACACCCTGTCAACACCCAGGACATCCCCGACCAGCTCCGCCACATCGGGGTGATCGCCCGTCACGAGATGGATGCGCTCGATGCCGGCGGCTCTCAGCTCGCGCAGCACGCGCGCGGTCTCCGGGCGGATGGGATCCTGCAGGAGCAGCGCGCCGCAGAGCCTGCCGTCGAGGGCGACAAAGACGGCCGATGAGCCCTCGACCGCGGTGCGCAGCTGCACCGAGCGCAGCTCCGCGGTCTGCTCGCGGTCGGGAGCGACGAACCGCCGTTGGCCGACCGAGATACGATGGCCTTCGAGCTCCCCGGTGATCCCGCTGCCCATCTGCTCGCGCACTTCGGTCGGGAAGGAGAGGGTCAGGGCGCGGTTGCGCGCCTCGGTGAGAATCGCGGGCGCGAACGGGTGAACCGACAGCTGCTCGAGCGAGGCGGCGTAGCGGATGAGCTCATCGGAGGAAATCCCGCCCAGGGTCTCGACGGCGACCACCTCCGGGCGCGCGGAGGTGACCGTGCCTGTCTTATCGAGCACGAGCACGCGCGTGCGTGCGAGCGTCTCGAGCGCTGCGCCTCCCTTCATGATGATTCCCCGGCTCGCGGCGCGCGATATTCCGGCGATCATGGCCGCCGGGGCGGCGAGGATCAGCGGGCAGGGGGTCGCCACCACGAGGACCGCGAGCGCCCGCACCGGGCTGCCGGCGAGGAGCCAGGCGATCGCCGCCGAGGCGAGCGTCAGCACGAGGAAGACGAGCGCATAGCGGTCGGCGAGGCGGACGAAGGGCGCCTTGGACTGCTCTGCGGCGCGCACCAGACGGATGATCCCGGCGTAGGTGCTCTCGGAGGCGATCGCGGTCACCTTGAGCTCGAAGGGGCCCGCGCAGTTGCTGCCGCCGCTGCGCACCGGGGTGCCGGGCTCGAGCCTGACGGGTCTCGATTCCCCGGTGAGGGAGGACTCATCGAGCACCGCGCTGCCGGAGTGGATGATGCCGTCCACCGGCACGATCTCCCCCGGCTTCACCACCAGCACATCACCGAGGCCGACTTCCTCCACCGGCACATCGACGAACCGATCGTCCTGGCGCCGGTGCGCAAGCCTCGGTACCCGGCGAAGCAGCGCGCTCAGCTCGCGCCGCGCCCGCGCGCTCGCGTACCGCTCGAGCGCAGCGCCGCCGGTGAGCATCACGGCGATGACCGAGCCGGCGAGGTATTGGCGCAGCACCAGCGCGCCCGCCATGGCGAGCACCGCGATGATGTCGACGCCGATCTCACCGCGCAGCAGCCTCCAGCCGGTGGCGGCCGCGGCGGTGAGGAGCACGATGGCGGTGGCGGCGAGGAGGGCCGCGCGGCTGATGCCCGGCGCATCGAGCGAGCGGGCGATGAGGCCGACGGCAAGCCCGAGCAGCGCGGCTGCAAGGAGTGAGTAGTCCCGGTAATCGGCCCAGGGTCGATGGGCGGCCAAGGTCCGCTCCTCAATCGGTAGTGAGGCGCGGACGGCCGACGTACGCCCCCGCGACCACACCTCTTGTCGATCTTACGCCAGCGGCCGCCGGTGGCGCATCCGAGGATCTACCTATGTGCGTTGAGCTCGCAGCCTCTGGCCCTGATGCATGCCCTGCGCCGGGCGTCAGCCGCTCGATCTCCTCCGAGCCGTCCTCGGGTCAATACTTCGCCCGAAAGCTCTTTCCGAGCCGTGCGCCCTTGCCGAAATAATGACGGAAGACGTAGAAGAGCGGCGACCAGGCATCGATGTCAATGCGAGTGCCCGCAGCATTCAGGATGGAGCGATGGGCGTGCACTCGCAAGCGCTGTATCTCGAAATGAAGCCAGCCGCTTTCCCCGTGCGGCGCGCTCTGCGCAAGCACACGCGCCTCGATCTGCACGGGGCATTCGGCCGCGCGCAGCGCAGCGACGATCTCGGAAGCGAGCGGCGAGAATCCGGACACGGCAAACTTGTCCTTCGCGTGCACGATCCCCGCGCTGCGGTGATAGTCGGTGAGCGCGGCACATCCGCTCGTATGCCCCAGCCGTTCCACATGCTCCCACTCTGCAGGGGAAGGCAGATTGAGCACGCACTCCGGCGTGCGCGCAAGGTTGCGTCCCGACTGGCCGAAGGACGTCAACCCGATCATGAAGCGCTCCCCGAGCGCCCAGAAGCTCGACAGGGCGGCAAGATTGGTCGTTCCATCGGGGTTGACGGTACTGATGACGGCGACGGGCGTGCCGAAGTAAAGGACTTCCGGCGAGACGGTGACGAAGCGATCCGGGTTGCGGCTGTTCATGGCCGTATTCTCGCGCAGCGCCCGCGCGGCACGTTTCAGGATTTTCTGTAACGATCGCCGGCGCGCAGGCACTACAATGGAAGCATGGTGTCAGATCTGTCGAGCATCGCGCGGATGGGCGCGCTCGTGGGCGACCCGGTGCGCGCGGCGATGCTGGCGGTGCTGATGGACGGGAGCGAGCGCGCGGCCGGTGAGATCGCGGCACGGACGGGCGCTTCCGCGCAGGCCGCGAGCGCGCATCTTGGCCTGTTGCTCGGCGGTGGACTTCTCGCCGTCAGCGCACGCGGGCGTCACCGTTACTATCGCCTGCGCGACGCCGATGTCGCCCATGCTATCGAGACTCTCTCATTTGCAGCCAACGTCGCGCGGCAAAAGACACAGCGCGTTCTGCCGGCGCTCAAACAGGCGCGCCGTTGCTATGATCACATCGCCGGGGCACTCGGCGTTGCGATCTGCGACTCGCTCATCTTGAGTGGTCGCATCATCGCCGGCTCCGATGGCTTTGCGCTGAGCGCGGCGGGAAATGAATGGCTCGCGCAGCTCGATCTTCAGCCGCCGCAGGCGCTGCGCCGCGCCCTCGTGCGGCCCTGCCTGGACTGGACGGAGGGACGCCCGCATGTTGCCGGCTGGCTCGGTGCGGCGATCTGCGAGCGGCTGGAGAGCGCCTGCGGCCTGAGGCGCAATCGCACCCACCGCGGTCTTGCGCTGACGGCGAAAGGCCGCACGCTGCTCAGGGAATATTTCGGCCTTCAATGGCGGGCCGGGGAGGACCTTGCGCAAACAACAGGTGAGCGCGAAGGCGTCTAATCCGGGGCGACAGAGGGGAGGTCGCCCGCAGTCGCGTGCGCCTCGCGCGCTACGCCGACCAGCCAGCGGCGCACGGTGGCGATCTCCGTATCCTTCAGCGTCGCCTGAAGTCTTGATTCCATCGCCAAGGCGCGCGCACGTCCCCGCTCGAGCAGATCTCTGCCCGCATCCGTCAGCTCGATGTTCAGGATGCGGCCATGGACAGGGTCCGCGCGGCGAGCGATCAGCTTCTTGCGCAGCAGCGCGGTGGTGATGGCATGCACCGTCTGCGGTGTGAGCATCGCCAGGCGGGCGATGTCGGCGTTCGAGCAGCCCGGATAGGCGCGGATCATGGTCAGCACCAGGAATTGCGGGTGCGTCAGGCCGACCGCCGCCAGGGCTCGATCCATCCGGTACCGCTGGGCGTTTGCCGCCTGGCGAAGCAGGTAGCCGAGATAACCCGCCTCGCCGCGCTTGCCTTCGCCGACCGCGGGGAGCACGGGCGGCGCGACCTCTCCTGCTTTCGTCCTGTCTTTGGGCTTGCGCATGGTATCAGGGCACGAATACTATATTCGTGTCCTGATAAGGTCAATGCGCGGCACCCGCCGTGTTTCCAAGGGGTCAAGCATGACGACCGTGCAGTCCATCGATTTCGACGTCTTCTGCGAGCGATTGCCGCAGGCCGTGGCGGCGCTGCGCACGCTCAGCCGGATTTCAGAACAGAATCTCGATAAGGCGCTGGTGGAGCTGGTGAAGGTGCGTGCCTCGCAGATCAACGGCTGTGCCTACTGCCTGCAACTGCATCTGAACTGGGCTCGCAAGGCAGGTGTGCCGCAAAGCACGCTCGACCGTCTGGCCGCCTGGCGCGAGGCCCCGGGGTTCACCGAGGCGGAGCGCGCCGCCTTGGCTTGGGCCGAGGCACTGACCGATCCGGGCCGCCGTGCTGAGATCGACTCAGCCCGGCAGGCTCTGCAGGAGATGTTTGCCGAGGAGCAGCGGTTGCGGCTCACCGTGGCCATTGCCACGATCAACGCCTGGAACCGCATTGCCGGCACCCTCGGATTTGCACCGCCGCCGGCGCAGTTGGGAGAAGAGCGATGAGCTCCATTGCCGAGCGACGCGCGGCCTTCCGCGCCCTGCACCAGTCGGGCTGCTTTGTTCTGCCCAATCCCTGGGATGGCGGCAGCGCCATCCGCCTGGCCAGGCTCGGCTTCAAGGCGATCGCCTCCACCAGCGCCGGGGCCGCCTGGGCTCTGGGCAGGGCTGACGGCGAGATGACCGTGGATGAGGTTCTCGAGCATCTGCGATTCCTGGTCGGGATCACCGACCTGCCGGTCAATGCTGATTTCGAAGCCGGATTTGCCAGCAGCCCCGAGGGTGTCGCAATCAGCGTCGCCCGCTGCATCGAAACCGGGGTGGCGGGTCTTTCGATCGAAGACCGCCAGGGCAGCGGACTCTATCCCCTCGATGAAGCCGTGCAGCGAGTGCGCGCCGCGCGCCAGGCGATCGAGCGCTCGGGCGAGGACGTGGTGCTCGTCGGACGCTGCGAGGCGTTCCTGTTGGGGCAGCCTGACCTGGAAATGACCATCGCCCGACTCGCCGCTTACGGCCAGGCGGGCGCAGACTGCTTGTATGCGCCGGGGATCAAGGATCTCGCCTCCATCGCCAGAGTGGTGGCGACGCTGGACAAGCCGGTCAATGCCAATCTGTCGGGCACCGGCTTGTCGGTTGCCGAGCTGGCCGATGTGGGCGTGCGGCGGGTGAGCGTCGGCGGGGCGCTTGCCCGTGCCACCTGGGGCGCCTTCGAAGACTTTGCGGGAAGGCTGTGGGCGCAGGGACGGTTGCCGGGATGAGTCGATGCGCGCGGCGTCCACCTCGGCGGGAACGCCTCGCACCGGCACGTGCGGCCGGGGGATGTCGAGCCTGGCGATGATGTGTCGCGGGGTCAAGCGTAGCTGCGCACACCCATGGCGCGCGATGTGTGGCCAACGTATCCCAAGTCGCGGCGCGCGTCGGCATCGTTGACGCGGAACTCACGTCCGATCATGCGGATAAGGGACCGGGAGAGCGGCGGGTCGCCGTCCCTTGCAGTGAGGGTCCATGCGGTGTCCATCACCCGACCCACCGCCGATGCCATCCCGTAGGGTATGGAGCGCAGTTTCTCGATGGACAGTCCCTGAAGGCCGGCGAGCAAGGCGACGAATTCTCGAAACGTCAGCTTCTCTCGATCCGTGATGAAATAGGCACGGCCGCCCTCGCCACGCTCCAATGCGCATTGGATTGCTTCGATGACATTGTCGACGTGGCAGGTGTCAAAGGCATAGTCACCGCGGTTGATAAAGGCGAACTGTCCGCAGGTGATGGCCTGGGGCAGTGCGCGACTGAACGGGTCGCCGGGCCCCCAGAGGGCGGGCGGGCGAAGCGCAAGGGTGCACAAGCCCGGCGTGTCGGCCGCGAGGACGATCGATTCGGCGCGGGCCTTGCTCGCGAGGTAGGCCGAGAAGTGGCTCGGAAATGTCGGTGCGCGCTCGTCGGCGTCCCGGATGGGCGTTCCGGCTTCATCCATGATGATCCCCGCAGCGCTGATGTGCACGAAGCGCTTCGCCCCGGCCTGTCCGGCCGCGGCCAGCACTCTGGCGGTGCCCTCTACATTGACGCGCCAGAACGGCTCGCGCGGCCCGGAAAACCGGAACAGGGCGGCCGCATGCACGACAGCGTCCACGGCAGGCAGTGAGAGGGGGGTGGGCCTCTCAAGATCGGCGTCGACGGGGGCGGCGCCCAGTGCTCGAAGTCGTGCGGCCGAACTCCCCGAGCGCGTGAGCGCCAAGACTTGATGACCGTCTAGCACCAGGCGCCGGATCAGACGCCTTCCGAGGAGGCCGGTGCCTCCAGTGACCAAAATGCGCATGGCGTTCAGTGTTCCGATTCAGGAGTCAGGATGCTGCGGAGGGCGTTTTCGCGGATATCCTCGAGCACGTCCGGGGCAGGGGGTGATGTCGTGCGAAGCGCTGCCGTGACGAACAGCATCGAGGCCGCGTTTGCGGAAGCCCACATCACATCGGCCGCTGCCTCGACCCTGAGGCCGAGCCGCCCCTGGCGCTCGAGGGTCGTGACGCGCTCGACCAGGAGCGCGAAGGCCTGTTGGGCCGCGGGGATCCGGGCGCCCTGGAGGACGCGGCTCAGCATCGCCGCATAGAGTCGAGGCCGTGCCGCGGCGAAGCGGACGTAGTCGTCCCAACCCTCACGCAACGCGGTGAGCGGCTCGGTGGATGTCACCGCGGCTTTCTTGCGGGCGAGAAACTGAGCGAACGCCTCCGCCATCGCGGCGCTCAGGAGTCCATCCGCACTGCCGTAGTGGTGGTAGAGCGTGGGTGCCGTCACGTTGGCCAAGGCGCACACCGCGCGCGTGGAGAACTGGGCCTCGCCTTCGTCCTCCAGGACTTTCAAAGCGGCGGTGAGTAAAGCGGAGCGCGTGTCCATTCGGGGGAGTATAGCATCGCTATATGCAGGAGTATAGCGCCGTTATAGCGGCCGGCCATGATCCCCGCTGTTGCGCCGCCGCGGCGACGCAGATGTGCGGGCCTCCCGGCCGCGAGACTTTGAGCGGGCGTGCCGATCTCAGCAGTCAGTGGGGCCGATCCATGCTGGGCGAGGAGCGTGCATGAGGCGTTCTCATCGAGCGCAGGGTGGGGGCGTCGACCCGCAAAGGTGCGCAGCCCGTGCGCGGGTTGTTTGGGTTGCCGCGGGTGCGTCGGTGTGGGGTGAGTCAGTCCCTGCGAGCCTTGCGGCACATCATTGGTACACTGCGCAGAGGTGGCAGGGGCCGTGAGCCGCATTTTTTTTGGATTAACCCGTGAGCCTTGACCGCAGACTCTCCGTCGCGCCCATGATGGACTGGACCGACCGGCACTGCCGGTACTTCCTGCGCGGGTTCTCGCCCCTGACGCTCCTCTATACCGAGATGATCACCGCTGCGGCGATCATCCGCGGGGATACCCGCCGGCTGCTCGAGTTCGATCCGGAGGAGCACCCCGTGGCGCTGCAGCTCGGCGGCAGCGATCCGCGCGAGCTCGCATTGGCCGCCCGGATCGGGCAGGAGGCGGGCTATGACGAGATCAATCTCAACTGCGGCTGTCCGAGCGAGCGGGTGGCGAGCGGCGCCTTCGGCGCCTGCCTCATGCGCGAGCCGCAGCGTGTGGCCGACTGTGTGGCGGCGATGCGCGCGGCGGTGCGCGTGCCCGTCACCGTCAAGATGCGCATCGGCGTCGTGAGCGCAGCCGGCGCCGCCTGGCGCGAGGCGCTCGCGGGCTTCGAGGAGGCGGACGAGCAGGCCCTGCACGATTTCGTCGGCCGCATCCGCCAGGCGGGCTGCACGGCGGCCATCGTGCACGCGCGCAAGGCGGTGCTGGGCGGTCTCTCGCCCAAGGACAACCGGGAGGTTCCTCCGCTTCGCTACGACGTGGTGCGGCGTTTGAAGCAGTCGTTCGCGGACCTGCCTGTGATCGTCAACGGCGGGTTGCGCGATGCCGCCGGCGTCCTCGATGCGTTGCGGTGGTGCGAGGGTGTCATGCTGGGCCGAGAGGCCTATCATCGCCCGTGGGTGCTGACGGAGCTGCATCGGACGCTCGCGCCGCCGGCCTCGGTGAGCCCGGACCGGGCGCTCCTGCTCGAGCGCATGGCCCGCTACGCGGAGCGGCGGATGCTCGAGGGCCAACCGCTTCAGGCGATCACGCGCCACATGCTCGGCCTGTACTGCGGGGAGCCGGGTGCAAAGGAGTTTCGTCGGATGCTGAGCGAGGGCGCGCGCGCTCCCGGGGCGGGGTCGGCACTCATCCGCGCGGCGGCACCGCTCCCCTGAGGCCCCCCATCCGGGCAGGACGGCCGGCGGGGCAGGGGAGCGACTGAGGCTGCGCCGGTGGCGCTTGCCAACGCGACTCGCGTATACTCGCGCATATTTCCCGCCAGCCGCATGTCCACGTTCGAGACATCCAACAGTCGGGGGAGCATGGTTGGCAGCGCACGCCATGGGTGAGGACATCGAGCTCGCCGTACTGTTCGCCGACGTGGTGGGCTCGACCCGCCTGTATGAGCGGATGGGCGATCAGCGTGCGCGCGACATGGTTTCCCTGTGCATCGAGCTGATGCGCAACGCCACCGAGCAGCATGCGGGCACGGTGGTCAAGACCATGGGCGATGAGGTCATGGCGACCTTCCCGAGCGCCGATGAGGCGCTGAACGCCGCGGCCCAGATGCAAAAGCAGATCATGGGCCACACGCAACTGCGGGCCGACGGCCAGCCGGTGGCGATTCGCATCGGCTGTCATTTCGGGCCCGTGATGGCCGAGAGTCAGGACATCTTCGGCGTCACGGTGCACACCGCCAACCGGATGACCAGCCAGGCCAAGGCCGGGCAGGTGATCATCACCGAGGCCACCGTCGGGCGGCTCTCGCCTCAGTGGCGCAACGCCTGCCGCCTGATCGACAACGCGCCGATCAAGGGCCAGGGCAACGAGGTGCCGCTCTACGAGGTGCTCTGGCAGGCCGATGACGTGACGAGCATGGTGCGTACCGTGCCGCTCGCAGCCGATCACCCCTACGGGCAGCTCAGGCTCTGGTGGCTCGATCGCGAGCTGGTGGTCGATGAGCAGCGCTCCATTCTCACCATCGGGCGGGCTGACGAGAACGACCTGGTGATCAAGGGCAGTCTCATCTCCCGGCTGCACGCGCGCATCGAGTTCGCACGCCACAAGTTCATGCTGATCGATCACAGCACGAACGGCACCTTCGTGCGCACCGCCGACGGCGAGGAGTCCTTCGTGCGCCGGGATACCCTGCAGCTGAAGGGCAGCGGCACGATCGGCCTGGGACGGCTGCCGGAGGCCGACTCGGCCCAGACCTTGCGCTTCGTCTGCGAGTGACGGCCGCCGCGCCGCCGTTTACCGCCCCGAGCCTCGCATTATTGCGCGCCCCCGAGCGCGGCGGCGGTCTTCTCGAGCTCGGCCCACAGCTCGGCCGGCAGCCGCTCGCCGAACCCGGAGAGATAGCCGCGCATCTCGGCGACCTCCTTCTGCCAGAGCTCGGTGTCCACCGAGAGCAGCGCGCGCAGCTCCTCGGGACTCACATCGAGACCGGCGGTGTCGAGGTCCTTCGGCCGCGGCAGCAGGCCGATACCGCCCTCGACCGCATGCGCCTTGCCGGCGCATCGATCGAGCATCCACGCCAGCACCCGCAGGTTCTCGCCGTACCCCGGCCACAGGAACTTGCCCTGCGGGTCGCGCCGGAACCAGTTGACGTGAAAGAGCCGCGGCGGCCTCGAGAGCTTCGCGCCCACCGCCAGCCAGTGCCGCCAGTAATCGGCGAAGTTGTAGCCGCAGAACGGCTGCATGGCCATCGGGTCGCGGCGCACGACGCCGACCTGGCCGACCGCCGCCGCCGTCGTCTCGGAGGCGACCGAGGCGCCGACCAGTACGCCGTGCGACCAGTTGCGCGCCTCGTAGACCAGGGGCGCGACCTCGCGGCGTCTGCCGCCGAAGAGGATGGCCGAGATCGGCACGCCGCTCGGATCCTCCGCGTGCGGTGAGTAGCTCGGGTTGCGCCGGGCGGATACCGTGAAGCGGGAGTTTGGATGGGCGGCGGGTCCCCGGGCAGGGTCGAACGGACGACCTTGCCAATCGGTGCGAGGCGTCCCCGAGGGCAGCCCTTCCCACCAGGGCTGGTTTTCGGCCGTGAGCGCGACGTTCGTGAACAGGGTGTCCCGCCGGATCATGTCGTAGGCGTTGCGGTTGGTCTCGCGGTTCGTTCCGGGGACCACGCCGAAGTAGCCCGCCTCGGGGTTGATGGCCCAGAGCCGCCCGTCGGCGCCGGGGTGCAGCCAGGCGATGTCATCGCCCACCGTGAACACCTTCCAGCCGGGCATCGACTTCGGCGGAATCAGCATGGCGAGGTTGGTCTTGCCGCAAGCCGAGGGGAATGCCGCCGCCACGTAGTGCGTCTCGCCCTTGGGGTTTTGCAGCCCGACGATGAGCATGTGCTCGGCGAGCCAGCCCTCATCGCGCGCCTGCCAGCTCGCGATGCGCAGCGCGTGACATTTCTTGCCGAGCAGCGCGTTGCCGCCATAGCCGGAGCCGAAGCTCTCGATCGCGAGCTCCTCGGGGAAGTGCATGATGAAGCGCCGGTCCGGGTCGAGCTCTCCGATCGAGTGCAGGCCGCGCACGAAACCGCCTTCGAGGGCGATGCGCTCGAGCGCCGGGCGGCCGGCACGGGTCATGATCATCATGTTGATCGCGACGTAGGCGCTGTCGGTGATCTCGACTCCGCAGCGCGCGAGCGGGGAGTCGACCGGGCCCATGCAGTAGGGAATCACGTACAGCGTGCGGCCCTTCATGCTGCCGCGGAACAGCTCGCGCATCTTCGCGTGCGCCGCCTGCGGCTCCATCCAGTTGTTGTTGGGGCCGGCATCGTCCTTGGAGCGCGTGCAGATGTAGGTGAGGTGCTCGACGCGGGCCACGTCGGCCGGATGTGAGCGGTACAGGTGGCAGCCGGGGAATTGCGCGGGGTCGAGCCGCGTGAGCTCCCCGCTGCGCACGAGCCGGGAGGTGAGCTCCTCGAGCTCCGCCTCGGTGCCCTCGCACCAGTAGACCTCGGCGGGCTGAGTCAGGGCGCGGACCGAATCGACCCACTCGGCGACCGGGCGGCTGAGTCGAGCGAGCGGTATCGGCAGGGGAGAGGCTGTGGCCATGCTCGAGTCCTCTTCAGTGCGGTGCCGGAGAGGCCTTGGGCGAGGCCCTGCACCGAGGTTAGCCGGGGTGGATCGTCGACCCGTCCCGATGGGTCTTCGCAGTATAGCGGCGCGGCCGGAATCCCCGCATAAAGTACGATAAAAGCGGCCTGTGTGTCCCATAATCGCACACGCGGACCGCGCAGAGCTTCAGGGTGAGTTGCCCCGTTGGATCTCGAGGACATCTTCTCGCAAGACGGGCCCCTGCGGCGGGCGCTGCCGGGGTTCAACGTGCGCCCGCAGCAGCGGCACATGGCCGCCCGGGTGGCCGCCGCCATCGCGCATCGCGAGGCGCTGGTGATCGAGGCCGGCACCGGCACCGGCAAGACCTTCGCCTACCTCGTGCCGGCGCTGCTCTCGGGGGCGCGGGTGCTCATCTCGACCGGTACGCGCACGCTCCAGGATCAGCTTTTCAGCAAGGACTTGCCGTTGCTCGGCGGGGCGCTCGGCCGGCCGGCCAAGGTCGCACTGCTCAAGGGCCGTGGCAACTATCTGTGCCGCCACCGCCTGGAGGACACCGAGCGGTCACTGCCACTGGAGGATCCCGGTGCGTCGGCCCACGAGGGCCCGGAGGGCATGATGGCGCGCATCCGCCGCTGGGCGCACACGACCCGCAGCGGCGATCTGGCGGAGGTCGCCGGGCTCGGCGATTCCCATCCGGTGTGGGCGCAGGTGACCTCCACGCGCGACAACTGCCTCGGCACGCGCTGCCCTCAGCTGCAGCGCTGCCACGTCGCCCTGGCGCGCCGCTCGGCGCTGGAAGCCGACATCGTGATCGTCAACCACCATCTGCTGCTTGCCGACCTCGCGCTCAAGGAGGACGGTTTCGGCGATCTGCTCGGCGCGGCCGATGCGGTCATTCTCGATGAGGCCCATCAGATCCCGGATCTCGCCACGCAGTTCTTCGGGGCCCAGGTGAGCAGCCGGCGCATCGAGACGCTGTTGGGCGATCTGACGGCCGAGCTCGCGGGCAAGCGCGCACGAGCGCGCGGGGCCGAGGAGGCGGTGCAGGCGGCGTGGGGCGGCCTCAGGCGCCTGACGGCGGCTCTCGCAGGCCGCAGCGGACGCCTCGCATGGACGGAGGCCGCCGAGAGCGTCGATGATCCGGTGCAGGATCTCGCCGCCGAGGTCGACGCCCTGGCGCAGCGGCTGCGGCAAGCCGAAGAGGAGCAGGGCCCGCTCGCCGCGCTCGCGGACCGTGCCGCGGACCTTGCAGCGAGCCTCATGCGCATCAGTGCGAGCGGCGAGCATGAGGGCGCCCGCTCCGTGGAGGTCTCCTCGAGGGGATTCGCGCTCAGCCTGATCCCCTTCGACATCGCGCCGCGCTTCCAGTCCCTCCTCGCAGCGCGCCCCTGCGCCTGGATCTTCACCTCCGCCACGCTGTCGATCGGCGAGGACTTCAGCCATTTCACGGCGCGGCTCGGCCTCTCGTGCGACACGCTGAAGATCGACAGCCCCTTCGACTACGCCCGCCAGAGCCTGCTCTATCTGCCCGAGGGGCTGCCGCAGCCGCAGGCCCCGCAACATCTGGCCGCGCTCATGAGCCTCGCCCGCGAGCTGATCGAGGCGGCGCGCGGCGGCGCGTTCGTGTTGTTCACCAGCCACCGCTCGCTTTCTCAGGCGGCCGCGCAGTGGCGCGCCGGGGGCGCGGCCGCCGGTTATCCGCTGCTCGTGCAGGGCGAGGCGCCTCGCGAGCGGCTGCTCGAGGCCTTTCGCAAGGACGGCAACGCGGTGTTGTTCGGCACCGCGAGCTTCTGGGAGGGGGTCGATGTGAAGGGCAGCGCGCTGCGGCTCGTCATCATCGAGAAGCTGCCGTTCGCCTCGCCCGATGACCCGTTGGTGCGGGCACGGATCGAGCACCTGACGGCCGCCGGGGGCAGCGCGTTTCGCGACTACCAGCTGCCCGAGGCGGCGCTCGCGCTGAAACAGGGCGTGGGACGGCTCATCCGCAGCGAGGAGGACTTCGGCGCCGTGGCGATCTGCGATCCGCGCCTGACAGGCAAGGGGTACGGCAAGGTGTTTCTCGCGGCGCTGCCGCCGATGGCCCGCACCCGCAGTCTGCAGACGGCGGCCGCGTTCCTGCGCGGGCACGCGCCGCGCGCGATGGCGGCGGTGCGCGCCGGGATCGCCTCATGAGGCTGCTTGCGCTCGACACCGCGACGGAGAACTGCTCGGCGGCGCTGCTTCTCGGTGCGCAGCTGCGCACGCGCGAGGCGCAATTCGCGCGCGGCCACGCCGAGCACATCCTGCCCATGATCGATGCGCTGCTCGCCGAGGCGGGTCTCGGGCTCGGGCAGCTTACCGCGATCGCCTTCGGCCGCGGCCCGGGCTCGTTCACGGGAGTGCGCCTCGCGGCGAGCCTCGCCCAGGGACTGTCCTTCGGCGCGGGGCTGCCGGTGGTGCCGGTCTCGGACCTGCAGGCGCTCGCCCAGCAGGGCTTCGACCTTGAATCATCCGTCGAGCGCGCGCTGGTGTGCAATGATGCCCGCATGCGGGAGGTCTACTGGGCCTGCTTCGAGCGCCGGGACGGCTTTGCCGAGCCGGCTGGGCCCGAGCAGGTCGGTTCGCCCGAGAGCGTCCGGCCGCCGGCCGGCGCGCAGGTGGCGGGCTTCGGGCGGGGATTCGCCGCCTACCCGCACCTCGGTGCGCTCGAGGGCGTCACGGTGCGCCCGCTCTGGGAGCGGCTGCTGCCGCGGGCGGCGGAGATCGCCCGTCTGGCGGCCCGTGAAGCGCACGCCGGGCGGCTGCTCGCGCCCGAGGCGGCCCTGCCGGTGTACCTGCGGGACAACGTCGCCCGGCCGTCATCCTCTTGACATGTGACGGGCGCCGACGCGCGCTGTCATGATTTTGCAACAATCTTGCTCTGAAATAATGTGATGGCGCCGCGTAGAACCGCTCCATGACGTCGAAACTGATTCTCATCGTGGAAGACGAGCATGCGATCCGTCAGATGATCGCATTCGGCCTGAGGCGCGCCGGCTTCGACGTTCGGGAAGCCATGGATTGCCGGGAGGCGCGCCAGTCCCTCGCCGACCAGCGCCCCGACCTGATGCTGGTCGACTGGATGCTGCCTGACATGAGCGGTCTGGAGCTGACACGCACGGTCAAGCGGGACCGCCACACCCGGGAGCTGCCGATCATCCTGCTCACCGCTCGGGCCGAGGAGGGCGACAAGGTGACGGGACTCGAGAGCGGCGCGGACGACTACGTCACCAAGCCGTTCTCCCCGCGGGAGCTGGTGGCCCGCATCAATGCGGTGCTGCGCCGCTCGGGCACGGGCGCACTCGATCACATCGTCGAGTTCGATGCGCTCAAGCTCGACCAGCAGGGCCAGCGGATCACCGTCGAGGGACAGACCGTGCCGCTCGGGCCCACGGAATACCGCATGCTCGAGTTCTTCATGACCCATCCCGAGAGAGTATTCAGCCGCGACCAGCTGCTCGACCGGCTCTGGGGCGGCAACGTCTACGTGGAGGAGCGCACCATCGACGTGCACGTGCGAAGGCTGCGCAAGTCGCTCGAGAAATACGGCATGGACCGCCTGGTGCAGACGGTGCGCGGCTCCGGATACCGCTTCTCCGCCAAGGCGGAGTGATGCAGCCGGCCGCCCGGATCTGGGGATTCGCGGCGGCGCGGCTGCTCGCCACGGTGGGTGTCGGGCTCATCCTCGGCGCGCTCGCGCACTATCCCTGGGCGGGCGTGGCGTGCGCCCTCGCTGCGTATCTTACCTGGCAGCTGGTCCTGCTCGCCCGTGTCGATTGGTGGCTGCACCATCGCAGCGTCGCCGAGCCGCCGGAGACCGGCGGGGTCTGGGGCCGGGTGATCTCGCAGATCGTGCGGCTGCACCGGCGCAAGCGCTTCCACAAACAGCGCTTCGTGCAGCTGATGCGCCAGTTGCGCCTCTCGACCGCGGCGCTGCCCAACGGTGTGGTGATCCTCGATGCCCAGCGCGAGATCGTCTGGTTCAACCGCATGGCCGGCAGGCTCCTCGGGCTGCGCCCGATGGTCGACCTGGGGCTGCGCGTGGAGAACCTGCTGCGCGAGCCGCAGTTCGCCCGTTATCTCGAGAAGGGCGATTATTCGAACCCCGTCGTGATCCGCCGCTCGAGCCCGCAGCAGAGCTTCCTCTCGCTGCAACTGGTGCCCTATGGGGACGGCGAGCAGCTGCTGCTCGCCACCGATGTCTCGCGGCAGGTGCGGCTCGAGGCGGTGCGCCGGGACTTCGTCGCCAACGCCTCGCACGAGCTGCGCTCCCCGCTCACCGTCATCTCCGGTTACCTCGAGACCCTGAGCCAGGATCCGGCGCTCGATGCGGAGCTCGTCGGCCCCATCGCCGAGATGCGCCGTCAGGCCGAGCGCATGACCTCCATCATCCACGATCTGCTCGAGCTTTCCCGCCTCGAGGAGACCGACGAATGGGTGCGCGGCGAGCCGCTCGATGTGGCGGCGCTCATGGCGGTCCTGCGCAAGGACGTGCTCGCCCGTCCGGTGCATCCGAGGGAGGTGCGCGTGCGGGTCGAGTCCGATGCGGCCCTGGTGGGCAAGGAGTCGGAGATCCACTCGGCGCTCGCCAACCTGGTCGACAACGCCGCCAAGTACACCCCGCCCGAGGGCTCGGTGGAGATGCGCTGGTGGGTGGACACGGACGGCGGCCACTTCTCCGTGACCGACACCGGCATCGGCATCCCGCCCGAGCACATCCCGCGCCTCACCGAGCGCTTCTACCGCGTCGATCCGGGCCGCTCCCGCAGCACCGGCGGCTCGGGACTTGGGCTGGCCATCGTCAAGCACGTCCTGCAGCGC
>JAJZLX010000034.1:0-7818 GCA_021850555.1 Pseudomonadota bacterium | reverse complement strand
GCGCCACGAGGCGGAGCTCGAGATCCAAAGCACCCCCGGCAAGGGCAGCACCTTCACCTGCCACTTCCCGCCGCAGCGCGTGAGCCGCGAGAGCGAGGCGCTGGTCGGCGAATAGGGGTGCGCGAGGCTCCTATGGGTGCTCAGTTCGGCTATCATCGGGGACATCTGGAGGTACCCGTCGATGGAAACCGCCGATCTCACCCATCACATCTCCCGCCGCTTCAACGAGGATCTCGAGCGCGTGCGCAGCAAGGTGCTCGCCATGGGCGGCTTCGTGGAGCAACAGATCCAGAAGGCGATCTCCGCGTTGACCGAGGGGGACAGCGCGCTCGGGGAATCGGTTGCGTTGGGGGATCACACGGTGAACAACATGGAGGTGTCGATCGACGAGGAATGCAGCCGCATCCTCGCGACGCGCGCGCCCGCGGCGGGGGATCTGCGCGTCATCGTCGCCATCATCAAGACCATCACCGATCTCGAGCGCATCGGCGATGAGGGCGAGAAGATCGGCTACATCGCCTCGCGGCTCGCCACCATGGAGCGCCCGGTCGACAAGTACCGCGAGATCAAGCATCTCGGGCGCATCGTGACCGAGATGGTGCACGATGCGCTCGATGCGTTCGCCCGCATGGATGCGGAGTCGGCCCTGCGGATCGCGCGCCAGGACCGGCTGGTGGACGAGGAGTACGAGGCCATCCAGCGCCAGAGCATCACCTTCATGATGGAGGACCCGCGCACCATCCGCCGGGCGCTCGATGTGATGTGGGTGGTCCGCTCGCTCGAGCGCATCGGCGATCACGCCAAGAACATCAGCGAATACGTGATCTACATGGTCTACGGCAAGGATGTCCGGCACACCTCGCTCGATGACGTGGAGCGGGAACTGAGGCGTGAGATTCCCGTGTCCGAGATGCGGGATCCGGCTCCGTGAGCTTCTCGCAGCGGGTCTGCGCCGCGATGGCCGGCGATCGCACCTATCGGCGCGCGGCCAACGCCCTGGGCTTCGCGGTGTGCGCGGCGCTGATGGGATATGCGATCTACGCGCAGTTTCATCTGCACCTCGACCCCTGTCCGCTTTGCATCTTCCAACGCATCGGCATCACGGCGCTCGGGGTGCTCTTCCTCATCACGGCGCTGCATGCGCCGCGCCGCTGGGGCTCGCGCGTGTATGCCCTGCTGATCGCGCTCGCGGCGGCTGCGACCATCGGTGTGGCGGGCCGTCAGATCTACCTGCAGCACCTGCCTCCGGGGGAGGTGCCCTCCTGCGGTGCGCCGTTGTCGGTGATGCTGCAGTTCCTGCCCCTGACGGCCGTCATTCGCAAGGTGCTCACCGGCAGCGGCGAGTGCGGCATCATCGACTGGACGTTTCTCGGGCTGTCGATGGCGGAGTGGGTGCTGATGTGGGCGGTGGTGCTGGGGGTGGGCGGGGTCGTGCTGAACGCGCGCAACGCCCGGCCGGCACGCCAGGCCTGAATCCAGCGCACCTTGCGCTGCTCTCTCGCCGCGCCCGTGCGCCGGTCCCGCAGTTCCGTTGCCGATGAATCGCTCTAAGCGAGCAGGTTCTTCAGGACGTTGAAGTACATCTGGTGGAGCGCGTCGATTTCGGACACGCGCACGTGCTCGTTCACCTTGTGGATCGACGCGTTGACCACACCGAGCTCCACCACCTGCGCGCCCAGGGGCGCGATAAACCGCCCGTCGGACGTCCCGCCGCCCGTCGACAGTCGCGGGGGCGCGCCTGTGACCTCCCGCACTGCCTGGCACACCGCATCCGACAGCGCTCCCGAGGGCGTGTAGAAGGGCTCGCCGGACAGGTACCACTCGATCGTGTAGCGCACCCCGTGCTTGCGCAGGATGCCCTCGACGGTCTCCTTCAGCCCCTCGAGCGTCTGGACCGGCGAGTAGCGCAGATTGAACCGCGCCTTGAGCTCCCCGGGGATCACGTTCGGAGCGCCCGTGCCGGCATTGAGATTGGAGACCTGGAAGCTGGTCGGGTCGAAGTGCTCGGTGCCCTGGTCCCACACCCGGCTGGTGAGCTCGGCGAGCGCCGGGGCGAGGGTGTGAACCGGATTCTCCGCGAGCTGCGGATAGGCCACATGCCCCTGCACGCCGTGCACGGTGAGCCGGCCGCTGAAGGAGCCGCGCCGGCCGATCTTGATGGTGTCGCCGATCGACGTCTCGCTCGAGGGCTCCCCCACCAGGCACCAGTCGATGCGCTGCCCGCGCTGCGCCAGGAGCGCCGCCACCCGCTTGGTGCCCTCGACCGAGGGCCCTTCCTCATCGCTCGTGATGAGAAAGGTGATCCGGCCGCGATGCTGCGGATGGGCGGCCACGAAGGCCTCCGTCGCGGTGATCATGGCGGCGAGGGCGCTTTTCATGTCCGCAGCGCCCCGGCCGTAGAGCACCCCGTCGCGGATCGTGGGCACGAACGGGTCGCTGTGCCACTCCTCGAGCGGCCCGGTTGGCACCACATCGGTGTGACCGGCGAAGCAGAACACCGGTCCCGCACCGCCCCGGTGGGCCCAGAAGTTCGTCACATTGCCGAAGCGCAGCGGCTCGACCTCGAAGCCGAGTGCGCGCAGACGCCGGATCATCACTTCCTGGCAGCCCTCGTCGGCGGGTGTCACGGAGCGGCGAGCCATCAGGTCACGGGTGAGCTCGAGTGTGGGGGACATGTGCTCTCGGGCAGGTCGGGGGGCACTGAAACGGTGGGCGGTTTATAAGATGCACGAGACCGGCCGGCAAGCCATTTTTTCGCCGACGACGCCCGTGGCAGGCGTCACTTGCCATCACGCTGTCACAACGAGCGTCATAAATCCGCAATGTCCGTCGATTGCGGTCAAATTGCTGTCATGCTAGTACAATGTTCGCCGCTCGGGCTCGTGGGTTGTCATGAAACGGTCATATTCGACCCGTTAAATACGCGCAACTGCGGCTGCGGGCCCATGCTCGAGCGTCCGGGCGATCAGGCGGCTTCCGGGCATGATCGACCCACCACGGAGCCGTCGATGCTCGGAAAATCCCTGGTCGCCTCTTGTGCCGTCGCAGCCGCTCTCGCGGCGGCGCTCCCGACGGCGCGCGCGGACACGCTGGCCGGCTTCCTGTCACAAGGGAAACTCAGTGGCCAGTTGCGCTCGTACTACTTCAGGCGAGACTACTCGACGGCCTCCACGGCGAATGCCCGGGCGTTCGCACTCGCCGGCCTGTTCAACTACCGGACCCCCGGGTTCCTCGGCGGCTTCAGCCTCGGGGCGAGCTTCTTCACCGCGAATGCGCTCGGCTCCAAGAGCAGCGACCCGAAGCGCCTCGACGCCACGCTCATGGGCACGGCGAATGCCATCAACGCGCTCGGGCAGGCATTCGTCCAGTACAGCGGTCACGGTGTCCTGGTGCGCCTCGGCGATCAGCTCATCAACACCCCCTGGGCCGGCGCAAGCGATTCGCGCGCGGTGCCCGCGACCTATCAGGGGGCGTATGGCGCGTTCACGCCCGTGGCGGGCCTCACGCTCACGGCGCTGCGCATCACGCGGTTCAAGGGCCGCACTGCGGAGGGATTCTTCAAGGACAACCTTTATTACTTGCCGACGTGGAACGGGGACGGCAGCTACGGCGGGATCTCGAACCTGCCCGCAGGCGCCCGGCATGCCCCCGGCACGCTCGCTTTCGGCGCCACCTACCGGTTCTCGGGCCTGAAGGCGAGCGCCTGGTATTACCGCTTCCTCGGCTTTGCGCACATGGTCTATGGGCAACTCGCAGGTACGCTGCGAGCCGGCTCTGCCGTGGAGCCCTTCGCCGGAGCGCAGATCGTGCACGAGTGGGGACGCTCGAACCGCTTCGCGCAGACCGGGACGCGCTTCTTCGGTCAGCCCGGCACGGCGGTCGACAGTTTCACCCTCGGCGGCATCATCGGTGCGAAGGCTTACGGAGCGAGCCTTTCCGTCTCCTATGATCAGTTGCGGCGCGAGGGTCCGGGCGCGCTCGGGGCGGGGGCGCTGATCTCCCCGTACACCGCCGGCTACGCCACCGATCCGCTCTATACGACATCGATGATCCGCGGCATGGTCGAGCTCGGCCCCGGTCGTGCGTGGAAGGTGAGGGCCACCGAGGGGGCGCTCGGCAAGCGCCTGCTGCTGTCCGCCTCTTTCGCCGAATACCGCTCGGATTTCGAAGGCCTCAACACTGAGCTCTACTTCGGTGTCATCTACGAGCCGCGCGGGTGGGTGAAGGGGCTCACGCTGCGCAACCGGCTCGGAATCAGCCACGGCAGGGCCAATCCCGGCGCAGGCCGATTCCTTTACAACCGGGTGATGATCACCTACGCGTTCTAGTCCGCTCGGGGCGGACGGGGCCGGTTGGCCGAGCCCCCGGTGCATCCCGGAAAAAAGAGGGAAACTGCGGTAATCTTGCGCTTCCGTCATCGCACCTCAGCGGGCGGCCGCTCACCCGGGTCACCGGAGAGCGGCCGCCGCCTCGGATACAAGGGCATGCACAGCAAAGACCATCACCCGGCCGGAAGGCGGCCATGACCGAGGCCGCGGCGCCGGGCGCCGAGCGCGCTGAGGGGAGCCGATCCTCCAACCCGCCGGTCCCCGACGGCAAGCTCGAGGTGCGCAACCTCAGTTTCCACTACGGCCGCCAGCAGGCGCTGAAGAACATCAGTCTCACACTGGCGGACCGCAGCATCACGGCTTTCATCGGCCCCTCGGGCTGCGGCAAGTCGACGTTGCTGCGGGTGTTCAACCGGATGTACGCGCTCTATCCGGGGCAGCGCGCGAGCGGCGAGGTCCGCCTCGACGGCGAGGACATCCTCTCGCCGGCGATGGACGTGACTCGGCTTCGCCTGCGGGTGGGCATGGTGTTCCAGAAACCAACTCCGTTTCCCATGTCGATTTTCGAGAACGTCGCCTTCGGCCTGCGCCTGGCCCGCCGGATCGGCAAGGGCGAGCTCACCGACCGGGTGCATGCCTCGCTTCAGGACGCCGCCCTGTGGGAGGAGGTCAAGGACAAGCTGCACGAGGACGGACGCAGCCTCTCCGGAGGACAGCAGCAGAGGCTGTGCATCGCACGCACCATTGCGCTCGAGCCGGAGGTGATCCTGCTCGATGAGCCGACCGCCGCCCTCGACCCGATCTCCACGCTTCGGGTGGAGGAGACGCTGCAGAGCCTGCGCGAGCGATACTGCATCGCCATCGTGACGCACAACCTGCAGCAGGCCGCCCGGGTCTCGAGCACCACGGCGTTCTTGTACCAGGGAGAGCTCATCGAGATGGGACCGACCGGGCAGCTGTTCACCGCGCCTCGCGACCGGCGCACGGACGATTACGTGACCGGGAGATTTGGATGATGGAAGGCGAGAAGGCTCAGTCGATGCAGGGTGCGCCGCCACCGATCCAGGCTGAAACCCCCGCCGGTCCCCGGCCGCGCGAGCTGCCCGCGGAGCTCGGCATCAAGCCGAGCGGCCGGGTGCGCATCCCGGAGTCGCTCGGGGAGGGCCTCGCCGGCGGCACCGCGGGCGAGACCATCGTCGATGACCCGGTGTTCTCGTGCAAGGATGTCAGTGTCTTCTACGGCTCCAAGCAGGCGCTGAACAGCGTGACGGTCGACATCGCGCGCCGCCAGGTGCTCGCCTGCATCGGCCCCTCCGGGTGCGGCAAGTCGACGTTCCTGCGCTGTCTGAACCGCATGAACGATACGATTCCCGGGGCGCGGGTCACCGGCACCATCACGCTGGACGGCCAGGACATCCATGACAGGCAGATGGATGTGGCGCGGCTGCGCGCGCGCATCGGCATGGTCTTCCAGCGCCCCAACCCCTTCCCGAAGTCGATCTACGACAACGTGGCCTACGGTCCGCGCATTCACAAGCTCACCCGCAGCCGCGCGGATCTCGATGAGCTGGTGTTCACCAGCCTGCAGCGCGCGGGCTTGTGGGGCGAGGTCAAGGACCGGCTGGGCACGCTCGGTACGGGGCTCTCGGGCGGGCAGCAGCAGCGGCTGTGCATCGCGCGCGCGCTCGCCGTGCAGCCGGAGGTGATCCTGATGGACGAGCCGTGCTCGGCGCTCGATCCGATCGCCACGGCGCGCATCGAGGATCTGATCGAGGAGTTGCGCGAATCCTACGCGATCGTGATCGTGACGCACTCGATGCAGCAGGCGGCGCGCGTCTCGCAGCGCACCGCCTACTTCCATCTGGGAAGGCTGGTGGAAGTCGGCCCGACGGACCGGGTGTTCACCAACCCGAAGCACCGTCTCACGGAAGACTACATTACGGGCCGATTCGGATAGTCCAAGCCTCCCCGAAACTGTTTGCAATCCGCGACACTTTCCTGTCGCCGCGCGCGGGCAGTGACGTTTCGCATCCGGGCGATATAGAGTAGCCGCAAGGCCCACGCTCGCAAGAGCTGTAGCTTCGCAGGTGGAGGTCATGTCGCAAGTTCGCGCAGCGGTTCAGCCGATGACGCTCGGTCGTTACAACTTGATCGAGCGCCTCGGAATCGGCGGGCAGGGCGAGGTGTGGCGGGCGCACGATGGCACACGGGGCCTCGACGTCGCCCTCAAGATCCTCGCCCCGGCCCTGAGCCGCTCGAGCGCGGCCTGGACGGGGCTCGAGCGCGAGCACGCCATCGCCATCCGGTTGCAGCACCCCGCCATTCTCCAGGTGCTGCCTCCGGAGCGTCTCGAGGGGTACGCGGTGCTGCCGATGGAGCTCGCCGCGGGCGGGAACCTGTCCCGGCTGCGCGGGGAGGGGTATCTGGAGGTCGTGCCGGTGCTGCTCGAGGTCGCCGAGGCCCTCGAGTACGCGCACACCTGTGGCGTGGTGCACAGGGACCTCAAGCCGGGCAACGTGCTCTTTGACAGCCGCGGCAGGGTGAAGCTCGCGGACTTCGGAGTCGCCGCCTTGCTGCCCGGCGCCGGGGTGGAACCGACCGAGACGCGCGCGGGGGGACTCTCGCCATTCACCGCCAGCCCCGAGCAGCTGCGCGGCGAGCCGGCGAGTCCCGCCGACGACATCTACGGTTTCGGAGCGTTGGCATACGAGCTGCTGGCGGGTCATCCGCCTCACTATCCCCGCTTCAATGCCGCTCGAGCCCAGTCAGGACCGGTGCCGCAGCTCGTGCCCACCCGGCAGGCCCCTGCGGAGCTGATCGATCTGGTGATGCGGATGCTCGCCAAGAGCGCCCGGGAGCGTCCGGCCTCCATGCATCAGGTCATCGATGAGCTCGAGCCAACGCTCAATTCGACTCTGTGGCTCGAGCCGGACGAGCGCTTGGCCGAGCCCGCGGCCCCGGCCGGCCCGGCCTCGGCCACGAATTCCCTCCCGCTCGGCTCTTCGCTGACCGGCCAGCCCTCGACCGGCGCCGCATCCCCGCCTCAGTTCTCAGAGGCCGCCCCGCAGGATTTCCCGGCATCCGATCCGTCCTCCCCGGGCGGCTCCCTGCAGGCGCCTGCGCCACCTGCGCCACCTGCGCCGCGTGCCCCGGCCGCCCCCGAGCCCTTGCCGGCGGTGGATTCCTTGAGCCCGGGGATCGAGGCCCTTGCGCCCCTCGGCCCGATGCGCTCCGGTCCCCGGCGCCCGCTCGGGGCAGCCGGCCGCTCGAGAAAGAAGCCGCCTCGCCTGCGCTACCTGCTGTTCGGGCTGGTCTGGGGCGTGGTGATCGCGGCCGGAGCGCTGCGCTGGATCTCTCGCGAACAGCTGCGCCACGATCTCGATCGCTTCTCGACACTCGTGGCCCGAGCCGGCGGGCAAGACTTACCGAAGGCGGCGCTGCCGGCCGGGGCATCGGTCCCCGCGCGGGCCTCCTCGAGGCCTTCGGCCGA
>JAJZLX010000080.1 GCA_021850555.1 Pseudomonadota bacterium | reverse complement strand
ACCTTGCTGCGGCGGGCGATCGCCAACTACCGCCGGCTCAGGAAGCTCTTGCGCGCCTGGGAGACGGAAACCGAGCGAGCAATCGACGCGGAGGCCGACCGCCAGCGCTAGGTCCGATCAGACGGGCGCGGGAAAATTGACCGGAAATGCCGTCGGAGATGTGCGGAATGTAGGGTTTATTTGGAGGCTAGGGTCGGAATCGAAGGTTCGCCTAAGTCTTTGAAGGCAAAGGCGAACTGACTGGCCGCCTCCCCGGCTACCCCGCCCTGCTACCCCTGCCCGCCTGCCCCTGGCTGTCCAAGGCGGCGCCCGCCCGTGCGCTAACACGAGCGAGCGCCTACCACGACCAGCCTATATGAGAGGCCGACCATGGGTACTTCCGCTCGCCGTGCCAATTCTACTCGGGGAATTCGTCGTCGCCGGATCAAAGTGTCCTCTGCTGTTCGGCGACGTCCCGCCAGACCCAAGACCCCGGACCTACACGACATCATGGCTCACCTCGCTGACGCCATCGCATTCATCCGCGTCAGCCAGCGATCGCTCAGCCACCTGGATGTTGCCTACGATGAGGAATCGTTCCTTCGGAAGGGGCTCGCCGCCCTGGATGCCGTCTATACGGAGATCGATTTCGCGTCTATTGCGCTGTCCAAGCAAAGACAGAATTGAACGTCGTTGTATCACGTCGGTCACGCCGTCGGGGCACCCTTCGGCTGCACCGTGGTGTAGCCACCACGCAATTTTCGCGTTCCTGACAGCATCAAAATCTGACGTCAGACACGGAGGTCGTATGTTGTTTTAGCATGGCGTTTTGATCAGCTTTCAATCACACTACGAATTATTCGTGCCCATGAATCGCGGTGACCTAGAAACCGAACGGACGCCGGCGAGGAAAATTCGCGGGCTGCGCCATCAATATGCTTTCTGCGATCGACGTCCCACTGCAGGTCGTCGTGACGCGGGGGCAACCGGTGCTGGAGAGATAAAGAGGGAAGCCGATGGCGCTCTGCGGCCACAATTTGCATTTATTCCCAAACTAGGATATTCTTCATGCGGTCAAGTCTTGAGCCGAGCGAACGGCCGCTCTTCTGGGTCGCGTCCTCTAAGAAGGATCTGCTTGCGATGCCGGAGCCCGCGATACGCGCCATCGGCATGGCCCTTGGAGTAGCCCAATATGGTGGCAAGCACCCGTCCGCCAAGCCGTGGAAAGGCGAGGGACCAGGCGTCCTCGAGGTGGTCGAGGATTTCGATGGCGATACGTTTCGCGCGATCTATACGGTGAGGTTCGCCAAAGCAGTCGATGTGCTGCACTGCTTTCAAAAGAAGTCACCGACGGGTATCAAGACCGCAAAGTCCGATATCAGTCTGGTCTCACAGCGCCTGAAGGCTGCGCAGCGCGAATACCAGATACGATATGGCAAAACGAGCAAGTAAGCGCATCCCTATCGAGGCCAGCTCCGGCAACGTATTTGCGGACCTCGGGCTCCCCGATGCGGAAGATCTCGATACGAAAGTGCGCCTCGCAGTGAAGATTAACCGAATGGTGGCTGCCCAGCGGCTCAATCAGGTTACGGCGGCCGCACGGCTGAACGTCAGTCAGCCGAAGATCTCCGCGCTCAAGAACTACCGCCTCGACGGCTTTTCTGTCGAGCGGCTTATGAGATTCATAACGGCACTCGGGGAGGACGTGGAAATATCTTTCAGGCCAAGAAACACGGCAGGACCGCACGGAAGACTTCTCGTTCAAGGACCGTGATGAATCAGCGGAAAGATCAGCAGACAGACAGATCGGCATGAAAGCCCGTTCGCGTGAGCAGGAAAGCCAAACCCACGAGGGGCTCAATGTCTACGCCGACCTCGGCTATCGCGACCCCGATCGCATGCTCATCAAAGCTCAGCTCGTCAGCAGGATCGCCGAGCTTCTGGCAGAGAGGCGGATAACCCAGGCCCAGGTCAAAGCCTCGCTTGGCATCCCACAACCGGTTCTATCGAAGCTGCTTCGGGGTCGGTTTCGCGCATTCTCCGAGCGCAGACTGATGAACTGCCTCACACAGCTCGGACCGAACGCTCAGATCGTCGTCCGGCAAACACTGGATTACGACGACGCTGGCGCGGTGTCCGTGACCTTCGACTAACCCCATAGCGGCGGCAGCTGTTCGTCCGCTGATAACTACCGAAGCAGCGGCTCGAAGTTTCCCCTAGATAGCAAAAGGCCCCAGCATTCGGTTCGACGGGTCGCCACCGCAGGCGGATTGCGTCATCAATAAGACGAAGACACGAGCTAGTTGTGGCCTTTTGTTGACATATATTCAGAAGTGCCTACAATTCGCCACATGACTCAGAAGTCCTCGCAAAAGGTACTCCGGCTTGCGCGACGTCACGGGTCGGTATCCCGGCAGGCCGTCTACGCGGCCGGTATTCACACCCAGGCCCTAAGCCGCATGGTTCGCGACGGCGCGCTCGAGCGGGTTGCGCCAGGACAGTACCGCGTACCGGACACACCCGTCACGGAGCATCACGGACTTGCCGTGGTGGCCGCAGCCGCTCCGAAAGCCGCCGTCTGCCTCCTGTCGGCGCTCAACTTCCACCAAATCGGCACACAGCTACCCCACGCAGTATGGATCGCCATAGATCGGCGGGCTCGACGCCCCACGCTCCGTTATCCTCCCCTTCACGTTGTGCGTTTCAGCGGGCCGGCGCTCACCGAAGGCATCGAGACTCATGAGATCGAGGGCCAGATCGTACAGGTCTTCAGCGTCGCCAAGACCATTGCCGATCTGTTCAAGTACCGCAACAAGATCGGCCTCGACGTTGCCCTTGAAGCCCTGCGCGACGCTTGGCGACTTCGCCGCTTCACGATGGCGGAGATCCATCGCTATGCGCGGGTCTGTCGCGTAGAGCGAGTCATGACGCCTTATCTTGAGGCGCTAGCCGCGTGACCGCCGCGAGCAAAGGTCTGCCGGCCTCTGCGCAAGTGCGCCTCGTGCAACATGCCAAGGCGATCGGTGTCGATCCGAATGTGGTGCTCACCCGCTATGGCACGGAACGCTTCCTGTATCGTCTTTCGCGATCTCCCTACGCCGACAGGTTCGTCCTCAAGGGGGCCCTACTGATGCTGGTATGGCTCGATGAGACGATCCGCCCAACGCGCGATGCGGATCTGCTCGGTTTCGGCGATCTATCGCAGGAGTCGCTCGCCCACATCCTGAAAGACGTCTGCGCCGTCCAGGTGGAGCCGGATGGTTTGCAATATCTGATCTCGTCCGTTGACGTCTCGCCGATCCGGCCGACTGATGCCTACGGTGGCATGCGTGGCACCGTGAAGGCCCGGCTTGACAGCGCCCGGCTCCATGTACAGATTGACGTCGGTATCGGGGATGCCATCGTGCCGGCACCCGAATGGCTGGAATACCCTTCCCTGCTCGGGCTTCCGCCGCCGCGAATGCGCGTATACAGGCCCGAGACTGCGATTGCCGAGAAGCTGCACGCCATGGTGGAGCTCGGCGAAGCCAATAGCCGCATGCGCGACTTTTTCGACATATACGCACTCGCTGAACAGTGTCGTTTCAGCGGAGACGTGCTCGCTGCGGCCGTGCGGGCAACGTTTGAGCGCCGGCGCACGCTGATTCCCGAAGCCCTGCCCCTTGCACTGACGCCAGAATTCGCCGCGCTGGGCGCGAAGCTCTCGCAGTGGCGGGGCTTCCTCAGCAAAAGCGGAGTGAATTCGGCACCGGACGAGCTTGCCCAGGTAATCAGGACCATTGCGGGGTTTCTCGGACCCGTTATCCACGCCGCGCGAACCGGAACGCCCCTCAACATGATCTGGCCGCCGGCCGGTCCCTGGAAACCGGTTGGGGGATGAGGGTTTCTGCACACTGCGCACGCCCTGCAGGTGCCCGAGGGAACCCTCCTGTATGAGACTCCAATCCCGCAATCAAGAAAATGATCGGGGCGGCAGCACCAATGTTTACCGCGACCTTGCCGCCACGGATGCGGTGTGCACAGTGATCGACATGGCTTCCATCGCACTCTCAAAGCCGGTACGGCGCTGAGCGCGGCCGATCAGCTACTACGCGACTCGCTGTGCGCGAGCGGCGAGTACCGATCTTCCGGATGACCGGATGCGCTCATACATTGCGTCTGGGGCCAAATCGATCTCGCCGGGCCAGGTCAGTGCGCCGTGCTCCAGAAACACTCGCGAGAACGTCCTCTCGTCGCACAGTGG
>JAJZLX010000616.1 GCA_021850555.1 Pseudomonadota bacterium | reverse complement strand
CATCAAGCCCGGCGACACGATCGTGGTGCCCATCAACGCCGAGAAGATGCTGCCGCTGCCGTTCTGGCAGGCGGTGACCGGCATCCTGTACAACGTGGCCATTGCCGCGGCGGCGGTGCATGCGCTGTAACGCGGCCGAGTAAGTCCCCATCCTTGCTCTCGCTCATGAGGCGAGAGCAAGGGTTGCCTCCGGAGCATTGGATCACGATATATGCATCGACGAGCACTCATCACCGGTATCACAGGTCAGGACGGCGCATATCTGGCCGAGCTGCTCTTGTCCAAGGGTTACGAGGTGCACGGCATCAAGCGCCGCGCCTCATCGTTCAACACCGCGCGAATCGATCACCTCTATCAAGATCCCCATGAGCGCAATCTGCACCTGCGTTTGCATTATGGTGATCTGACCGATGCGACGAACCTCATCCGCATCGTGCAGCAGGTTCAGCCTGACGAGATCTATAACCTTGCCGCCCAGAGTCATGTCGCGGTTTCGTTCGAAACGCCTGAATACACCGCCAACTCGGATGCGCTCGGTACCCTGCGCCTGCTCGAGGCCATGCGCATCCTGGGGCTGGAGAAGAAGACCCGCTTCTATCAGGCCTCGACTTCGGAAATGTTCGGCAAGGTTCAGGAAACTCCTCAGAAAGAGACGACACCCTTCTATCCCCGCTCCCCCTACGGCGCGGCGAAGCTCTACGGGCACTGGATCACGGTCAATTACCGCGAGGCCTACGGCCTGTTTGCGTGCAGCGGCATCCTGTTCAATCATGAATCGCCGATCCGCGGTGAGACGTTCGTGACGCGCAAGATCACTCGCGGACTCGCGCGCATTCACTACGGTCTGGACGAGTGTCTTTATCTGGGGAATCTCCATTCCTTGCGCGACTGGGGGCATGCTCGGGACTATGTGCGCGCTCAGTGGCTGATGCTGCAGCAACCGGAGCCCGACGACTATGTCATCGCCACGGGCGAGCAGCACTCCGTTCGGGAATTTGTGACCCGCGTCGCGGCTGAGCTCGAGATGAAGCTCGAATGGTACGGAACCGGCATCGACGAACACGCCGTTGACCTCAAGAGCGGTAAGACTGTCGTGAAGGTCGATGCCCGGTACTTCCGTCCCGCCGAGGTGGATACGCTGCTCGGCGACCCCAGCAAGGCCCGCGCGAAGTTGGGCTGGAAGCCGGAGGCCACTTTTGCATCGCTCGTGAAAGACATGGTCGCTGCCGACCTCGAACTTGCACGCCGCGATGCCACGATGGCCAAAGAGGGATTCAAGACCTACCGGTACCAAGAATGAAGCCAGACTCGCTGATCTACGTGGCGGGACACCGGGGGCTGGTGGGGTCCGCGATCGTCCGCCGCCTGGGCGCCGGGGGCTTCACGAATCTGCTTCTGCGCACACATAAAGAGACAGACCTCACCAACCAGGCCTCCGTCGAGCAGCTTTTTGCGGATCACAGGCCGGAATACGTATTCCTGGCGGCAGCCCGGGTCGGAGGGATCTTGGCCAACGACACACGTCCCGCCGAGTTCCTGAAAGAAAATCTAGCTATCCAGACGAACGTCATCGATGCCGCTTACCGCCATGGCACGCGTAAACTGCTGTTTCTGGGGTCAAGTTGCATCTACCCGAAAAATGCCCCACAACCTATGCGCGAGGACTGCCTGCTCACCGGTCCGCTTGAGCCTACTAATGAATGGTACGCGATAGCGAAGATCGCCGGACTTAAGATGTGTCAGGCCTATCGGCGGCAGTACGGGTTCAACGCGATCTCGGCGATGCCGACTAATCTTTATGGACCCGGTGATAATTTTGACCTCAATTCGTCACATGTGCTGCCGGCGCTGTTGCGGAAATTCCACGAGGCCAAGTCTCAGGGGAGGGATGCGGTCGAGATATGGGGCACGGGGAGCCCGCGAAGGGAATTTCTCCACGTCGATGATTTTGCCGACGCATGCCTGTTTCTCATGCGCCAGTACGACGAGGAAACGTGGATCAACGTCGGATCGAACGAGGAGGTCACGATCGCGGATCTCGCCTCCATGGTCGCGAAGGCCGTCGCGTACGGCGGTTCCCTGACCTTCAATCCCTCAATGCCGGACGGGACGCCCCGCAAGCTCCTCGACAGCTCCCGGCTGCGCCGACTGGGCTGGGCGCCCCGAATCGATCTCGCCACCGGCATCGACGGCACGTATCGGTGGCTTGTGGAGCACCTCGGAGAATTCCGGGATTAGCGGAACAACTGCAGTATTGATTCATGACAAGTGCGCTATGGCCAGTATTCGGTGACAGCAAGTCTTGAGCATCGGGAGTCCCGTGCAGCGTAGCCGGGGTCCGACGCCACTTACGCTAGGAAACTTACGTGTCGAACCCAGATATCATTGAAGTGAAAGCTGCTGGCGAGCTGCTGGCCATCATATTGCGAAGCACGTATCGGGAGCCGGGAATTCACTTTCTCACCTCCAACGATCTGTCGCAACAGCTGGCCTTCATGCATCATCCGGCGGGCAAAGGGATTCTCCCGCACGTGCACAACCCTGTGGAACGAAGAGTCACGCTCACCCAGGAGGCCTTGTTCATACGCAGGGGCCGCATGCGGGTGGATTTCTATGACGCTCAGCGCACGTATCTCGAAAGCTACGAGCTTGGCAGCGGCGACGTCATTCTGCTGATTCGGGGCGGGCACGGCTTTGAAATGCTCGAGGACACCGACTTCATCGAAATCAAGCAGGGCCCGTACGCGGGCGATCAGGACAAGACGCGCTTTGGGGCGGTGACGCCGGAAAATCTGAGGGTGCGGGAATGAGCGCCAATGTTCCGGTGAACATCCCCCTCGTTGGGGAAGAGGAAAAGCGTCTGCTGGCCGAATGCATCGACAGCGGCTGGATTTCCTCCGAAGGACCCTTCGTCAGGGAATTCGAGGAAAAATTCTCGGCTCGCGTGCAACGCCGCTTCGGCGTCTCCGTGACCAATGGAACGGCGGCCCTCGAAGCCGGGCTTGCGTCGCTGGACTTGAATCCGGGCGACGAAGTCATCCTGCCGAGCAATACCATCATATCCTGTGCGCAGGCCATCGTCCGCGCGGGCGGCGTGCCGATTCCCGTCGACTGCGACCCCGTGACCTGGAACATGACCGCGGCGCATGTGGAAAAGGCGCTCACGCCGCGAACCCGCGCCGTCATGGTCGTCCACATATTCGGCCTGCCGGTCGACATGGATCCGATCCTGATGCTGGTCGAGAAGCACGGGCTGACGCTGATCGAGGACGCCGCGCAAGCACACGGTCAGACGTACAAAGGCAAACCGTGCGGCTCGTTCGGCCTGTTCAGCACCTTCAGCTTCTATCCGAACAAGCTGATTACGACGGGCGAGGGCGGCATGATCGTCACGGACGATGCCGACGTCGCGGAGCGCTGCCGGTATTTGCGCAATCTGTGCTTTCAGACGCAGCGTTTCGTGCACGAGCGGCTCGGCTGGAATCTGCGGATGACGAATCTCCAGGCGGCATTGGGCGTGGCCCAGGTGCCCCGCATGGACGACCTCTTGAAGAAGAAGCGGGAGATGGGGCGCTACTACACCGAGAACCTGTCCGACATCCCGGGTCTGCAGCTCCCCCTGCCGTCGTCGGACTATGCGGACAACGCCTACTGGGTGTACGGCATCGTGCTGTCAGACGAGCGGCCATTCGACGCGGCGGAAGCGATGCGGCGATTCGGCGAGAACGGAATCGGGACGCGCCCGTTCTTCTGGCCCATCCACGAGCAGCCGGTGCTGAGAAAGATGGGGCTCTGCGCGGACGCCGTGGCGCCTGTGAGCGAACGGATCGCGCGTCGTGGCTTCTACATTCCGTCGGGACTGGGCATGTCCCGTGCGCAGATGGATCGGGTGATCGAAGTCGCCCACGAGGTGCTCCGATGAGCGTATTCGGAGAATATGCTCCTCTGTATAACCTCATGTACGGGGAAAAGGGGTACGGCGAGGAAGCCGATTTTGTTCTTGCGCAGATCCGCGCGTGCAAATCGCCAATTGCCGACCTGCTCGATCTCGGCTGCGGAACGGGTACCCATGCGCTCAGATTTGCCCAAGCCGGCCTCAACGTCCTTGGTGTCGATCTCAGCGCGGACATGCTGAGCCTTGCGCGTCGAAATCTGGCGGCGGCCACGTCCGGCCTGGCGGGCACTGTGGAGTTTCAGCTGTCCGATATTCGAAACTTGACGGTAAATTAAGACATTC
>JAJZLX010000304.1 GCA_021850555.1 Pseudomonadota bacterium | reverse complement strand
CCGGCAGACCGGGAGCGAACCCGCTCACGGCCTAATGTTTCTGTTGAGCGCTTTAATTGGGGCGTGACGGAATCGAACCGTCGACCAGCGGATTAAAAGTCCCGGTTAGGCACCCAGCCACCCCATTCAACACCAATAAACTCAATCACTTAGTGGCGTGACGCGGGGCCACTTGGTGCCCTTTTGAGGCGGCAAGTGGAGCAAAAGTGGAGCAGAAAGCGGCCCGCAGCGGTGGTGCGAATACCGCCTCGGGCCTGACTGACCACAACCGACCCCAGGAGGTCCGTCATGGCTACCGCTGATCCTATCTCTCCGCCCAGGGCTGAACAGCCCTCTCCCATAGCCACCATCCGCGGATACCCCCGTACCGGCGGCGCCATCGTCACGGTCTGCCGTGCCGGGCGGATCCGCCGTCGCCGCGTCACCCTGCGCCGCTACGCGGCGCTCCGCGAGTGGACTATCACCGGCGCCGCCCGCCGCTGGAAGACGAGCGGCTGGTGGGGCCACAGCTCGATCGCCGTTTCGCTGTGGCAGGCGCACGCATGACTCTGCCTCGCCTCGCCCAAGAGCGCGCCTGGCGGGCAAGCCTGAATGCAATGGAGCGGTACTACCAGCTTCACCAACACCTGCTGATCGGCCAAGTGAGTATCAGCGCGACGGCAGCTTCGCCGCCCGCTCCTGTGCCGGCCCCCGCAGAACCCGAAGCGCCCGGTGCGCCTGAGATGACCGAGGCAGATTGTGCGCGGCACAGGGTGCGCGTGTTCCCTCCAGAGTCGCTCGCGGAGGCCACCGCAGCATTGGGCGGCATGCGGGACCAGGACGCCAAGCGCCTCAGGCCCGCGCTTGCGCGCGCGGCGCGCGATGACGGGTGGCGCTCGGTACCGTGGACCGTGAACGCAGCCGCTGCCAGCGCGCAGGACCCTGGCGTCGGTCTCAATCCTTTCGCTGAGATCGGCCCCGACTTCGACAATTTCCGCGATGTGATCGAGCAACTGTCCATGCAATGGATCTGCGCCAGCCATGCGCTCAATGCCGACGAGGCCCGCCTTGATCCGATCCTGTTGCTCGGCCCGCCCGGAATTGGGAAAACGCGGTTCGCCCATGAGCTTGCACGACGGATGGGCACGCGAATGGCGGTCTACTCCGCCGGCAGCGCGCAAGCAGCATTCCAGTTGTGCGGCACCGATTCCGGCTGGAGCAACGCCAAACCGGGCATCGTGTTCGACCTGCTGGCGCAGAGCGACAGTGCCGCCCCGCTGTTGGTGGTCGATGAAGTCGACAAGATCGGCACGTGGGCGCGCGAAAATCCGCTGAACGCGCTGCTCGATCTAACCGAGCCCGAGACCGCGCGGCAGTACAAGGACTGGTGCCTCCAAATCATGTTCGACGCCAGCAAGATCCTCGTGATCTGCACGGCGAACGAACAAGCCGCGCTGCCCACACCGCTCCTGTCCCGGCTCGACGTCTTTCACGTCAAGCCGCCCAGTGTGACACAGCGGATGCTCATTATCGAAAACTGCTTTGGCCGGCTCGTCGCGTCCCATCGATGCCGGGATGAACTTTCGCTCGACGAGGCGAGCATCTCACGAGCGGCACAGACGCCGGACCTCGATGTCCGCACGCTGCTCCGGATGGTCCGCGCCGGCTTCGCCGCGGCGCTCGCTGCCGGTTCGGATCGCGTGATCCTTTCCCCGCCACGGCGTGGACCCGGGGAGCGGCGGATCGGATTTATCTGAGGAGGCTGTGGAGATGACCACGAAGATTGTGTCACACGAGGGAGTGGCGCTTACGCGCGTGCTGCTGACGGCACCACCTCCCCCCCTGTGGCCCACCGCCCTGCCCTGCGCTGACGCCTACGTCCCCGTCCTCACCGACCCCCCTTGTACGCCCCGCTTTGCGGTGAAGCCGGCCCACACGCTCGACCGAGTTCCAGGAAAGCGCCGCTCGCAGGGAACTCCTCGACCTCATTTCCTCCCGCGAACGACTCGGTCGTCAACAGGATCATCGAGTTCCTGAAGCCGGAGAAATGAGCATCTTGACCAATGGAATCGTCATCTGAAGCCCCGCTCGGAAAAATCCGCTCATTCCTTGCGACAATGGACGGCGGAATCTCATGCGCCAGCGAAGCCGCCCACTTCAGCAAGCCGAATACCGCCCAGTGAATCGATTGAATCCCGCATCTTCTGGAGACTCAATCAATCAACGCCTTGAACACGGCATCGGACGTGTCCTTGTAGAACTCGATGCTGATCCGCGTCCAAAGATCATCCGGGAGATCGTTCAGTTGCCGGCGCGCGGAGACAGGCATCAGCAGTGTCTGCGCCTGCTTGTCGACCGCCAGTTCAGCGATGCGCACGGCGTTCGGGATCGTTTCGACCGATCCGCCTAGGTTCAGCGCTCCGACGACGATAGTGCCACCGCGAGTATTCCGACCGAGCAGTGCGCCGCAGAGCGCAACGACCACTGCAAGGCCAAGGCCCATTCCGGACCTGTCCGCATCCATCGCGCGCATCTGGATCGAGAATTCCTCCTGACGGGGGTTGCGATCGCCGACAAGCTCCTTCGACCGGATGTACAGATTCTGCTCGCCGACGCGCACGCTCTCCCGGAAAGACGGGGGGGTGGGCTGATTCAATATGCGCACACCGCTGCCGGGACCGCAGGTGGCTTCGATCCGGTAGAGGCCCGGCCCTGTTTCGCCGGTACCCATGCTCACGCCCCAGACCTGGCCCGGTGGGAGGGGGTCGCTCTCTATGGCTTCATCGCTGTGTAACTCCGGGGTTGCGACGAATTGCTCGACACCATCCGGGCCCAGCGTATAACTGAAATGCGTATTTCGGAACTCACTTTTGAAAACCCGCTTCTGCTGTTCCTTCACACGGCGGCGAGTTTCCAGCGCCAGACGCACCACCCATTCAAGGTCCGCGTCTGGCACGGGTACATCGGGGTCCGGGAACAGCAGCTTGGTCAGGCCGCTCACGGTCTTGTTGACCGCCTCGATGTCTCTGCCCGAGAGCGCGCCACCGAGATGGACACGGCCCTGCATCACCGATGCCCGATTGCCCGACCGCAGCTTGTTCCAACACTCGCTGAAAAAGTCGCTCACCAGGCCGAAATGTGACGTCAGATGCTGGTTCGGGTTCAGCTTTGGGTAGTCCCAGCCCGGAACATAGGCGTGCAGGCGGTCCATGAACGCCGTATCGTCGCGCATCTCTGGGGGCAGCGGACTGAGGAGGTGCCCGATCTTCTGCGCCTGCTCCACGTCGACGTCCAGATTGCCTACCATGACGAGGCTACCGTCCGCGCGGATATTGTCCTTGCCCCGGCTGAATTGCCCGGCAGCCATGTAGCCCTTCATGATATTGACGCCATCCTTCTGATCGAAGGAGATGCCCGATACCTCATCGAAGCACACCACGTCGTACTGGCACACCAGGCCACGCTGCCCCGTGGCGTTGTTGACGAACATCTTGGCCACGGTGGCCTTGCCGCCGGAAATCAGGTGCGCGTACGGAGAGATCTGCTGGAACAGGTGACTCTTGCCGGTACCGCGAGGCCCGAGCTCCACCAAATTATAGTTGCGCTCCACGAACGGAACCATGCGCAACAAGGCTACGCGCCTGGCGCGTTCGTCCAGCGCTTCGGCCTCGATGCCGATGGAGCGCAACAGCAAATCGATCCACTGCGGCGTGTCGAAGGCGCTTCGCGCCTTGGCGAACACCGTCAGAGCATCCGCTTTGGACATCTGGATCGGACGCAGCGCTTCTATCCCGAACGGCCGGCCGCCTTGCTGCTGGGCGATAATGCCGTCGTAATTGACCGTCACCTCGGCATAGAAGCCATCGGTCAGCATGCGCTCGTTCTCATGGACCATCGCGTCCTCGATGCGCACGTCGCGCAGCGCCAGGCTCGGCAACTCCGCGATATAGCAGTCGTTCTTGGCATCGAGGCGCGCTCGCACGATATCGATGAGCTTGACTGAGCCGCTTTCCTTGGCGCGGGCCTTGAACAGCTCTTCCTCGCCGGTGCGGACCGTGCGGTCCCTGAGTTGCTTCTCAACGATCTGAAGCCCTTCCTGGATTTCCTCCTCGATCACACTGGCGCAGTAACGACCGAGCAGAAACTCGACCACGTAGGTCGGCACCGGATAGAGCCGGGCGTACTTACGCACCAGGTCTTTGCGAACCAGATAACCGTCGAAGACCGATGCCGCCAGTTGATCCAGGGGGTCGAGTGTGA
>JAJZLX010000475.1 GCA_021850555.1 Pseudomonadota bacterium | reverse complement strand
GACCGGGCGCTGCAGGTGCTGCAGCAGGTGCAGAGCATCCGCGCGCTCTCGACGGAGCTGCGCGACGAGGGGCGGGGGAGTTTGTCGATCGGCACGACGCACACTCAGGCGCGCTACGTACTTCCGGCGGTGATCCAGGCGTTTCGTGCGCGCTATCCGAACGTGCGCTTGAATCTGCACCAGGGTACCTCGGAGCAGATCGCCGAGATGATGGCGCAGGACCGCATCGATTGCGTCATCGCAACCGGCTCGGAGCAGCGCTTCGCCGCACTGACGCTGCTGCCCTGTTACCGTTGGAGCCGGGTGGTGATCGTGCCGCGCGCGCACGCGCTGGCGCGCCTGGATCGGTTGACCTACCGGGCGCTCGCCGCCTACCCGCTGATCACCTACACGTTCAGCTTCAGCGGACCGTCCTCGCTGAACGAGGCGTTTTCCCGGGCGGGCCATACCCCGAATGTCGCGATCACCGCACAGGACGCCGATGTGATCGTCACCTACGTTCGGCTCGGCCTCGGAGTCGGTATCGTCGCGCCGATGGCGGTCGCCGAGGGGGCCGAGGACCTTGCGGTGCTCGATGCCTCGCACCTGCTGCCCGCGCACACGACCTGGCTCGGGTTTCGCCGCGGGGCGCTGCTGCGCGGCTACATGTACGAGTTTGCGCAGCTGCTCGCCCCGCATCTGGAGCGACGGCTGGTCGAGCGGGCTCATCGGGCCGGCAATCCGGCCGCGACCGCCGCGCTGTTCGCGGACGTGCCGCTGCCGCAGCGCTGAGCTGCGCACCGCGGAGCAAACCCTGGGCGCCGAACGTCTATCCGTGCTCGACCGGCGCCGCGCCGGGGTGCTGGCGCATCTGAGCTCGCTGCGCTGGCCGCTCGGTCGCGGCGGGCGCGCCTTCATCGACTGGCTGGCCGCCGCGGGGTTCACCGTCTGGCAGTTTCTGCCCGTCGGGCCGACCGGCGCGGACCGCTCGCCGTATTTTGCGCGCTCGGATTTTGCCGGCGCGCCGGCGCTGCTCGATCCGGCCGAGCCGCCGGGCGATGCGGCCGACCGCTCCGCATTTCTCGAGACAACGGCCCAGTGGCTCGAGGACTACGCGCTGTTCGAGGCGGCGAGCGAGGCGTTCGGCGGTGCACCGTGGTGGAGCTGGCCGGAGCCGCTGCGCGAGCGCGAACCGGCGGCGCTGCGGCGGCTGCGGCACGAGCGCGCCGCGCGGATCGAGCAAGTGCGCGCCGAGCAGTTCGCCTTCTTCGTTCAATGGCGCAGATTGCACGAGTACGCGCACGCGCACGGCGTGCGGCTTTTCGGCGACTTGCCGTTCTACATAGGACCGATGTCGGCCGAGACCTGGACGGACCGCGAGCAGTTCCAGCTGACTCCCGAGGGCCGGCCGGCTGCCGTGGCGGGTGTGCCGCCGGATTACTTTTCCGAAGGGGGCCAGGTGTGGGGCAATCCGTTGTACGACTGGCCGGCCATGCGGCGCGACGGCTTCGCGTTCTGGCGGGCGCGCGTGCGCGCGCAGCTCGAGCGTGTCGACCTGCTGCGGGTGGATCACTTCCGGGCGTTCGCCGCGCATTGGGCGGTTCCGGCCGGGGCACCCGATGCGCGCGGTGGCCGCTGGTGCCCGACCCCGGGGCACGAGGTGCTCGAGCGCCTGCGACAGGAGTGGGGGGTATTGCCGATCGCGGCCGAGGACCTCGGGGTGATCACCGTGGACGTGACGGCGCTGCGCAAGGCGTTCGCGCTGCCCGGTATGCGCGTGCTGCAATTTGCCTTCGACGGCTCGCCCGACAACCCGCATCTGCCCCGGCATTTCACCGCTGACTGCATCGCCTATACCGGCACGCACGACAACGACACCACGCTCGGCTGGTACGAGAGCCTCGATGCCGGCACCCGGCGCTATGTCGATCAGACGCTCGAGCTGCAGCCGGAGTCGGTGCCGGAAGCGATCGTGCGGGTCGTGCTCGCCTCGGCGGCGCCGCTGGCGGTGATTCCGCTGCAGGATCTGCTCGGCCTCGGCTCCGAGGCACGCCTCAATACGCCCGGTACCCGTGGTTGGCGCAACTGGCGCTGGCAGCTGCCCGCCGGGGCTCTCACCGCCGAGCGCGCCGCGCATTGGGCCGCACTCAACAAGGACTGTGCACGTGACTGAGCCGGGGCATGCTCACGCGCCGAAGCGCACGCGTTCGACAGCCGGCAGCGGCTCGGCCTTCTGGTAGGCGACGCTGTAGCGCCCGAGGGCCTGCAGGGCGCTCTGCGGGTCCTCGCCCTCGGCCAGATCGAAAGCATCGCAGCCGCAGCGGGCCATGAGCAAGAGCAGGTCGCGCTTGACACCGGCGCCCACGGCGCGTACCTCGCCGGCAAAACCGAGCCGGCGCAGGACCGTCGCCTGCGTGAAGCCGCGGCCGTCGCTGAAGTTGGGGAATTCCACCGCGACGAGGCTCAGTCGCGGCAGGTCGGCGCGCAGCTGTTCGGGATCGTCCGCCGGCGTGAGCCGCACGCCGAGCTTACCGCCGCGCCGCAACGATTGGCCGGGTTGCGCGTGCAGCTCGGCCAGCGGCACGACGAGGTCATCGGTCTGGCTGGCGGGCTCGCCGGGGTAGCGCCAGTGATCGATGACCCACTCACGCTGCCGCAAGATCCGTCGCATAGACACGTTCCTTGAAGGGCTCGATGCCGATGCGCCGCACCGTATCGATGAAGTACTCGCCGTCGGCGCGCTCATCGCGGTAAACCTCGACGATGCGCTCGAGGGTGGCCGCAACCTGCGCCTGCGGCACCGACGGACCGATGACTTCGCCGAGGGCGGCGCGGCCGCTGCCGGCGCCACCGAGGGTGATCTGGTACCACTCCTCGCCGTGCTTGTCGACGCCAAGGATGCCGATGTGGCCGATGTGATGATGACCGCAGGCATTCATGCAGCCGGACATCTTCAGTTCGATCGGACCGAGATCGTACAGGTAGTCCAGGTCATCGAAGCGCGCCTGGATGGCCCGCGCGACACTCAATGTCCCGGCATTCGCGAGCGAGCAGAAATCCAGTCCCGGACAGGCGATCATGTCGGTGAGCGTGCCGATGTTGGCCGTGGCGAGCTCGAGCTCGCGCAGGCGCAGCCACAGCCGGTACAGCTCGGTCTGCGGCACATCGGCGAGCACCAGGTTCTGATCATGCGTGGTGCGCACCTCGCCGAAGCTCAGCTCCTCGGCCAGATCCGCCACCGCCTCCATCTGGCCTGCCGTGATGTCGCCGGGATTGCGGCCATGGGCCTTGAGGCTCACGAACACCGCGCGGTAGCCGCTGACGCGGTGTGCGCGCGTGTTGTAGCGATACCAGGCGAGAAACGGTGCCTCGCGGCCGCGGGTCGGGTCGATGTCGGGGCGGGTCTCATAGGGCGGCGGCTCGAAATGCGCGCGCACGCGCGCGAGCTGCTCGGGGCTCAGTCGCGGCGAGTGCTCGCGTCCGCTGCGCCATTCCTGCTCGATCAGCTCGCGCATCCGTTCGATACCGAGGGTCTTGACCAGGATCTTGATGCGTGCCTTGTGGATGTTGTCGCGCCGGCCGAGGCGGTTGTAGACGCGCAGCACCGCTTCGAGGTAGGCGAACAGTTCCTCGGCCGGCAGGAACTCGCGCACGCGCTGGGCGAGGATGGGCTGGCGGCCGAGCCCCCCTCCGACCCAGACCTCGAAACCGAGCGGTCCGCCGGCGTTGTCTCGAATGCGCAGGCCGATGTCGTGCGCCTGGATCAGGGCGCGGTCCGCGCTCGAGCCGCTGACGGCGATCTTGAACTTGCGCGGCAGGTAGGTGAACTCGGGGTGCAGCGTCGCCCACTGGCGGATCAGCTCGCAGTACGGGCGGGGATCCTCGATCTCGTCGGGGGCGACCCCGGCGAGGTGGTCGCTGGTCACGTTGCGCACGCAGTTGCCGCTCGTCTGAATGGCGTGCATCTGCACTTCGGCCAGTTCGGCGAGGATGTCCGGCACCTCGGGCAGCTGCGGCCAATTCAGCTGCAGGTTCTGCCGCGTCGTGACGTGTCCGATGCCGCGATCGTAGCGGCGGGTGATCGCGGCGAGCGCGCGGAGCTGGCGGGTGCTGAGCAGTCCGTACGGTATGGCGATGCGCAGCATCGGCGCATGACGCTGGATATACAGGCCGTTGCGCAGGCGCAAAGCCTTGAATTCCTCCTCGGAGAGCGATCCGGCGAGGAAGCGGCGCGTCTGGTCGCGGAATTCCGCAACCCGCT
>JAJZLX010000464.1:431-4245 GCA_021850555.1 Pseudomonadota bacterium | reverse complement strand
ATACAGCACGGACTGCGAGCCCCCGTACTGGCCACCGGGCACGGCGAGCTCGGCGCCTGCCCCAAGCAGTGTCGAGACCGCAGCGCCCTCGACGAGGCGCTTCCAGTGCCAATCGACCCGATCCTCGAGCCCCTCGTAGCCTTGCGGGTCGGTTCCCGGCAACCGACCGAGCACGATCGAGGATCCGTCCGGCAGGATGAGCCGCGTCCAGACGAGGAGCACCCGACGCTGCCCATAAGCTACCTGGCTGTCGTATACGCCGAGCAGCCGCGACCCCTGTGGGATGAGCAGGATCCGCCCCGTCACCGTGTCGTAGACGTTTTGCGTGACCGTGGCGATGATGTTTCCCGGCAGATCCGAGTCGATCCCCGTGAGGAGCGCCGCCGGGATCACGGTGCCCGCGAGGAGTTCAAAGGGCGACCGCGGCGCAACGAGCTGTCCTCGCGCGTAGATGGAGGAGTGGTTGCGTGCGCTCAGAAACGCCTCCTTCTGCGCCTGGCCGCGCGCCCGCGCGCTTCGATTCGTGCGCGATGCCTGCGCTGCGCTCGACCCTTCCGCCACGTGTGCCGCAATGGCCTCGGCCGCCGCCAGACTCGGCGCCTGTGCCGCCGCTGCGCTCGATCCCGTGCCCGACATGGGAGTGGGTTGCTCACGCAGTTGCACGAAAAGTGGCGCCTTCAGGGCATCCTGCGCTTCACGCTGTTCGCGCAGCCGCTCGGCGCGGATCGCATCCTCCTGCGGATTCGGCATGAAGCTCGGCCGCTCGGGCAACTCCGGGATCCCGGCCGCACGTTCCTCTTTCACGAGCGGCGGCCCCAGCTCCCCGGCCGGCGCACCGAGCTGCGGAACGCTTCGGAGGCCGGCGTAGCTGCGCGGCATCGACGCCAGCCCCTGCGCATGGGCGACCTCCATCGGTGCGGCAACTTGTGGTTGAGTGACCGGTCCGGACAATTTCGGCCGCCGCAGACCCACCATCGCGGCAATCAGGACGGCGACGGCAAAGATCGCGAGGATTGCCGCCAGCATCTTCCGATTGAGGCGCGTGACCGGCCGCGGTCGCGCGCGCAGCTCGAGCGCCGCCGCGCTCTCCTTCTTTGGGGCGCTCGGCGCCTCGCGCCCCGGTGCGTCCCCCTCGCCTTCAGCCACGTCCGGTCTCCCGGCCTCTGGCCCCCGACCTGGCGCTCGTACGTGTGATGCGCACGATCTGCTGCGGCGCCTCACCCAAACGTAACTCCGCGGCGGTGAAGAGGCGATCGACGATGTAGTACGGCGGGCGGACTTGGTAGTTGACGAGCTCGCTCTGCCCCTTGGGTCCGAGGATGAAAAGCGGCGGCATCTCCCCTGCCCCGATCCCGGAAGGGAATTCAATAAAGACCCGCCGCCCATCATCGAAGGCGCGCACCGGACGCCAGGAGGGGTGATCGCCCGAGATCACGTACCCGAACCTGAGCCGCGACACCGCGATGCGAGCGGCGATGGGCGCCGCCCGCTCCGCCACGACGTTCCGCGCGCGCAGCGCCATCAGTTGCTCGAGCGGATACTGCCAGGAAACGGATGCCATCCAGGTATCCGGGGTCGAGGTGAGCTCGAGGTGATAGGTCCGGCGCGAAGTGTCGATGACGAGGTTGGTGTGGAGTCCGCTCTCGATGGGCTTGACGAGAATATGCACCCGTCGATCGGCGCCCTCCCCGCTCGTCGTATCCCCGATCACCCAGCGCACCGTGTCGCCGGCTGAGACCGAGATCAGCTGCTCGCCCTTCTGAAGCGCGATATCCGTGACCCGCTCCGGGCTCGTGTAGACCTGATAGAGCGCCCCCGGCGTGTACGGCCAGACCTGCATCGCATTGACGAACGCCGAGCGCGACGGCTCGATGAGCGCCGCCGCATCGGCCTCTCGCACCGCCCGGCGGGGATCGCGCGTCTCCTTCGGTGGCGGCGGGAGCAGATCGGGTGTGAACTTGAGTTGTCCCGGGAGCGGCAGCGCCTGCGGGACCTCGATGATCTTTACCGGTGCGGGGGGATTCGCGATCCGCCGGGCTGCGACGAAGTGATTCGGCGAGATGCGGCGAACCGGGCGTTGACTCGCGCAACCGGTGAGCAGTCTACCCACGGCAATCATCGCAACCACGACGAGTGCGGAAAATCGATTCTCTCGAGTCACTGGGAGTCTCCGGTAGGGGGTTTTGAAGGCGCGGTGTTGAGATCACGGCTCCAGTCGAGCCCGTCGATGTAGACCCCGAGCGGGTTCTTGCTCAAGGCCACGACATCGTGCGGCGTGTGGATCACGATCGTGAGGATCCCCGTCCAGCGATCGGTCGAGACCGGCGTGCCGTTCTCGAAAGTCTCCTCGGTCCACTGCGCCTGGAAGGAATGCGCCGACACCGGCACGATGCTCCGCACTTGCACGGTGACGGTGCGCGAACCCACATGCGCGAATGGGTCATGCGCACGGGCGTAGGCGTTCAGCATCTCCGCCCCACGAGGGGTCACGTAGTCGTAGGCATCGAGCCAGTCCCGGCGCAACACGACAGGATCGAGCGGCACGGAACGAACGTCCTCGATGAACCGCGCGAGAAAGTAGGCGATCTGTGCCTCCTGCGGGTGATAGGTCTCCTGCGCGGGCCCCACACCGAGCACTTGGCCGGTGCGATCGACCTCGACAACGTAGGGCGTGACGGTCGAGCGGCCGGAGTACCAGAGAAGACCGCCGGCAAGTACACCCGCCAGGCCGAGCAACCCGAAGGCCATCAGTCGCCAGTTCCTGGCCTGCACTCGCGCGGCGCCCATCCGCTCGTCCCAGAGCTGCGCGGCGGCCTGGTACGGAGTCTCGGGGACCGGGGTCTTCGAATAGCGGACACTTGCTCGCTTGAACGGCATCATCCATCCCTCTTGTCACTGAGATCGGGGTGCGGGCCGTTGCCCGGCCGATCGGCCGCGCGCACCGTGTGCGCCGCCGTTCTCGATCCGTGGGAGACTTGCGAGCGAAGGCGCTGCGCCCAGGCCGGCGCGCCCGAGGTCGGCCGCGCGGCACCACCCGGAGAGGACCCACCTGGGGAACCGACCGAGGGCCCGCCCGGCATCGCACCGTCATCCCCCCGCCCGCCCTGTGAGCGGACTGCGGAGGCCACTCCGCGCGCCAGACGAAAGCCGCCGACTCCAACGCCTGCGGCGGCAGCACCCGCGGCGAGCGCCACACCACCGCCTGCGAGCATTGCGCCAGCGGCGGCACCCGCACCGAGCTGCGGGGCGCCCGCGACCAACCCCGTGGCAATACCCGGCCCGTACATCCCGAGCCCAAGGAGCGCAAGCGAGGCCAGCATGCTGGCGAGCGCATTGTCGATGGTGAGCGTCTGCCCAGCCGGCACCGTGAATTGCCCAAAGAGACTCGTGCCGATGCCGACGATGACCGCGAGCACGAGGATCTTGATGCCAGCGGAAACGACACTGCCCAGTACCCGCTCGGCGAGAAAGGCCGTCTTGCCCCAAAGCGCAAAGGGAATGAGCACAAACCCGGCGAGCGTCGTGAGCTTGAACTCGATCAGCGTCACGAAAAGTTGCACGGCGAGGATGAAGAAACTCAGGATCACCACGAGCCAGGCGAGCCCGAGCACGGCGATCATGTCGAAGTTGGTGAAAAGTCCGGGAAACCCGACCAGATTGCCCATCTGGGTGAGGATCGGATGCGCAGCCCCGACCCCAACCGCAGCAAGGGCTCCCGGCCGCAGGAGATTCTCCGCGGTGAGCGTCGAGCCCGAAGCCAGGAGCCCAAGTCCCGCAAACGAGCGCAGCAGAATGCTCGACAGCGAGCTGAAAT
>JAJZLX010000464.1:0-421 GCA_021850555.1 Pseudomonadota bacterium | reverse complement strand
CGCCCCGATGTAGAGCGTCTTCTTGATGAGCCGGGCGATGATGTCATCCGTCCCGCCCATGGCCCAGAAGAGTCCGGCCAGCGTCAGGTCGATCGTGACCAGGGTTGCGGTAAGGTAGTGCACCTCGGGAGAAAGCAGTCCGAAGCCGCTGTTGATGTAGCGGGAGAAGACGTTTGTGAACTGGTCGATGACGCCGAGATTGTTCATGAGGTTCTGCTGGGGTCACTCACTCGGGATCTCGCTGCTCGATGCCGGTGCCTGTCCGTCAAGCGCGCGATCAATTGCCTGAAAGGTTGATCGGCTCAGGCGTATACGGGGTGCTCGGGGTCATGAAGTGACTCCGCAGCGCCTGGGCGCGGGCTTGCGACTCGAGGATCCGCGCCTCATCGAGCGCGGCAGCCCGATCCTGGGTGATGGCGAT
>JAJZLX010000322.1:12272-25060 GCA_021850555.1 Pseudomonadota bacterium | reverse complement strand
TGACAGACAGTCCTTCCGTCCCCACGTATGTGGGGAAAACGCTGCCGTGGGTCGTGTGCCTGATCTATCTGTCCTTCCGTCCCCACGTATGTGGGGAAAACGGGCGAGGCCGAGCAGACGCGCCGCGTCACCCCTTCCGTCCCCACGTATGTGGGGAAAACCCTTCCTTTAACCCACTGATATCCCCCAATTTATCTCAACATATGGCCCGGCAACCGCAACCCGTCGAAGTCGCTCCACGGCATCTGTCCAGGCCCTGTCGCCTTCCAATCGAACCCCTCCTCTGCGGGCGCTCGCCACATCATAAGCGCGCCGCCGTCGCCAATTTCACGCTCGATTTCCGCCCATATCAATGCGCGCAAAGCCCCTCCGCCAGCCCCAACGTATACGCCAATCCGCATCTCGATAAACCACAAGCGCAGCCGCCCACACAGCCTGGGCGGTGCATTCTCAAGAACTACCACCACCATGGTCCAGAACGCTCTCGATATCTTTGATCATGCCTCTCAGCAGCTGGCTGTCCTTAAATCGCTCCCGGCAGGCGCATCGCACAGCCCGCTCCGGTTGTGTGGGGAAGGATGCGGCCACAGCAAACGCAGCCGGGACAACCGTCTCCAATTTGTACAAATCCGCGATGTCATAGACGAAAGCGAGCGGCCGGTTCCAATGCACGAAACCGATAGCAGGTGAATAGCCCGCCACGAGAACCGCTGCCTCGACTAGACCATAGAGGCAAGCGTTCGCGACCGACAGGCACCGGTTCGGTAGGTCTTGACGGGACCACTCTCTGCGTTCAGTCTCACGCCCTCCCCATTCGATGCCGTGAACGAGAGCGAGGCGCTGATATGCCTCGCGAACGCGAATGCCTTCGAAGCCACGCAATTGTTCAACAGTTCGGCACGGCGGAGGCTGAACGCCAAATCGCCGCACGTAAAACGCACGCGCCACGCGCAGCCTTCGGGCCGGATCGAGCGCGCAAGCCGCCTGCCGCAGAATCTTTTCCGCACTCGCACCTCCCGGATGGCCGGCCGAATACAGCCGCGTCGCACCCTCGCCCATCCATAGAAGCACAACACCTACTCGCGCGGCGAGTGCGACCGCTGCGTGCGAGACTCGTGTACCCGGCTCGAGGACGACACATGCGAGGGCGCCCAGTGGAATGGCCGTACGTATCCCGTCCGTCCTCGACACGACGAATGAGCCGTCCCGCACGTCCACCTGGGCCGCGCCAACGAAGAGAAACAACCGCCGCTCTTTTATGGGCAACAATCTCACGACGCGCCCGTCCCTCCTCGTCTCAAACCGGCGTCAGCACGACCAGCCCCATCCCGAAGGATTTGCCGTGTCCGAGCCCGCGCGCGAGCGCCGCGCCGAATAGTTCGTTATCGCGCACAGTAAGGACCCCCTCGAAAGACGCCCGGATGAACCGCATGCGCGCCTGGGTACGCGCATTGTGGATCTCGAGCCGTTCGATCTTCTGCATTGAAGCATGCTCGATCCTAAAGCCGCCGCTGAGCCCCTGCCGATGCAGCCACAGAAGCGCCTCATAGGGACGCGCGATCCCGACGCGCTGGCCGCCGCGGCGCACCGTCGGGTTTGCACTCAGACGAAACCCCCAACGCGCGTCGGGCGCCGTCACGTCCGCAAGCGCTCTCGCTCGATCCGTCTCGAGAGCCTCGCAATAGCCTTCCTCGAGCGTCTCCCAGTCACCCCGCGTCGTTGATTGCACGAGTATCGTGCGGTCCTCCTGTCGCCACAGGAAGCGGTCTGCTCCGGGCTTGGCATCGCCAAAAACACGCGCCAAAGTGCGGTGCAGTTCGTACGGACTCGCCAAATCGCGCGCCGCGGCCAGATGCGACGGGGAAAGAGTTAAAGTGGATAGATACACAGGTGCGGCCGCCTGTGCCCGCTCGGGAGCAGCCGAAATCGAGTGAAGCGCATTTCGGCCATGCACCGCGCAAAGTTCAGATGTAGCCAGCATGACTAACTCCTGCGGTTCTGTTCGAATCCAGCAACGTTGTCACTCATGCTCACGCAGCGTCGGCTTTTTCCGCGAGTGTGTCCGCGTCGAGCACTGTGCCGTCGAGCATCAGGACGCTACCGCAGTCCCAGGGCGAATCCCCGTCAACAGAAACGCGAAAGCGCTTCGGGATCGCGAGTCTCAACTTCGTCTCGACCCGCTGCGTATTGCCAGAGGTCCGCAGCATTCCGGCGAGCTCAGAGCGCGGGAAGCGCGGGTCGGTGATCCAGAGCGTGAAGCTGTCCTGAGCCCCGCGGATCCCGCGACCGAAGCCCTGTTTGAACTTGCGGACCGCCTCGGCAAAGAGCTGATTGAACTGCAGTCCGCGCGCTTGAGACTCGCTGTATCCTCGCCGGCGCAGGTGACGATCGAGCGCTTTGCCGAACGGGCCGTCCGGCGCGGCGAATGGGACCTGGGTGACCACCACATGCTTGATCGCGTTGCCGAGTTTCTTTCCGTCAGGGCCGATGCGCTGGCTGATGTCAAATCCCTCCCAAGCGCCAGGTGAGACGAACACGCCATTAGGATCGGACACGAACGCTCGTATGCACATCTCTTGATTCGTGCTTGCGGTCTTCTCGATAGGCTTGATCGCACCTTTGGCCTTGCGCAGCGCGTCGCAAATCGCCTCGGTAGCCCGGTACGAGTTCGTGAGCACCAGCGTACGCCCGCCGCGCGCGTGTGCGGCCAGGATCCCTTTGACCGTGTACTGCACCCACTGTGGGTTCAGCTCTCGATGCCCCTCATCTGCCTCCTCTTCGGAGAGGTACACCGGCGGGGCGCTGGGGTGTGAGAACACGAATTCGACTGCGCCGAATCTCGGCGGTGCGAACTGGCCCTCGCCCGAGGCGTTCAGCGCATGGCAGGCGTTACGCTCTCCATAGACTCCGTACACCGTGGCCATCTCAGTGAAGTTCACCCGGCCGTTCTCTGAAGGCATTCCGACCGTAGCCGATGTGAGCACGAGCGCCTTCGCCCGGCACGGGTCCTCCTCCTGTTCCTCGCCATCTCCGCTCACCCACACATCCCACATGCGCTTCAGCAAGCGCGCGGGCCGCAGCCGGAACGTGCGAATGGAGGGGTAGTGGCGGGTCGGCGACCACCGCAAGGCCACAACCCCATCGCTCGAGGTATCCGCGGAGGTTTTGCCGATCCGCCCGATGACGTTGCCGAGCGCTTCGGTATAGCTCTGGATCGACTCCAGCGCTTCATCTGCGCTCTTCTTGACGTCGGTCAACGGGACCAATGCTTCGTAGGCGGCGGTGAGCTGTTTGAGCACGCGCAGCCTGACAGGAGGTTCGAGTTCGTCCCAGAACTGGACTTCTTCCTCGCGCTCATCGTCTCCGTGCTCGCGAAGATCGGACAGCATCGCGCGCAGTTTCTCCACCGCCGCCTGCGCGTTCTCGATCTTCTTGCCCGCGTGCGATCCTGCTAAGTCCGCCAGTGCTTGCGCGATCGGCAGGATCGGCACCAGGTCGCTCGTCGCCGAGCGCGCGGCCTGCTCGAACCGGTCGCATTCGTCGATGATCAGCGCGCACACCTCACGGTCATCGTCCTCGGCGTGCAGCAGTCGGTTGCGCCCGCGCACCGAGTTCGTCATCAGCATCGCGTGGTTGGTCACCAGGATATCGGCACGCTTGGACGCGGCGACGTGCTCGAGGTACTTCAGATAAGACACCTCGCTCTTGCGCGACGCGCCCGTAACGCACACATCCTCGAACAGCAGCCCTCCGGGCAGAGCCGCGAGCCCCTCCTCCTCGAGAAACGACTGGATCTGAGCTCCGGGGTTGAGCCGCGCCCAATCCGCGAACGATTCGGCCTGCGCGCGCACTTCGCGCTTCACGCCGCCTGCGCCGAGCACGCGTTCTGCGGCCCGCAGCGCTCTGTCAGTATCGAGGAAATTTCGCATCCCGAGCCGCAGGCCCGCGGTGAGCTGCTTGCCGGTGGCCGACTTGATGATCGTGAGCGCCCGGGACATGTCGCATTCCGGGCAGATGCGGCCGCTTTGCTCGAAGCGCAGGATCTGTCGCTGCAGCGCAACGGTATGCGTAGCCACGATTGCGCGCGAATTGTTGCGCGCACAGTCGAGCCCGGCCGCAACGAGATAGCCGAGCGTCTTGCCGGTACCGGTTTCGGCTTCGACCAGCAACTGACCGTAGCCCTCCTTGCGTGCCGCAGCGATGCCGCGCTGGACGTAATCTGCATACTCACCCTGCACAGCGTTGCGCCGCAGTCCAACCGCACGGCCGTGTGCCACGATAACCTCAGACGCGATCAACTTAGACATGACAGACTCCTATCGAGATCCATGCGGTCTTCGGGTCCTGGAAACTCCTCCGCGGTCACGCCGCGGCGATCCCGGCCTCGGTGAAATCGAGCGCATCTTTCTGCGCATCCCAGCTCGCGAAGAACTCAGCGATACGACCGGTAAGCTTCAATCCTGTGAAATCACCAGCGAACGCCACCTCGCCCATATCGGCGAACTCGCGCTCGCCGGCCGGTCGCATCCGCACGCTCCAGTGCCCGCTCACCCGGCCGAGGCCGTGTGCGCGGTGACCGCCGATCAGCGGGTTCAGCGCGAACCGATCGAGCGCGCGCAAAAACAGGGCCACTTCCGCATCCGTCGGGTTAGAGAGCGTGAACTCGTGCGCGAACACAGTGCCTGCGGGGATGGCCTCGTAGGTGATGTTCGGCAGCTGGAGTTGCACGTCGGAAGGCAGCGAGGCCTTGATCTCCTCGAGCTCCGCCTCGATCTCTTTCAGCCGCGCGGTATTGTCCCCGCGTCGCAACTTCTTCTGCTCCTGTTCGAGAGCCTTGATCCGCTTGTTGCCCTCGGACCGGACGGCCGCATCAGCCTGGCGCGCGATGAACGAATCGAGCACGCTGCTCTCGAGCCGGTCGAACACACTCGGGTCGCGCTGGAAGTCGTTTGCACGAACGTGACGCACGCGGGTGGAATCGGTCGACTCCGGCGCGATCGCATGCGCGCAGTAAAGCGAGCCGCTCACGCCGTGGCGCATCGAGCCGAACAGGCACACCAGGGGATTGCGAGTCCGCGCAAACCGATTCGCGCGCACCATACGCACGATATCCGCCTCCGACACGGTCGTCTTCTCCGCGTCATCGCCCTCGGCGCTCTCGTCGCTCGGCTCTGCGGACTTGCCGTTCTTTTTCTTCTGCGCCGGGTTTTTCGCATCCTTCACCCCACCCATAGCGAGCAGGAAGTAGTCATCGAGCGAGAGTTTCGAGCGCGCCTGATCGGCATCGATCATGTCCATGACGATCTCAGTCGCCGCGTGTCGCAGCACTCCGCGCAGTCCGGACGCAGTGAGGTAGAGCTGTCTGCCGAGGCGCGGCAGCTTGTGGTCGGCGCCCTTCGGGGCGCCGGGGACGCTGTATGAGATTGGCTGTTCGGCGACGATTTCGCCCTTAAGAACGATGACTTTACGCATGACGGATAACCTCGATTGTGATGAATAAAGATCGCGCAGGGTCTGCGCTAAAAAACAAACCGTTTGTCGTGCTTGCTCCAAAACACTTCCCGCGCCGGCGGGATCGCGCACAGGTGCGCCTCACCCTCAAAGTACGGCGGTGCTGGCCGCGTGCACCCGATCGAAGATGCAGGGGCGTCGGGGTAGAGATGCTGCCAGTCCTCGAGCGGGATCGGCCGCATCGCGACGCGCTCGCCGGCGACGATCCGCGAGAGCGAGAGATCCTCATCGATCGGCTCGATCTCGAGATGCGCGACCTGCCCGTAGCCCTGTCGGCGCTTCTTGCCGATAGCAGGTAAACAGCTGAGCAGCTCTTCGGCCGCATCGATCCGACCGTAGCCGTACCAGTACACTCGCGGTGTGCGGTAGGCGCTGTAGCACTCGAGTGACGACTGGTACGCGCCTCGAACCGTATCGATCTGTGCGATCTCGCCGCGCCGCGCGCCGCGGCTGACTCTACCCAGCGCCAGGCGCTCGAGCGCCCCGGAGTCGATATCGCGCATCGATAGCCCGGACTTGAACGGCTCGGTGGTACGAATCGCGCAAGAGTCCAGAAAGACGCTCGAGCCGTGCCACACCCCGTGAGTGCGCTCGAGTGGAATCTCGGTAAGCGCCCGCTCGACGCTACCGGTCTCCTCGAACAGCACGCCGCTGAGCAGCGCATCGAGGGTGAGATAGGTATCGCCGGAGAGGATCAGCGGCGTAGAAAGTTCTGCGGTAACGCGAAATGCCTCGGTCATGGGAGCCTCAGTCCTCTGAAATAAAATGCAGCGCTCCGAACCCGAAGGCCCGCGCGCGGCCGATACCCTGCTGAAGCACAGTGTTGGCGGCCTCAGCGTCAATCACGGTCCCTTTGGCGCGCACTCGCAGCGGAGTGAAATAGATATCCTGGCCCGTGTTTTTGCCGAAGGGTTCGGCGCGCGCTGGTGAGATCGAGAGAGATTCGAGACGCATGAACCGCTCGAACATCGGACGCACGCGTCGCTCGAGCACCAGCGGATGGCGCCAGCCGAGGGCCTGCTGGCCTCGCACCCGCGTACGTGTGGCATCGAGCACGAGCGCTCCAACTGCGACGTACCTGCGGCCTTCGACGAGCGGCTCGAGTTCCCGCCACGGTCCGAGCCCCTCACGAGTGCTACCGGCACGCACATAGAGCTCACCGCGATCGTGATCGAGGGCGTAGAGAAAATCCCGCGGCTCCTCGCTCGAGCGCGCGAGCATCCGCCACACCCGATGGTGCAGCTCGTAGAGAGTCTTCGGCACTGACTCGAGTTTGATCACAGTCTCATGAACCACGACGGATCTCTTTGAGATAAGAGGAGAGCAATCCGGCGCGCATCGTCCCGGCCCGCAGGAACGTTCCTGCTGCGCGCACAGCCGTCGGGCACTTCGCACGGATTTTCTCCAGGCGCACAAGGTCATGCGGCGCCACTTCGTACGAATAGAGCCTCACGGCTCGCTGTGCCTCGACGATACGAATCGTATCCATAGCCTCGCTCACGCTGAGCCCATCGAAGCCGGCAGCGGCCCGCGCGAGCGCTTTCGGCTCGAACCAGCGCACCCCGAGCTTCGTGTCGTAATACGCGACGGTCGAGCAACCTACGCCGTTCAGCACGAGCTTGGCCGGATCCGCGCCCGGTTTGCCGAAAATCACAGCAATCCAGGGCTCATCGGGCACTTTGAGGCACATGTTGGTGACAAAGACTCGTCCCTCCTTGGAGTCTCCGCTCGCGGGGTAGCCTTTATCCCGATAATCCGGCCCGTAGACCTTCACGCAGGACTCACCGATCCACACGATAGTCCCGCCCATGCCTGCATTGCGGGTCCCCGCGGCGCGGCGCGGGCCGTCCTGCAGGAGCAGACCGGGCTGATAGAGCCAGGCCGTTGGGTTTTCGGGGGCGATGTGCCGGCCGAAATGCTGGTATGCGAACTCTATTGGGGTCAACGCTCAACTCCAGAAAAAAGCCTGTATGGTTTCATACTATAGGCAAAGTGGGCCGTGACGCCAGAAATTTTATCCGACGAATTACTCGGAAATTGAGTCGGTAAATCGCTAGAGCTCCTTGGAGTTATATGGAGAAACTTCCAAAATGCGGTCCGCCCTCACCGCACACAAGCTGAAGCGTTCAGGCTCCAAGAAATAAAAAAAACCGGGGCGAGATGCCCCGGTTATCACGCCCCCACGTATGCAGGGAAAACGGACATCAGGTCAGCCCTCCGCCAGATCCTTCCGTCCCCGCGATTTTCGGGGTATAGCGCATCAACCTCCGGGCGGTCTATGACTACGTGGCCCCTCTCGTCCCCGCGATTTTCGGGGTATAGCGCATCGACCACCGCACAACCTCCGCGGTCCGCCGCCCTCTCGTCCCCGCGATTTTCGGGGTATAGCGCATCATGCCAACCGTGCCGGCGATGAAGCCGGGCCCTCTCGTCCCCGCGATTTTCGGGGTATAGCGCATCCGATGCGCTGTAACACGTTGATCGTCCTGTAGAAAGTGTCAATTCTCTAGAAAAAAACCGCATCGCCGATCGTACTCGAGCCTGCGCCTCATCCATTTTTCCGTGAATATGCCCGCCGCGCGCACATCTTCAGGATAACCCCGCTCCCCGCGCCTGGCGAGGGGATAAATCCGACGATTCGTCGGAAATTAACGGAGCCTTTTTCTGGTCAGACTGGCGAGGCCAGGATAAAATATAAGAATGGGATCTAAAAGCACAGCAGGAGAGCTCAAAGGCATGGATAAAAAAAAGGTAGACGGAAGACTGCGGGATCTCAATGCGATCCTGGACACGATCGAGTGCCTGCACGCCGGGATGCCTGCCCCGCGGACATTTCTGGCGATGCTCTACGCGGCGATCTTTATGGCACTGGCGGCTGCACTCGCGCCGGCAGACTGCGGTGTAGCGCGGCTCATCGCTGCGGCGGCCGTGGGCTGGGGGGTGTACGTATTTCTCAAGAAACACGGGCCGGGCCGCGCGTCTTGGTGGAGCCGGCTGTCGGGTCAGCTCTGGAGCTACGAGCCTCTGGATCGTCAAGCGTTCGAGCAGCTGCGCAGGGATCTCGTAGAGAAGTCGCACGAGGGAAAGCGCTGCGCATTGGCACGTGTGGTGCGATGGGCCCGAGCCGAGCTCGCTGCGATTTCAGACCCGGCCCGCTGAGAACGATCGGAGGGGAAATGGATAAACTGAGGAAACACGACGTTCAGGCCAAGCGCCGCGCAGAGCATAGGCGAGGTATGACCGGACTCGAGCGATTGCTCTCGAGCGCCCAGAGACCCACCGGCATACTCTGCGTGCACTGCCAAGGAAATGGGCTAGAGCCACAGCATTACGACGAGACCGTGGGCTGGAGCGATCCTAACGCGACCTGCCCGACATGCGAGGGGACAGGACGAATCTACACCGCCGAGCAGTATCTCTCGACTCTGCCTGCCGATTGGCACCAGGACAGCAGTCTCGAGCGATGGTTCCCTTTCACGGCCGAAGAGCTCGAAGGGTTGAAGCGCGAGAACGCGCGGCTCACACGCCTCACAGCGGCCATCCCGGTACTCGTGGGGCTCATCGAGCGATGCGCATTGGAATGCGCCGAATGCGAAGGTACCGGGCGGCACCTGAAGGAGCAGCCCTCCACGGACGGCGACCAGGAGGACTGTCCAGAGTGTGCGGATCTGCGCTCTGCGCTCGCGCTCGTATCCCGCGCCGCGGAGTAGCCACCGATGGGGCTTGCCAGAGCAAAAACAGTCTACCGCTGCACCGAGTGCGGCGCGGAGCATCCGAAGTGGAATGGGCAGTGCTCGGACTGCCGGGCCTGGAACACGCTCGAGGAAGAGCGCGCGATGCCGCGTGCGACCAAAGGGGCTGCTCGGCGCGAGGCCTGGAGCGGCACGCTGGCCCCGGTCCGCTCGCTCTCGGACTGCCGGCCGGAGGAGCTGCCGCGCACCTCGACGGGCATCGCCGAATTCGACCGTGTGCTCGGCGGCGGGCTCGTCGCAGGTTCTGTGCTGCTGATCGGCGGCGACCCAGGGATCGGCAAGTCGACATTACTGCTGCAATCCGGCGCGTTGCTTGCGCGCGAGCGCCGCGTGCTCTACGTCACGGGCGAGGAGTCCCAGGGCCAGATCGCACTGCGCGCCGAGCGGCTCGGGGTGCTCGAGAGCCCGATGCGGATCGTGACCGAGATCAACATGCAGCGCATCAACGAGCTGCTCGACGCCGAGCGGCCCGAGCTGCTGATCCTCGATTCCATCCAGACCGTCTACGACCCGGACTTCCAGTCCGCCCCGGGCACAGTGGCGCAGGTGAGGGAGTGCGCCGCGCACCTCACCCGTTACGCCAAGAGCTCAGGCTGCCCCGTGTTTCTCGTTGGGCACGTGACCAAGGAAGGCACGCTCGCCGGCCCCAAGGTGCTCTCGCACATGGTCGACGCAGAGCTGTACTTCGAGGGCGAGTCCGGGACCGCCTTTCGCATGCTGCGGGCGCTGAAGAACCGCTTCGGCGCGGTCAACGAAATCGGAGTATTCGCCATGGGCGAGCGCGGCCTCGAGGAAGTCTCCAATCCCTCGAGTCTATTTCTCACCCAGCACGCAGAACCGGTGCCTGGCTGCGCGGTGTTCGCGGCCATGGAGGGCAACCGGCCGCTGCTCGTCGAAGTGCAGGCGCTGGTCGAGCGCGCCCAGGCGCCGAACCCGCGCCGCTTCGCCACGGGGCTCGATGTGAACCGCCTGCAGATGATCCTCGCGGTACTGAACAAACACGCCGGGCTCGATGCATTCGAGAAGAACGTGTACCTCAAGGCCGTCGGCGGGGTGCGCCTCACTGAGCCTGCCACCGATTTGCCGGCGTTGCTCGCGGTGTTCTCCTCGCTGAAGGGGCGGGCTCTGCCCGAGGGCCTCGTGGCCTTCGGCGAAGTCGGGCTCGCCGGCGAGCTGCGCCCGGTGCGCGACATCGGGCCCAGGCTGCGCGAGGCCTCGAAGCTCGGCTTCACGCGCGCGATCGTGCCCAAGGGCGCCGCGGGTGCGCGGATGGAGGGCCTCGAAGTTATCGAGGCATCCAGGATCGAGCAGGCGCTGAAGCGTGGTCTCATCTGCTGAGCGAAACCTCGTGCTCCACAGGTTGGTTTCCACTGATGATGCGAACTTCTCTCACGACTGAGCGCACAGAGCCCGCCGGCGAGTGCTATGCGTGCGGGCGGAAACTGCGGCCTGGGCCGCCTCGAGAGGCCTACCTCGAGGACAATTCGGGCGGTCTATGACGATGAGTTTCTCGCGGGCAAAACTTGGATAAACGATCTGTACGTCGTCATCGCAAAGCCTATGGCGCAAGGGGCAACCCACCTCTCGATCCGCCGCATCGACCGGAAGGCCTGTCGGGACTGGCGGCACTTCCAGAAGATCAAGAACCAGCTCTGCGGCAAGGAGCGCGAGGGTCTTGAGCTCTATCCGGCCGAGTCGCGCCTGGTCGACACCGCGAACCAGTACCACATATGGGTGATGCCGCCCGGGGTACGGCTCGAGATCGGCCGGAACCGCCGCTCCGTCGTCGATCACGGAGATCACCCGATTCCGGGGGTGGTCCAGCGGCCCATGAACCCCACCGACTGAGCCGATGACTGCCGCCGAATTGCTCGGCGAGCCTCTCACCGCCTGACTTTCAAGATCCGCGCGTGCTCGAGGGAGGACCCCGGCGCCGCTCGGATGCGTGCGCGTAGGACGGGTAGTCAGACGGGTGGATTGCTGATTTATAGAATTCCCATAAAAGGACATAATCCCATGGTAGAGGGCTACCCTCGCCAGATCATTGCACAGCACCATAGATGTGTATGACTTGTGTATGTGTAATGCGTTGTGTATAATTGAACCATGAAAACAGCAGCCGTCGGTAAGCCGAGCGCCGCGCAGAAAGGCAAGAGCGCCCTGCTGCGCCAGCAGTATCTCATCCCGCGCCGCAGCATCGAGAAGGTGCGCGCGCTCGGCCGCAAGGCCGGCGTGCCGGCCACGGAGATCGTGCGTCGGGCGATCGAGGCCTACGACCCGGAGCGCCTGGCGCTGTCTTCGGAACAAGACGAGATTCAGGCACGGGCGCTGCTCGACGAGATCCATGCGAGCCTGCGCGAAACAATCGCGCGTGTCGATGAGAGTCTCGCCGTATACGGCGCCAAGCTCGCACGCCTGGAAGACGGCTCCGTGCGCAACCAGGTTCGAACACAGACCCTCGAGTGGCTAGAGCGAAATCAGCAGGCAGCTGCTCGTCTGCAGGAACTGTTCGCACAGCAGAGTGCGAGCGCATGAGTTTGCTATCCGACGTGATGCGCTACGGCAAGGATGTCGTCCTGCTCAACGAGCGGGTGGAGCGATTGACGAAAGAATACGCGGTGGCTACCGCAAGGCTCGAGGACCATGAACGCCGGCTCGTGCGGATCGAGACGCTATTCGAATTTCTGATGAAACCGCCTGGCGGCGCAGCTGCGCCGCCGCGCGCGCTTCCACCGGACTAAGCGACGGCTTGTCCAGGGCGGGGGCATCCGGTCGATGGGGTTTGGTACCTGCAGTAGGGATATCGCTCACGCCGTGTGCCCCAGGGGCGCAAAGCGCAGTTCGTCCCCCTCGAGCCACGCCTGCACGGGTTTGCCATCGAGCTCCGGCGGCAGCGTCTCGAACACGCGGAACACGCCGGCGATCGACACGAGCTCGGCTCGAAATTCCTGGCAGAACACCCGGGCCGTGACCGCGCCGCGCGCACCGGCCACCGCCCGCCCGCGCAGGGCGCCGTAGACATGCACGCAGCCGTCGGCGATCACCTCGGCCCCCGCGCCGACCGGTTCGGTCACGATCAGATCGCGACCGCGTGCATATAAACGCTCTCCTGAACGCACTCGCTGGTGATGCATCTGGCTGCTGGGCGCTGGATCATGGGCGGCGGGGTAGACACGGTCCGAACGGCCGAATTCCCGTACCGGCGGAAACAGGGGCAAGTCGAGCGGCGGGGGTTCGCCTGGCGGCACATTCGTGATGCCCACGGTTCTCAGTCCGGCGCGGCGTGCCGCAGCGAGCACTGCCCGAAACTCATCCGGTGAGACTTGCCGGCCGAGCCGAGAGAGATCGACTGCAGAGGCGGTACGGCGAAAGAACGCCGGCGCTTCCGCCACTCGCTCAGCCAGATCGCGCAGAATGACCGCGGGGTCCGCGCACGCGAGACACACGCGCGCAATGCCGACCTGTCCGAACCGCACGTCCACCGCGCCATCTTCCGGCCGGCAGTCACGCGCGGGCTGCTGTCGC
>JAJZLX010000322.1:0-12262 GCA_021850555.1 Pseudomonadota bacterium | reverse complement strand
TACCTCGTGCCGATTCAGTCGCGCCGCGGCGAGCGCCTGGCTGGCGAGCTTGTCCGCACGCTCGTTCTGCGGATGTCCCGCGTGACCCTTCACCCATCGCGCCTGCACCCGTCGCTGATCGGCGAGTGCGAAGAGCGCGCGCCAGAGGTGACCGTTCGCGACCGGATCGCCCTGGCTGTTGCGCCATCCTCGCCGCTCCCAGCCGTGCCGCCACTCGGTGAGGCCTTTGATCACGTACTGGCTGTCGGACACCAGCAGCACCGAAGCGCCAACCGGGGTCGCCTTCAATCCCTCGATCGCCCCGGTGAGCTCTGCGATCTGATTCGTGCCATGGCCGAGGAACCCGTTGCGCTCGATAGACTCACCGTCCGGCGGCTCGATCACCGCGCCCCAGGCGCAAGGCCCGGGATTGTGCGGCGCGCACCCGCCGTCGGAATAAACTGCCCATCGGGGTTCCTCGTACGTCGCCACGACCGCATCGAAGAGCGATAACTGTTCGGCTGCCGGAGTAGAGCTGTCCACAGGACTATCCGATCGCCTCGCGCGCAAGCTCTGCGAGCCCGGCGCGAAACTTTGGGGCACCGCCGTACGCGGGATGCTGCACCTGAGTGCGCACGGTGACCCCGAGCCGCTGCAGCGTGCGCTCGGCCACCCGCCCCACCGCGACAACTGCGGCCCCCTGGTCCACGAAATGAGTGAGCACTGCGCGCAGGATCTCGGCATTCGACTCGATCTCATCGGACCGCGGGGTGCGGTTGGTATAGGGCTCGCCAGGCCTGTACGGGTGAAACGCGAAGGTGTTCCAGAGCACCGTGCGCTCGGCGAGACCGAATTCGTAGAGCGCCTTCCACACGATCCGCGCGGAGGGCTCAGACCAGGGGCGAGGACGGGTGGTCAGCCGTGGGCTTGTCTCACACCGAGGGATCGCCCCTTCGCACAGCAGCGCTTCTGACGTGAACGGGATGCCGCTGAAATGGCACCCCTGATACCCGGGCGCCTCTCCGCAGAGCACCACCGCCGGCCGCACTGCGAAGTGTGCGCGCAACCGCTCGAGGCGGCGAGCCGGCGCGCTGATCGACAAGTCCATAGGATCGACGTCCGCCCATGGATTGAACACATCAGGCAGACGCACCGCGAGCAGCTTCTGCAGCAATCCCTCGCACGCAGAACGTTCCACAGCGCGCGAGCGGATGCCCCCGCTTTTCGGCGCCGCCGGGCTCATTCCCCTAGCGACTCCCTCGCTGAATCGATCGTCGCCCGCAGAGTGTTCCCTTGCTTGAGAAAAACGCGATTCCTGTGGCTGTACCACACCGTCCACTTCCTATCCGGAGTGAACTGCACGCTCGCACGCATCCGATTCAAGAACTCCATTCGCGCCCGATCATCATGCCGAGAATCTCTCTCGTCGACCCCGGTAGCCAGACGCCTCTCCGAACAGCCCAGTAGCAGGGCCAGCCGGCTAAACGTGGCGTTCTTGATGTCTTTGATCGCCCCAGATTCCCACTGACAGACGGTCATCCGTGAGACGCCGACGCGCCTGGCGAGCTCGGCCGGTCTCCACCCCATAGCCTTGCGAAGTTCGGCAATGCGCTGACCCTTACTCTTCCCGTCCCCGGTTCTGGCCTTCGCAGGGGTCTCTCTTTGGGGGGGGGGTCCTGCCGTTTCTCCGATCGTGCCCCTCGGAGCCTCATTTTGCGACCTTTGATGACGCTTGGAGCGCTCGATACGTCAGCTTCACCACCGTCTTCAGCAGAACGTGGAGTGGACGACACTCTGTAGGGAGCCGCTCCCGACGAAGTGTTATGGTCAGTGTCCATCCAACCGCGATCGAGTCCGCAGTTTCTTTCGATGTAGCGGGCCATGTCATCTGACATTCCGCGGGGTTTGCCGCGATGCGATTTGGCCGCCGTCGCCCACTGGCTGATCTGCGCCGGGTCTTTCCCGATCCTTTTCGCAAACTCGGCTTGGCCGCCGTATTGCTCGACGAGCTTCTTGACATTCGCGCGGCGGTTTTCTTTGGCTGTCATCATACAGTTCACGTCCGATTGCGGGAATCGAAAATGCGCGGGCCGGGGACTGCATGAGTTCCCTGCGGCCATCCTGTCACCCAGGATGCGACAAAATATCCCGATGCACTCATTCAGTTTAACTCCCCGCGCTCGGCCGGCGAACGGATAAATCCGATGTTTATTCGGAAATCCACTTCGGTCGGAGCATGCGGACTCAGGACGGGCAAAACCGGCGCCGATTCGGAAACCTCCGGTCCACCGCCAGATCAGACCGGACAAAACAACTGTCGCTCGAGGTCGGACGGGTCAGCGGGGTCAACACCAGAGGGCGCCGGCCCTGCGTACACGCGCGGAACTTCGTCCCATGTGCGCCCGTCGAGCGTTCGTCCGGCGACGCGCTTGCCCACCTTCGAACTCAGCATCCCGCTGAACGCATCCCCACTCCACCAGTGGTCCTGCGCGCCGCGGTGCACGTCCTCGGTACCGTCCTGATGCCGGCAGAACCCGCCCTGGATCGTCCCGTCGACCTCCTTCGAGAAGACCTCGCCGCCGAGCCACTCTCCCCATTGCTTGAAGAGATAGGGCACGCCGGCCTCAACACACTGGTCGCGCAACGTGCGCGCCCAGGCAGGATCCATCGGCCGCGCGTGCGGCCCGCTCTCGCCCCCACAGATCACCCAGTCGAGCCCGCGCAGCCCGTCCAGGTGATCGGTATGGCCGCTTGGATCGAGCGCGGTCGGACGCCCCTCGCGCACCCATCTTGGGAGCCACCGCAAAGAGACTGGCCCGAGCAATGGCTCGAAGGATGCGAAGTGGATGACCGCGGGCACCGCGAGCAGCTTCCACAGATCGCGCTCGACCTCGGCCTGATTGCAGAACGTCGCTCCCAGCCACACGTTCGGCCGCGGCGCCTCGAGCCAGGCCGCCGGCAGCATGCGCGCCGCATTCCCGATGCGCTTGGTCAGCAAAAGCCACTCGAGCGCCGGGGTCGTCTCGATCAGACCCCAGAGCACCTCGCGCGCGCCCGCCGGCGCATCGGTATCGAACACGTCGGCCATCGAGGCACAAAAGACACGTTCACGGCGGCCGGTGTGCAGCGCACGCGCATTCCAACGCAGCGGCGCCAGCCAATGCTTCTCGCCGAACTCGCGCCGCTCGCCCGCCCACAGCGCCGTGAAGCCGAGCCGATGGGCGTGCGTGGCCGCATAGCAATAATCGCAGGCAGGAGAGATCCTCGAGCACCCCCACCAGGGGTTGAATGTGTGTTCGCACCACTCGATTTTGCTGTGCTCGCCCATCACATCACTCGCGTGCGTTCAGTTCGCCTCAAGGTGTTCTCCGATGTCCTTCACGCGCGCCCCAGAAACTCAATAGCGAAGGTAGAAAATACATCACCGGCGCCCAAAGCAAGAACACGAGCACCGTCACGGAGGTCCACAGCGGGAAGACCGGTCGGCGTGCAAGCGTGGCGAGCGGTTCGTCGAAGAAACCGAGCCACACGACAGGCGAAAAGCTCACAGTCACGTTGACGAGGAAACCCCACCTCGAGCGCGGGAAGACGCGGGCTACAGCAACCACACCCGCGATGAACACTCCTGCGGCGGCGAGCAAGTACCCCCCGTACCCAGCCCTCACCGCCTGGATAAATTCCCCGCCCCAGTAATAGCTCGTCGGCACCGCTCCAGCGGGCAATACCCCCCCGCAGGACGGACGCCACGACCGGCGTGACGAGCGCGCCAAAACTCACGCTCAGCCCCATCCGCGCGCGCGAGCGGGCTTGAAATCTGGGATGAATTTGATTGCTCATCGAAAATCCTCCAACCCAAAGGGGCACTGGGCTCTGTCTCACGACGCTTCGCCGCCTCTCGTGCGCACAGCACTCGTTCCTCCGCAGCCGCGTGCTCTGCATCCGGGCGATGGCCAGCTCACGCAAACCCGCGTGCCGCCCAGGCCAGAAGCTTCTACCCCACCCCCACCCACCATCTTCCCGTCCTCGACATCTTGAGAAAATCTCTCACTTAATACGCCGATCAGACTATTCGGCGTCATCGTTCAGGCCAACGATCCGCGCGCGTCGCGGCAAAAAATTCTCGATGTGTCAGGTTCAGTCTAACCCGTACATCTATCCCAGGCGAGCGGATAAATCCGACGGTTTGAACGGAAATTGGGCTCTGAGCGCCACTTCGCCGCAGGGCTAGCCGCAGCTAGGAAGCGCATCCCCGCGGGCCTTCGAGCAGCAGCGGGACGGCGGGGAGCGTGCCGGGCTTGAGACCAAGCCGCCCGAGCGCGGCGGTGATATCGGCAAGCGATCTCTTGCCGAGGTTCTGCATGTTGAGCAATTGCGACTCGGTGCATTGCACCAGGTCTTTGAGTTTGTGGATGTTGTGGGCTCTCAGGCAATTGAGGCTGCGCGTACTGAGCCCGAGCCCCTCGATGGAGCGATCGAGGATGTCCGCCCACGGCGATCCCAGCGCACTCTCCTGCGGCCCCATCGCAGCAGTGGCGCGCGCAGGCCCTGGTAGGGCGGCGGGCGGACTCGCCCCATTCGACAACTCGGGAGAGCCTGTTCCACCCTGGCGCTCAGGCATCATACCGGGGTGGATCAGCGCCTGCGCGATCCCACCCTCGACGCAGACCGGAGCGCCCAACACCTTGTACCCGCGGCGGATCCACGCGCTCACCTGCGCCCCGAGCTCCCCTGGCGGCGCGCTCACGCAAAGATAGGGTGGGCTTTGTTCTTCGCGCCGCTCTTGCTCCTCCCGCACTCGGCGCACGCGCTCGGCTGCCGCGGTCCGCTCCGCAGTCAGCTGGGCCTCACGGCGTGCCGCGTTCTCCCGGATAACCCCGCGCAACCCCTCGAGACGGGCGATGATCCGCTTGCGTGCCGCGGCCTGACACTCGGGGCAGACCCCACGCGAGAAGCGCGTGATCCACTGTCTTGCATACACCTCAGCCAAAGAATACGCGCTTTGCCGCTGCACGTATTCCCAGAGCACCTCTTCATTCGGCATGTGCACGATCGATTCGCACGGCCGAAGTTCCTTGGGCACATTCTCAGGCGCGAGCGCATCGCGCAGCTCCGGCCAGTACGGCCGGATCGTGACGCACCGCACCCGACAGACCCCGCAGGTGATCTCGAGCGCGACCTCGAATCTCTGCTCGAGTGCATCGTCGATCGAGATCGACCCAGGCACGTCCAATGCGCTCGCGCGCACGAAACGCACGACCAGCGTCTTTATGTACCCGGGTGAGGATTTCGCCTTGATTGCCGATTGCCAGCCCTCGCGAACGGCCCGAATCAGCCCCTCAGGGTTAATTCCCGCATCGATCGCGCGCGACTTTACGCGCACGCGAGCCCCGCCCCATGCCGCCGTCTCGTATCCCGGCATCGTCTCTTGGCGCGAGTGCAACTGGCGCGCCCGGCCCGTCCTGACACTCATAAGGAACCTCCATCCCCGACACCCTCGCCGCCGTCGGTCTGATCGGCCCCTCCCTGCTCGCGCAGCCACTCGGCGAGCTTGCTGTACCGCTCATCGAGGCTGTCGTCCTTCACCGCCTGCGCGACCGCGCGCGCATCGCCCACCAGCAGCATGAGCTTCCGCGCCCGGGTGATGCCGGTATAAATCAGGTTGCGCTTGAGCATGACGAAGTGCTCGCGCGCGATGGCCATCAGCACCACTGGAAACTCAGACCCCTGGCTCTTGTGGATGGTGAGCGCATAGGCGAGCCGGATCTCCTTCAGATCCTCTCTGGAGTATCCGATCAGCTTCTCATCGTCGTAGAGCACGTAGCAGCTGCCGTCCCGCGGATCGACCTCCTGCACGAACCCGATCTCACCGTTGAACACTTCCTTCTGGTAGTTGTTCCTGATCTGGATGACCTTGTCGCCCTTCGCGAGCGCCCCGCCCTGGAACGGAATGGAGAGCCGCTGGCCGGAATTCAAGAGCCGCTGCAGCTCGACATTCAGCTGATCGGTCCCGAGCGTGCCCTTCCTCATTGGCACCAGCACCTGGCAGTCCTTCACCGGGTCGAACCCGCGATCGCACATCCCGGCCACGAGCGCGAGCAGCCGCTCGCGGGCCTTCTCCGGCTCGCTCTCGACCAAAAACCCGAAGTCGCCCCCGGCCTCCAAGCCATCCATCCCCATGTTCGGGAGCGAGCCGTGATTGACCCGGTGCGCATTGACGATGATCTGGCTCGCAGCCGCCTGCCGGAACACCACTTCGAGCTTCACCACCGGCAGCGCCCCGCTCTGGATCAGATCCGAGAGCACCCGGCCGGGGCCCACAGAAGGCAGCTGATCGCGATCGCCGACCAGGACTAGCCTCGTCCCGCGGGGGATCGCAGTGAGAAGCGCACGCATCAGCGGCACATCCACCATCGACACCTCATCCACAATCAATACGTCCGCCTCGATCGGGTTGTCCGCATCGCGCTTCGGCCCGCCAGGACCCCACTCGAGCGCCCGGTGAATCGTCACCGCATGACACCCGATCGCCTCCGAAGCGCGCTTCGCGGCCTTGCCCGTCGGCGCACAGACCAGCACCGAACAGCGCCGCCCGTTCGTGCCGGCACCGCCCTGCTCGAACACCCGCACGCGCTGAAACGCACGCACGATCGACTTGGTGATCGTCGTCTTGCCAGTACCCGGCCCACCGGTCAAAACCATCACATTGCTCTTGAGCGCAAGGGACACAGCCTCGAGCTGGCGCGGGTCGAGCGTGATGCCGAGCTCGCCCTCGGCCAGGGATACCGCCGCAGACACGTCATCGACCCGTACGTAGGAGGGAGTATCGCGAAGATCGATCAGCGCCGCGGCTACCTCGCGCTCAGCCTCGTACAGCCACCGGGGGAATAAGCACACCTCGCCCGCCGACCAATCGACCACGACCTTCCCGACCTGCGCCAGCCGCTTGATCGACCCGCGGATCCGTTCGGCCACCACCGGCCCATCCTTCAGACAGAGCAGCTTCAGCGCCTGGCGCGCACCCGCCTCGGCCCCCACCGCACACGAACCCGCATCGGCTGCCTGCTGAATGCAGTAGAGCACCGCGGCATCTACACGCTCACCGCTCTCGGCCTCAATCCCGAGCTTGCGCGCCATCACGTCGACCTTGAGAAAACCGAGCCCGGATACATCATCCGCCAGCCGGTAGGGATTCAGTTCAATCGCCGCGCGCGCCTTCTCACCGTAGAGCTGCCGTACCGCACCGGCCTGCTTCACCGAAAGCCCAATCCCGCAGAGCCACGCGAGATCCTTCGCCTCGGCGGCCTTCTCGTTCCACGACTTCACAATCGCCGCTACGCGCTTCTTCCCGACCCCCTCCACCTCGCGCAGGCGATCAGGAGTCTTCTCGATGACCTCGGGCAGCTCGGCGCCGAATCGCTCGACAAGCGCGGCCGCCAGCCCGGGACCTACAGACTCGAGAGAACTCGCCATGTACTTGGACAGTCCCTCGGTATCCTGAGGCGTCTCGCGCGTGATCGAGCTCGCCTTGAACTGCCGACCGAACTTCTCGCTGGTCACCCACTCGCCGCGGGCAGTCAGACGCTCACCAGGGGTAATCTGCATCGAGTACCCCACCACCGTCGTGAGCCCAGAACTACCTTTCACAGATACACGCGAAACGAAGTAGCCGTTCGCCGGATTGTGGAATACGACCTTCTCGATCGTGCCGATGACCTCGGCGCCAGACCCGCCGCCAGCCGCGCTCACCGGTGCACCCGCAGGGCCACTCTCCACAGTAGGAGAGCCGATCCGGGCATCACCTTGCTCGTTCATAGCGACCGCCTCCGCGGAGAAAAGACCGTGGGGGGAATGGCATGGGAGGACACCTCGCTGGCGTGCACGCTAGGCGCGACAAGACGCATGTGCCGCTCGGACCGGAACGTAGCCGACCAGAGAGAGCCGATCCCGACTCGAAGACTGTGACGTATCGCACGAGCGCCTCTGCCTATTTATCCGCCTGAGCACCTATAGGGATAAAACGTCCCGGTTATCCGAGACTACCACGGCATCTCGCCAAGGCGCTCAGCAGAAATCCGACGATTCGTCGGATTTGAAAGGCCATCGCACCGCAGGTCCTTTTGAGAGTTCGCTGGATGGGAAGTTCGGGCTATTGGGCAAGCACTACGAAGACCGATCGGAATGCCTGCACGAGGCAAGACCATCGCACCGCAGGTCAATTTGAGAGTTCGATTCTGGCAGGAATCGAGCTATGGGCGACTGCTCGAGATGCGCGGGGAGATCAGCCCATATTCGGTTCCGGCGGGCAATCCACCACGAAACCAAGGGCTCGCGAGCTGTCGAAGTGGGCTCGGGATACTTGAGTAAAACCGGCCATTTAGCCTCGAAGCAAGGGCGCCCAGGATGGGGCGGGAGAACAGTCTGAGCTGCTCAAGATGGGGGCCGTCACACGCGCGCCAAGGGTCGTAGCTGAACCGTGGAAATGGTGGAAATACGAGATAAAACCAGTCCACGACCCAACATTCCACGGAACGGCCTTGGAGGTGGATTTAACCACTTGATTTTATCCTAAGTCGTAAAGCATCGCATGATATTGATCCAAAAGGGAAAATATAATTTCGCGTCCGTATTGCTATAGGTGGATGTACAGGCCCCCGGTACCCGACTGTGATTAAACGGTGACAAGTACAGGTCGGTAGTACAGAGAGAAGTACTACCGAACTATCCTACTTTTCGTACGGAAATGGAGACTGATCGTGAACACAGGAAAGAATGGCAGAGCACTGGCGTTCGATAACGAATTCGCGTTCCTCGACCTGGTGCGCAGGTATGGGCACGTGCGTCACTCGGACGTAGCGCGATCGTTGTGGCCGCGATCATCCAAAGTCGTGGCCTCGACTATGGCCGGCCGTACAAGCGCTCGATTACTCAGGAACAACGACATCACACGCGTCCACAATCCGCTCGGCGGATTCTCGTATCTGCTCACACCAATCGGTGCGCGAAAGCTCGGCGCCGCTCTAGATCCTGACGATAAGGATGATGTGAGAAGTGGGACCGGGATCAGATCAGTATTCGGGCCACAATTCTTCCACCGGACGGTCGGGACACGGTACTTGATCGAGAAAGAGATCGAGGGGTTCACTGCCTACGGTGAATATGCAATCTTCAGGGGACACGGCGGCATCTCGAGAGAGATGTTCGTCGAGAAGTTCAGGAAAGTTCCGGATGGACTGGTATTGGCGAAGGGCGCGACCCGCGGTTACGACCCGGAGATCACGCTCGTCGACTGGATAGAGGTGGAGAACTATTACAAACCACCACAGGAGAGGGAAAAGATTCTCGATATAGCAATGAAGTCCGGAACTTGGCTGGACGCCGAACGCAAGCTGATGCTGCACCGCATCGTGTTCGTGTATCTCACGATAAATGCGCACCAGCGCTCAATCACGGGGGGGATAGAGAAGTTTATCCGGACGCACGGCATCAAGGATCAGTTCTTCTTCGACAGCATCGTGCTCGCCGAGTGCGAGGTCCTGCTCCCATTCTCTTGGAGAGGCTATACAGAGATAAGCTGGCTCGATGTTCTGAAGAGCCGGGGGCTCGATGAGGCGGGGAAACCAATTTCCGAATAATCGTCGGAAACTTCCCCGGTTTTATCCTGGACGACTGGGTATATTCACCTCGTACCGGGCGGCGAGCGCCGTTCGGACGATCAATAAACAGTCGAGTAACCGGAGAGACATTCGATGAAACTCGGAAAACTGCCGGACAAAGATCCGGTCGAGCGCCGCCCCGTCGGCCTGCACCAGAGCACGTGGAAGAAGCTCGAGCAGTACCAGAAGCTGTATCAGAAGCAATATGGCAAGGAGATCAAGCTGGGAGATCTCATGGAGCAGATGCTCGAGCACTTTATGGGCGGGGACAAGGAGTTCCAGAAGCACATGAAGGAGAACGTGTCGAGCAGCGAAGCCGATTGACGTTCAGGTCGGCCGCTGCGATGTAGAAGATGGCTAAGGCGAGTGACAGCTTGAGAGACTTCGATCCGCCGGCGGAACTATCGGCGGACGCCTCTGTGCTCGATTATCTGCTCGCCTGTCGAGCGCACAGGGGCACGCAACCTCTCGAGCTCAGAGTCATCAAGTCGATGCTGAGAAAGGCGAGAGTGCCACAGGAACTAGAAGAGGACGCTGCACAGGACATTCGAGTGGCATGGGCGCTGAACAAGGTGAAGCGTGGGTACGAGCCGGAACAGGTACTGAAGTACGCGTACAGTATCGCGCTACGCGCGGCACTGCATACCAGGCGTGAAATACAGAATGTCGCCAGGTTGCCAGGCAATGGCTATCGCAAAAGGGCCGACGGGACCCGTTACGCACCTGACAGCATACTCGCGCGCGCGTTCTCCTGGGAGGACATGGAGCGATACCACAGAACGGATGATGGACAGGATGACGAGCCGGCGGGCAGGGAGACGCCAACCGAAGGTGAAGACCTGCCCACAGATCACAACTCGCTCACGGTCGAGCACGGCGAGTCATCGCTCGAAAATGAACGATTGCAGCTGTTCGAGCAGTACGCCTGCCGACTGACCGCGACGCAGGCGCAGATTCTCCGAGATCTGGCGTCAGGAGTGGGGATCAGAGAGATCCATGCGCGGCTGCAGATCAGCCACGTCAGGCTCGTCAGAGAGATCTCCATCAGTTCGAGCGTTCTAGGCGTGGACATTTCCAAAATCGAGCTGAAACAGAAGTGAGCATCAAGCCCATATTATCGATCGCAGCAGGACTCGTCCTCCTCGCGCCGAGCGCCGTCCGCGCGACCAATCTCGGGGTACAGGGTAAGACCTGGCCTATCATCGAGATCGACATGCGCAAATTCCTCGCCGAGCAGGCCGCGAGGGTGAACTGGTCGCACGTCGAGAATCGTCTGCGCAACTCGGCGGAGCATTATCTCGAGAACCTGCCAAAACGAGATATTCCGACCATCGGCAGCACGACCACCCGCTGGATCGATCCCTCGATCATTCTCAGCCACAACATCCTCGCTCCAAGACAGAACAAGAAAGGTCAGTGGTACTGGGCAGTGCTGTACCCGGCGGGCATGCGATTCAATCCGCTATCGGTTGATCGCCCCACGCAGGCGATGCTGTTCTTCGATTCGGCCTCGCGGGCGCAACGCGCGTTCGTGCGCGCAGCGCTAGAGAAGTATCCAGATCGACTGATGCCGGTGGATGTCGACGGCAACGACCCTCAACCGCTGACGAAATCCTGGGGCCGGCCGGTGTTCGAGGCGACGAATGCAATGCTCGCACGCTTTCCGGTGTTCGCTGTCCCAGCTCTGCTCTATCCAGGCTCAGGGCCAGAGCGACTGCGGCTCGGGATGACCGCATTCGGACCGCCCTACTCAGTCTCGCAGCTCGCGGCCGCGTGGACAGAGCTCGCGCAGAACGGCGCACCAGCGCAGAAGGAGATCGCCCATGCCAACCAGAGATAGCCGCTGCCCACATCGCGTGATCCGATGGCTGTTCGTGATGCTCGCTGCGACTTTGTTCTCGAGCGCTGCATTCGCTGCACTCGCGCCCACCGTCTGTCACGGTCGGCTATTCAATCCGATCACGGACACGAACTGGAACGACTTCTTTCCATTGACCATCATGGGCGTGCAGGCCGGACCGAACGGGAATCCGCCGGAGATGTACGTCCCGCCGGTGTGCGTCTGCCCAGGGGTCTTCGGTATCCCCTCTCCGGGAATCGGCGTGAGTTACTGGCAGCCGACGTATATCGCGGAAATCGAACGCAATGCCGGGTGCGCAGCGTCCCTCGGCGGCGTGAGCCTCTTCTCAGGCTACTCGCTCGAGAACAGTGAGCAGGCGTACATCGGCAGCGACCAGGGTGCGCTCGGGACCTCGGGATCCACTCGCATGCAGGTCCATTGGTACAAATACCCGCTGTTCTCGTTCTTCTCCGCATTCAAGGATCTCGGATGTCGATCGAGCGGCGGTTTCGCACTCGCGTACGTCACTGAACTCGATCCTACCTGGCAGAACGATCTGTGGGCGGGGCTGTACAGCCCAGAGGCAGGGCTATTCGGCAGCCTCGCGGCCAACAGTGCATGCATCGCCGATGCTGTCGCAGCGAACGTGGCGTATCCGATCGATGCGCTCTTCTGGTGCGCCGGATCGTGGGGCAGCGTCTATCCGTTCAGCGGCAACTCGAACGAATCCATCACCCCGTTCCAGGTGGACAACCTGGAACTCGCCAAGTTTATCGCGCGGCTCGCCAGA